>JBIIRG010000099.1:0-10498 GCA_044341665.1 Phycisphaerales bacterium | reverse complement strand
ACGGTGCGCTGCACCTTGCCGTACTCCTCGAGGATGGCCTTGGCCTGCGTCTTGCGGACGTCGATCTCGGTGCGGGCGCCCTCGCGCAGGTCGGCCTGGATGTTCGGGTCGGCCTTGATGCGCGCATCGACCTGCTCGCGCAGCCGCTCGGTCGAGAGGCGCTCGTACTCGGGCAGGCTGCCCACGCGCGCCACGAGCACCTCCTCCTCGATGGCCATGGCGTCGAAGACATCCTGCGACGGCCGCGAGCGCACCTGCGCCAGGAACGCGTACATCGCGATGGTGCAGGTGAGGAGGATCGCGACGTTGAGGGCCACGATGCCGAGCCACTTGCCGAGCAGCCACGACAGCCGCGACACGGGCTTGGTGAGCGTGGTCCATGCCTGGCGGTCGCGGATCTCGAAGGCCGTGGTCGCGCAGCCGAGGAACACCGTCAGGAACGCGCACACGAGGTACATCGTGTCGAGCGAGCGCGAAAGGAACGTCTGCACCTGGTAGCGGAGCGGCGTCGCGGGGTCGATCGCCTGCGGGAGCAGCGGGATCGCGATCACCGCGAGCGCGGCGAAGGCGACGGCGATCTTGAGCCGCATCGACTCGCGCACCACCGTGCCTGCGACCGCGCACATCGGGCTCGGGCGGTCGAGCACGACGAGCGTCAGGTGCACGACCAGCGAGAAGGTGAAGAGGAGGAGCGGGATTGCAGCGATGCTCGCTGCGAGATGCGCGCTCGAGACGGCGAGCAACGCCGCGCCGATGAGGGCGCTCGCGAGGAGCACGGCCACGAGCTGCACGGCGATGCCCGTCCAGCAGGCGAGGAGCACCACGGCGATCACCACCGCCGCCGCACCGAGCGCGAGCGACGGCTCCTGCGCCACGGGCACGGGCAGCCACGCGGGACGCTCGGTGGCGATGAGCAGTGACGCCGCCTCGCCGATCTTCTCGAGCTTGCCCTGCGGCGTGAACATGAGCTCCATGCGCTTGGCGAGCGCCTCGTTGCCGATCACGAGCCCGTCGACGGTGACGGTGCCCTTGGTCACGAGCTCCGTCGCGACGGCGTTGCGCGCCGCGAGGTCGGCCGTGGCCAGGATGTCGGGCACGCGCTTCGAGATGCTGTGCAGCCGCCACGCCTCGTTCGAGAAGACGACCGCGATTACCGCGGTGGCGACCGACAGCACCACCGCGACCGCGAGCCGGAAGGCGCGCGTGCGGCCGAGGTCGGTGACCTTCTCCTGGATGACGCGCAGCGCGCTCACCCGCGGCCCTCCCCGCGCGTGTCGTCGCGGCGGCCTGCGTCATCGAGGAGCGAGTCGATCAGCCCGCGGTCGACGTCGGCTGCGGCGGTGCCGTTCGGCTTGCGCGCTGCAGGCGCGCCGGCCGGCGGCTGCGTCGCAGCCGGCTTCGCCTGCGCGAGCAGCGAGTCGAGGACCGCGTTGTCGGCCGACTTCGAGGGCGCTGCGGGCTGCTCGACGGGCTTGGCCGCCGCGGCTGCCGGCTGCGCCGACGCCCGCACCAGCTGCTCCACCATCTCGGTGCCGGCGGCCGCACCCTCGCCGTCCTGGAGGAACGACGCGATGCGCCCGCCCGACTGGGCTCCGCTCGTCGCGATCTGCTCGGCGCGCGCGCGCTCCACGATGTCGAGGAAGAGCTCCTCGAGGCTCTGGCGCGGCGCAGACACCGACTCGATGCCCACGCCCTGCACGCGGTGCAGCGTCTCGTCGATGGCGCGGATCGTCTTCTCGTCGAGCCGCGGCGCGCGGATGAGCGTGCGCTGGCTGTCGGCGAGCAGCTCGCCCGCGGTGCCCTGGGCGCGGATCTTTCCGCCGTACAGGATGACCATGCGCGTGCACACGTCCTCGACGTCGGCCAGCAGGTGCGAGGTCAGCAGGATCGTCTTCCCGCGCCGCCCGAGCTCGAGGATGAGGTCCTTGACCTGCCGCGTTCCCAGCGGATCGAGTCCAGAGGTCGGCTCGTCGAGGATGAGGAGCTCGGGATCGTTGACGAGCGCCTGCGCGAGGCCGAGGCGCCGCGCCATGCCCTTCGAGAACTCGCCCGCGGGCCGGTGCGCCACCTGCGTGAGCCCCACCATGTCGAGCAGCTCCTCGGTGCGGCGGCGGCGCGTGCGGCGGTCGAGCCCGAAGAGCTTGCCGTAGTAGTCGAGCGTCTCGGTCGGGTTGAGGAACCGGTAGAGGTACGTCTCCTCGGGCAGGTAGCCGATCTTGCGCTTGACGGCCACATCGCTCGGATCGCGGCCAAAGACGACCAGCTTGCCGCGCGACTTGTGCAGCAGGCCCAGGATCATCTTGATCGTGGTCGACTTGCCCGAGCCGTTCGGGCCGAGCAGGCCGAAGATCTCGTGGCGGTCGATGTGGAAGTCGATCCCGTCGACGGCGCGCGCCGTGGCGCGCATCCAGAAGTCGCTGAAGGTCTTCGTGAGGCCGACGGCCTCGACGATGGTGCTTTCGGATGTCTTCGCGGGAGTTGCCATGATGCGTCCTCTCGGTTCCACCGTCACGCCGTCGCTTCGGCGCTAGCGGCCCACGCCGCCCGTCGCGTCGCGCTTGAGGCGACGTCCCGCACGATTGATGAAGATCTGCTCGCTGTTGGGCGCGTAGAAGGTGCCCGCGGCGCGCGCGGCCTCCTCGGCCTTCTTGCGGTCGAGCTCGGCCTGGCGCCGCAGCTGCATGATGTCGTTCGAGCTCTTGATCTTGAGGTTGAGCTCGCCGAGCGCGAGCGGCGACGCGAACATCTCCGCCTGCGGGTTCTCGAGCGCCTCGCGCACCGCGTCGAGCCAGAGCTGCTTGACGACCTGCCCGCGCGACTCCTTGAAGCTCGCCGCAAGGCTCTCGACGCGCTTGCTGTCGCGCTCGAGCCGCGCCCGCAGCGACGCCTGCGAGGCCTGCGCCTGCGCGATGATCTTGGAGACCTCGCCGCCGACGTCCGGCGCCTCCATGCGCGCGCCGAGCTGACCGAGGATCGCCTCCGCATCGGCGGCACGCCCCGACTCCAGGGCCTCCTCGTACCTGCGGATCAGCGCCAGCAGGTCGGAGTACACCTCGCCGCCGGCGATCTGGGTCAGGATCGTCACCGCGTTCTGCCGCGCGCGCTCGACCTCGCCCTTCGAGTTCTCGCGCGCCGACTGCACCTCGCGCAGGCGGTTCTGCACGGTGAGCGGCGCGATGCGCTCGGTGCCGCGCACGCTCGCGAGCTCGATGCCGACCTCGAGCCGGTCGAGCGTGCGCTGGGCGCGCTCGCGCACGGCAGGCCCCACGGTGTCGCGCGTGTCGGTGAACTCGGCGAGGGTGAACGTGCTCGCGGCCTCGACGGCGGCCTGCTTGACCGCCGCGGCCACGATGCGATCGCCGAACTGAGGCGCCGTCGACTCGAGGTACTTGACCGCGTCGACGACGATGTACTCGGCCTCGAACTGCGCGTGCACGAGGTCGCCGTCCTTGGTCAGCAGCGAGCCGTCGGAGCCGGGCCGCAGGCCCGAGTTCGGGTCGGCCGAGTCGATCTGCTCCTGGATCGTCTTCTGCCGCTCATCGCCCTGCCGCATGGCGGCCGGCCAGAACTCGCGGTCGAGGCGGATGGTGCGGCGCTGCTCGAACACCTGCAGGTCGCCGATCGGATACGGCCAGAACGGCTGCAGTCCGGGCTGCACCTGCTCCTCGCCCTCGTCGCCTGCAACGGCCCCGAACAGGGTCTTCACACCCGTGAATCCCTCGGGCACCGACTGGAAACCCGAGAAGAGGAACACGACGACGAGCGCCACGATGCCCGCCTGGAGGATGCGGTACGAGAGCTTGAGCGCGTCGCCGAGCGACTGCGTCGCCGGGTCGAGCGCGTCGCGCATGCCGAGGTCGTCGCGACCCGCGACCTCGAAGCGCGCGCTGGCGGCGCGGCGCGGCGCCTCGGTCTCGAGCGGCTCGCCGCCACCGACCGGGTCGGTGCTGTTCGGCGCGTCGCTCATGGGCGATCCTCCGTGCCCGCCGACGCGTTGCCGCGCGGCTGGGGAATGCCCGCCGAATCAACGCGCGTCGAGAGGTCGAACAGGTGGAACGGAGCCTGGCTCGTGTCGCCCACGTAGGTGGTCGATCCACGCAGGCCGGCGCGCATCGCGTCGATCCACGCGAGGAACGTGGCGAGCTCGGCGTGCTCCTTCATGCGCTCGTAGTAGACGGTCGCCTCGGCGTTGCCCTTGCTCTCGATGCGCGACGCCCACTGGGTGGCGAAGGCGCGGATCGTGTCGGCCTGGCTCGACGCCTGGCTCTTGAGCGCCTCGGCCTGCGAGGTCGCCTTGGCGGCCTCGAGCTTGGCGAGCGTGTTCTGCACCTCGCTCATGCGCGAGAGCACGCTCACGGTCGTCTTCTGCGGCAGCACGACCTGCGAGAGTCCGACCGAGAGCGGCTCGACGCCGACCTTGGTCTGTCCCGCGAGGCCGGCGAGGATTGCCTTCTCCGCCTCGGCGAGCTTGGCGTTGGGGCCGACGAGCTCGTCGAAGTTGAATCCCGACACGGCCTTCACCGCGCCCGAGAGCGTCTGCTCGAGGTCCTTGCTCGCCTCGTCGAGCGAGCCGCCGTAGCTGACGAAGAACGCCTGCGCGTCGTCGTCGGTCGCCTTCACCTGCCAGAAGAGGTACGCCTGCACCATCACCTGGAGGCCGTCGCGCGTCGCGGCCTGCACCAGCGGGCTCTCGACGAACTGCTTGCGGCGGTCGATCTTGGTGACCGAGTCGATGAAGAACGGGAGCTTGACGTGCAGGCCCGGTTCGCGCTGCACGCCGGCGGGCTTTCCGAAGCGGGTCTGGATCGCGATCTCGTGGAAGTTGACCGTATAGGTCGTGCTGTAGAGCACGAGCACGGCGAGGATGGCGATTCCGAGGGCGATGGCTGAGGAGCGCTTGTTCATGGCTGTCTCTGGCTGGTGGCGCTTGCGTCTGGTCTGTTCGGGTCGAAGGTCGTCGAGGAAGGGGCGAGTCGGCGAGCACCCGGCTCAGCCGCCGCCGCCCGCGTCGTCCTTCTGGAGGTATTCGGCGAGGTTGAGGCCGCTGGTCGTCTCCTGCATCTCGACATCGAGGCGCACGCGCTCGGCGTCGGGCAGCAGGATGTACTTGGCGCGCACCGAGGCGAGCGATTCGCCGAGCGCCTCCATGCTGCGGCGCGCGCGGTAGAGCGCAGGGTCGATCGACCACGCAGGCGCCTGGCCGAGCACATCCTGCGCGATGGCCTGCGCATCCATGAGCGCGTTCCAGCGCATGGCGCGCGCGCCCGAGATCACGCTGGCGGCCTGGGCGCGCGAGTCGAGCACGGTCTGCTCGAGCCGTGCGCGCAGCGCGTTGGCCTGCGCGGCGGCGGACACGTCGCCGCCCTTCGCGGCCTGCTCGAGCCGCTCGAGTTCCTGGATGCCCTGGAAGACCTCGTTGGCGCGGGCGACGTCGCCCACGATCAGGCTCATGTTGGTGTTGACGGTGCTCTGCGCGTCCTCGAGCTGCCGACGCCCGTTCTGGCGGGCGATGGAGAGCTCCTCGAACTTCCCGCCCTCGCGCCCCGGCGGGCGCAGGCGCGGGATGCTCAGGCCGACGACCTCGACGCCGCAGTCGGCAGCGTCGAACGCCGACTGGATGGCCTGCGCCAGCACGTCGACGAGCGGCTTGTCGGTGGGCGGCGAGAGGACCTCGTCGAGCGACCGCACGCTCATCGCGCGCGTGACCTCGCGCAGGGCGATCGCCTTGAGCGCGCGCTCGCGCATGCCGAGCTGCGAGCGCCGCGCGCGCGTGTCGTTGCTGAACTCGAGGTACTTGTCGAGCTGGCGGTCGCGCACGCGGTACTGCAGGATGATGTCGGCCTCGACCACCGAGAACTGATCGGTCGCCGCGGCCTCGCCATCCACGCCGCCATCGGCCTGGCCCGACACCGAGCGGTCGCGCGCACCCGCGCCCACCAGGAACAGGTTGCCCGTCACCTCGACCTCGGGCGTCTCCTCGCCCCACACGATGACATCGAGCTTGCGCGTGTCGCTCGGCTTGCCGACGGGCAGCTCGCGCACGCGGTTCACGTCCTCGACCACCGCGGCGTCGATCGGCCACGGCAGCTTGACCATCGGCGCGCCCTGATAGACCTCGCCCACGGGCGCACCGAAGCGCAGCCGCATGCCCTGCTCCTGCGGCTCCACGATCACGAGCGTGGTGAGCGCCACCACGACCAGCACCAGGATCGCCGAGAGCTTGACGAAGTTCCGCAGCAGGAGCTGGTAGCCCCACGAGCTCGTGATGTCGAAGCCGAACTGGTAGTTCACCGCCTCGTTGATCGAGCGGACGATCGAGTCGGGCGCGGCAAGCAGGCTCAGCAGGCGCGAGTCGGACGCGGGGCGCGGGGTCTCGCCCGCGCGGCGCGGACGGTAGAGGTTGAGCAGGAAGTTGAGCAGCGTCTCGGACGCGACCACCACCATGAAGACGGCGATGCCCCACACGATCGCGCGCATGACGCCCTGCGACTGCGCCTGGTCGCGCAGGATCTCGACCACGCTGCCGATCCCAAGCGCGAGCGTGACCAGCGCGTTGCCGACCATGACGCCGGCGCCGCCGCGCAGGTTGGCCCATGCGGGCTGCACCGCCATGCCCGCGAGGAACCGCGAGAAGATGAACGAGAGCAGCGCGATGCTGAACGCGACGGCCAGCTGCCAGCCCAGCGCCGACGACACCGAGAAGTCGCCCACGTCGGCGTTGCTGTCGCCCTCGAGGTTCATCCAGTTGCGGATGAAGACCGCCGAGCCGATCAGGAGCGCCGCGAACAGCACGCTCAGCACGGGCATGAGCACCGCGTGCATCAGGCCGAGCCGCTTGCGGGCGACGCGCGCCTCGTCGTTCGAGAAGAGCCGGCCCGAGTCGTCCACGCGGGACGTCGAGTCGAGCTCCAGGCTCTCGAGCCGCTCGAGGCGATGCTGGTGGAAGGTGACGATGAGGCCGAGCCACACCACCAGTCCCGAGAACGCCCACGCCGAGGCGACCACGGCGGTCGTGTCGTTGGTCGCCTTGCCGAAGATCAGGAGCAGCAGCGCGATCACGAGCTGGGCGAACAGTCCCGCGGCGGCAACGCCCGTGGCCCGCTGATAGGCATGGTGGTCGATACGCATCGTTGTCTTCAGACTGGATCGGACTGGTGTCCCGCAGGCGGCGCGCCGTTGGGGTGGGAGGCGTCATCCGAGCGGGCGGGGGGAGAAATGACCCGACGAGGGGGTGGGTCCGAAGACCTTCCCGACGGGCGGGGTACTGTACGGTACGCGTCCTGATCGTGCATCGGTTCGCCGAACCGCGCGCGGGCCCGCGACGTTCTCGCCCCGCTCGCCGTCCACCCGTGCGGGCGCAGTTCTGCGGCGACCGCACCGCGCGCGGCCTGCCATTCGCCTCCCCCGCCCGCCTCGGCTACGCTCCCCGCCCCTATGTCGATCCTCGAGCAACTCCTCGCGATCGCCCGCAACACGCTGCTTGAGTCGATCCGACAGCCGATCGTGCTGATCGTGTGCCTCGCCGCGACCCTGCTGGTGGTGCTCAGCAACCCGCTCAGCGGCTGGACCATGCAGGACGACCAGCGGATGTTCGTCGACATCGGGCTCTCGACCGTGTTCCTGTCGACGGCCGTGCTCGCGTCCTTCATCGCGACCAACGTCATCGCCCGCGAGATCGAGAACCGCACCGTCCTGACGGTCGTCTCGAAGCCCGTCGCGCGGCCGGTGTTCGTGGTGGGCAAGTTCCTGGGCGTCTCGGGCGCGATGCTCATCGCGTTCACCTACCTCGCGCTCGTGTTCATGCTCGTCGAGATGCACGGCACGCTCCAGACCGCCCGCGATCCCCTGCACATGCCGGTGATCATCTTCGGCGTGACCGCGCTGGTCGCGGCGTTCGGGGTGGGCACCTGGATCAACTACTTCTACGGCCGCAGCTTCGCGGCGTGGTGGCTGCTCTCCGCGATCCCCCTGCTCGGGCTCGCGTACGTGGGCGCGCTCTTCTTCGATGCGGAGTGGAACTCGGTCGAGCTCGGCAAGCAGTTCGAGCCCGAGATCTGGAAGGGTCTCTTCGTCATCTCGCTCGCCACGCTCGTGCTCAACTCGATCGCGATCGCAGCAAGCACGCGGCTCGGACAGGTGCTCACGCTCGTGATCGTGATCGGCGTGTTCGTGCTCGGCCTGCTGTCCGACTGGATGCTCGGACGCACGCTCGCCGCCGCGGCGGCCGAGGCCCCCGCCGGTGCGGCTGCACAGGCGTGGATCTGGTCGCTGGGCGCCGTGCGCACCGCGCTTCCCAACTTCCAGCTGTTCTGGCTGTCCGACGCGCTCACGCAGAAGCGCGCGATCCCCAGCGAGTACATCGGGCTCGTGGTGCCCTACGCCCTTGCGATGGTGACGGCGCTGCTTGCGCTGGCGACGGCCCTGTTCCAGCGGCGCGAAGTGGGCTGATGCCCCCGACGCGCGGCTGCGCGGGCATTATTCCGGCATCGAGAGCACTTGCGCGCCCGGCTGGCTCGCCGCGGCCCACGATGCGACATCGGCCTTGGAACGCGGGCGGGTGAGCACCCACGCCATCACGAATGGCCACACCGAGAACGCCACGCTGAAGATGGCGATGTTGCGCATCCCGTCGGCCTGTGCCTTCTGCTCGTCGACAAGCGGAGGCAACTGGTCTTCCTTCACGCCCTTCGAGCGCATCGACTCGCGGATCTCGCTGGTGAGCGTGACCGCCCACTCGGACTGCGGCTTGATGGTGAGGACGGCGAGGCCGATGCCCACCACCACCATCACCAGGCGCGCGACCGCCCATGCGAGCACGAGCTTGGCGCCGAGCGGCTTGCGGAGCAGGAGCATCGTCGCGCCCACCCCGAGCAGGATGCCGAGCAGGCAGAGGATGATCGACTGCACGCCGCCCGTCCACACGACGATGTCGGGCGGAGGCGAAGCCTCGATGCCGGCAAGGCCCATCATCGCCGAGTTGGCGAAGATGCCCGCGATGGCGAAGGCCTGCATGCACATGCCGAACACCGCCACCACCAGCGAGAGCGCGCCGAAGATGAACGGCCAGCTCTGGTAGCGGGTGTCTCCCGCGTCGGGGTACGGTGTGAACGGGTCGGTCGGAGGCGTTGCCGTGCTCATCCGCGCATCGCACGCGATTTCATCGAGCGGCGCAAGTGGGCGTGCGCGGGGTTTCGGCGCCGCGACGGTGCGGACCGCGGGTCGTCGGGCAGCGGCACTCGGCCGCGCCCCGTCGACGTTCGACGCCACCTCCGTGCCGGGGCGGATTCTGAAAGCACGACCGCCGAGGATCACTCCTCGGCGGTCGGTTCGGTCGTTGGGATGGGAGCCTGCACCAGTCGCGGATTCAGCCGCGGTTCTGCCGCTGCATCTCGCCGAGCTGCTTCTGGAGCTGCTTGATCTGCTTCTCCAGCTGCTCCTTCGGGGGAACCGGAGGGCTCTCGTACTGGAGGCACGGCGGGCACTTGTCCCACCACTCGATCAGCTTCCGGATGGCCTTGATCTGGCTGCCGATCTGCGCGGCGTTGTCCGAGCCAGCGGGGTTCATCACATCGCGGATGATGCGCGTCTTGTCCTCGAGGCAGTCGTTGAGCGTCTTCTGCCAGGTCTCGTGGATCTTGAACCCGACGTTCGAGACGATGGCCTTGCCGTTGTCGAGGTGCAGGAGGGCGAGGAGTTCCTCGACCGTGTCGGCCGTGCCGTCGGAGAACTTGCAGTGCAGCGCCGTGTCGGCGTTCAGCGTCAGGTTCTGCTCGGCGTCCGACAGGTCGTACTTGCCCTCGAGCGTGTTGTACCACGTGACGTTGCCGTCATCGTCGCGGTCATAGCTCAGGAGCGGCGCGTTGGTGACCATCGCCTCGCCGATCCAACGGCTGCGACCGGCTTCCTGCGCGACGTCGCCGACCTTCTTCACCCACGCGTCGAGTTCCGAGCCCTTGATCGACTCGGTGCCCGCGAACATGGTGATCGCGCCGATCGTGCCGACGCGCATGAAGTAGATCTCCTCGCAGTGGAGGCTGGTGAACGCCGCGGCGGAGATCGCCTCCTTGATCCACGCGATCACGCGGTGGCGCTTCTTGAGCTCGTTGAGCGTCTCGTCGATCTTGTCGCCCTCGATCACCAGGCCGCCCGGGCTGATGATCTGCAGGACGATGATCTGACCAGGACCGATCTTGTCGGCCTCGGCGGCGATGCGCTTGATCTCGTCATGGCGCGCGCCGATGCCGACGGTGCCTTCCCACGGCATGATGAAGACGGTCTTCTTGTCGCCGGCGGCGGCAGTGTCCGTCGGCTTCGTGTCGGCGGTCTTCGTCCCGGTCGCGGGCGCGGCGGCGGCGTCCTTCGACGGCGTCGCCGCGGGCTTCGCAGTCGGCTTCGAGGAAGGCTTCGCGCCATCCACCGAGAGCTCCTTGATGTCGGACCACTTGACCACCACGTCCTTCTCGCGACCCGCCTCCTTCACGGAGACCACGAGCGACTT
>JBIIRG010000248.1:0-4249 GCA_044341665.1 Phycisphaerales bacterium | reverse complement strand
AGTTGACCTCGGATCCGTCGCCGCACGACCTCGCGCGGCTCGAGAAATGCGCGGCGATGGTCTCCGCCACGCGGGCGATCCTCGTCTCGCAGGTCGCAGCCGATGCGGGCGACAAGCATCGGCTCTCGTGCGGAATCGACCGTTTCCTGCGCGAAATCGCATCGCTCGCGGGCTCTCGCGGCGGACCACGCGGGCGAGCCGCCCGATGATGGCACGGTGACGACATGACCAGCCGCCCCGGCAGACTTGCCTCCGATCTCGTCCCCGCCGCCGCCGCGCGGCGTCTTCTCCTCGCCGGCTGCGCGCTCGACCGTGCGCCCGCGCGGGCGACCAAGGCGCGCGTGATCGCGCTCGTGCGCGAGCTCGGCTTCGTGCAGGTCGACAGCATCAACTCGGTCGAGCGCGCGCATCACCTGATCATGCACGCCCGGCTTGACGGCTACGACGGAGCGCAGCTCGCACACCACACCGAGAAGTCGCGCGCACTGTTCGAGCACTGGACGCATGACGCGAGCGTGATCCGCAGCGACTGGCTTCCGTGGTGGACGCACCGATTCGAGCGGAGCCGCGGGCGGCTGCGCGAGAGCGCGTGGATGCGCGAGCGGCTCGGGCGCAGCTGGAGGAAGACGATCGCCGACGTCCGCGCTGCACTCGAGGAGCGCGGCCCGCTCGCGACACGCGATTTCCCGCGGCCGCCGCGCGCGGGCGCAGGCTGGTGGGACTGGTCGCCGCACAAGGCTGCGCTCGAGTTCCTCTGGCGCACGGGCGAGGTCGCGATCCATGCGCGACGGGGCTTCGAGAAGATCTACGACCTCGCGGAACGCGTGCACGGACCGCTTCCCGAGCCACCTCCGCGCGAGGACCTCGTTTCGTGGGCGTGCAACGCTGCGCTCGAGCGGCTCGGCGCCGCGACGTCGCGCGAGATCGCACACTACCTGTGGGCGATCACGCCGAGCGAGGCGAGCGCGTGGTGTGCGAAGGCTGCAAAGCAAGGTGAAATCGCATCCGTCCGGCTCGAGCGGGGCGGACGCGCGCCGCGGCCGGGCTTCGCCCGGCTCGACTGGAAGCGCGCCGCCGCGCGCATCGAGATCGACGCGACGCCGCGGCTTCTCGCGCCCTTCGACCCGCTCATCCGCGAACGCGCACGCCTCGCGGAGCTCTTCGCCTTCGACTACCGCTTCGAGGCGTTCGTGCCCGCGGCCAAGCGTGTGCACGGCTACTACACCATGCCCGTCCTCGTCGGCGAACGGCTCGTGGCGCGGCTCGATCTCGCCTCCGACCGAGACGCGGGCGTCCTCCGCGTTGCGCAGATGTGGCACGAGCCAGCCGTCGCGCAGCGCAGCGCCGAGCGTTCGGCGCGCCGCGCGGCCGAACGACTCGCCAGACAACTGGGCTCCGAGCTCGCATGGCGCACGTCCTGACGGACTATGCTGCCGCCCGTGTCGGAGCCGTCGCCGAACAAGCCCGCGTCGTTTCTCGCCGCCTTCTTCGGCGCGCTCACGCGACCCCCAAAGGCCTCCCGCGGGCGCTTCATCCTCGCGATGTGCGTCGCGCTCGCGGCCGACCTCCTCTTCTGGTGGCTCGGCGAGGCGGTCCCCGTCGTGACCGACTTCGCCGTCGCGTTCGTGATCGCGCTCTGCCTGGGCGGTGTCAGCGCGGAGCTCTTCGCCGCCTTCATTGCCGAGGCGACTCCGGGCATCGGGCTCTTTCCCTTCTGGTCGGTCGCCGTCCCCATCCTCTGGGCGCGCGCGAATGCGGCGCGGAAGACCCCGGCCCGAGCCTGAGCGCCAGTCGTGCGCCCCGCTGCCTGCCGAGGCGTTGATGCGCCCATTTTCGCGATTTCCGCATACGGCTCGGCGGATTCATCCTGCGCTTGCGGTTCAATGTCGCTCCATGCGCCAATTCGCCGCCCTCCTCACCGTCTGGTGCGCGCTCGCCGCAAGCCTCGCAGCCTCGCCTGCTCTCGCCGCGCCGCCTGCGATTCCCGACGAGTGGTTCTTCGACGGCGCCAATCGCCCCGCTCCGCTCAAGCAACTCGAGGGCAAGACCGCGCCCGAGCTCGAGCTCGAGTCGTGGATCGGCGACAGCGTCAAACTCAGCGAGCAGCGCGGCAAGGTCGTGGTCGTCGACTTCTGGGCCACCTGGTGCGGCCCGTGCATGGCGGCGATTCCCGAGAATGTCGAGCTCGTGGGCAAGCACAAGGACGACGGACTCGTCTTCATCGGCGTGCACGACGCGAACGCCGGCTTCGATCGCGCCGCGCAAGTGGTCAAGGAGAAGAAGATCAACTACCCCGTGGCCAAGGACAAGGGCGGCGCCAGCACCAAGGCGTACAACCTGCAGTTCTGGCCGACCTACGTGGTCATCGACCGCGACGGCATCGTGCGCGCCGCGGGGCTCATGCCGAACAACGTGGCCAAGGTCGTGGAGATGCTGCTCAAGGAAGGCGGCGGCGCAGCGCCGGGCGGTGGTGCAAGCGGAGGCTCGGGCCTTTCGCCCGAGTTCTACGCAGGCGGCGGCAAGCGCCCCGCCTCGATGCGCGCCGTCGAGGGCAAGCCTGCGCCGGCGATCGAGGCGCAGGCGTGGGTGGGCGCGCCCCTGACTGCCGAGCGCATGAAGGGGACGGTCACGGTGCTCCACTTCACGCGCGGCGGCGGCACGCTCGCGCGCGCGCAGATGGAGAAACTCGCGGAGCTTGAGCGCGAGTTCGCGAGCCAGGGCGTTGCGTTCGCCGTCCTTTCCGACGCGAATGGCGCGATCAAGCCCACGCAGGACGCGCTTGCGGCGCTCAAGTCGGCGATCCCGCTCGCGCACGACCGACCCGCGGATCCTCCGGCCGACGGCGAGGCGCCCGACGCGAAGAAGCCCGCGCCCGAGGGGCGCACCGCCCGCGCGTTCGGCGTGCGCTTTCCGACCGCGACCGTCGTGATCGACCGGAACGGCGTCGTGCGCGCCGCGGGCGTCAAGCTCGACAAGGCCAAGGAACTGATCGAGAAACTGCTTTCGGAAGAGGCCCGCTGAAGATGACCGCGCTCTCTCACTCGACCATCACGGGACGCTCGCCGTTCGTCGACCACGTGCGCACGCAGGTCGCGAGGACCGTCGTCGGCCAGGACGCCGTCGTCGAACGCGTGCTGATCGCGCTCCTGACGGGCGGCCACCTCCTGCTCGAAGGCGTGCCCGGCATCGCCAAGACGCTGCTCGTCCAGAGCGTCGCGAAGGCGATCGACCTCCGGTTCGCGCGCGTCCAGTTCACGATCGACCTCCTGCCGAGCGACATCGTGGGCAGCGAAATCCTCGAGCAGAAGACGGGCGAGTTCCGCATCCACAAGGGGCCGATCTTCACGAACCTGCTGCTCGCCGACGAGATCAACCGCGCGAGCCCGAAGGTGCAGTCGGCGCTGCTCGAGGCGATGCAGGAGCGCCGCGTGTCGATCGGCGACACGACGCACGACCTGCCCGCGCCGTTCCTCGTGATCGCCACGCAGAACCCCGTCGAGCAGGCGGGAACGTTCGAACTCCCCGAGGCGCAGCTCGACCGCTTCATGCTGCGGCACCGGCTGTCGTACCCCGCGCCCGCCGACGAGGCCGAGGTCGTGCGCCGCAGCCTCGCGCTCAAGCTCAAGCGCCAGGGAGATGGCGCGGTGCCGATGTCGGCCTTCGACGCGATCGACGGATCCCAGCGCATGCACGTGGGCGACCTGACGAGCGCGATGGCCGCCGTGCAGCACGTGCACGTGAGCGACGTGTTCGTGCGCGACGTGGTCGAGCTCGTGAACCTCACGCGCCGCCACAAGGACATCGAGCTCGGCTGCAGCCCGCGCGCGGCGCTTGCGCTCACGCATGCATCGCGTGCGCGCGCGTTCATCCACGGCCGCGACTACGTGATTCCCGAGGACATCTTCGCGCTCGCCGACGACGTCGTCCTGCACCGCATGCGCCTCACCTACGAGGCGCTCGCGCAGGGAAGGACGGCGCAGGGCGTGCTGCGCGAGCTGCTCTCGAACATGGCCTGACCACGCGATGCCCGCGACGAGCGACACCAGCACCGACCTCGATCTCCCCGCGCCCGAGTCGCTCGCGCGCGGCGACTTCGACATCGTCATCCGCAGGCTGGCCGACGACCTCGCGTTCGGCAGCGACACGTCGCGGCTCGTGGGCAGCGGCCTCGAGTACGCAAGCTCGCGGCCCTACATCCCGGGCGACTCGGTGCGGCTCCTCAACTGGCGCCTCACCGCGCGCACGGGCC
>JBIIRG010000247.1:0-4253 GCA_044341665.1 Phycisphaerales bacterium | reverse complement strand
AACGATCAGCGCGAGGAAGATGTGTCGCGAGCTCCGCATGTGCCATCCTGGCGTTGCGATTCAGGGCGTTGCGATTCAGGGCGTTGCGTTCAAGGCGGGTCGGGCGTTGCCCTTCCGCGACCTTCGCCCGCGATGCGCATCCTGCGCCACGCGGGCCCTACCCTCTGGTCCGTTGGTTTGGCGCTGCTTCAGCCGTCGATCGGCTCGATGATCTCGCTCACGCGCACGCAGAAGTTCTCGTTGAGGACGAGCACCTCGCCCCGCGCGATGCGGCGGCCATTCACGTAGATGTCGACGGGGTCGCCTGCAGCCTTGTCAAGCTCCACCACCGAGTCGGCGTTGAGCTTGAGGACATCCTCGACCAGCATCTTGGTGCGTCCGAGCTCGATGCGCACCTGCAGCTGTACGTCGGACAGCAGCCCGATGGCGCCCGGGGCTCCTCCAGCAGCGCCACCGCCGAAATCGGGCAGCCCGACGGGGGTTGGCGCGGTCGCCGCGGCCGCAGTGGTTGTCGTCGTGTCGGGCATGGTCTGGGCTTTCCTCAGGCTCCGCCTGAATGCCGTCCGCGCGTCCGAGCCCGGGACTTCCTGTCCAGGTGCATGCTCGAGGCGCTCTCGCTGCGCGGCTTGGATCGGTCGCGCAAGGCTTGCGCCATGAGAGAATCATCGCCGCAGGTTCGGCCTTTCGGCGGCAGGTCTTGCGCGGAGGATGCCGTCGGACGGGCGCGCCAAAACGACGCACGCCGCCCAGGCGGGCGGCGCGCGATGGATATGCAGTCGATGGGCACGTGCGACGGCTAGCGTTCCTGCCGCACCGCAGGAGTCGAGATGACCACCGCTCCGGTGATGCAGGGCGCCTCGGCGTGCGCAGCGTCCTTCGAATCGTGGCCCCCGTCCTTGCCGCCATGCTCGTCGGGCTGCGGCGCGCCCTTCGCAAGGTCCGCGTCGGCGGGATTGAGCCGCTCCATGAGCTTGGCCTCGATGCGCCGGCGGAGCGACTCGAACAGCGGGTCGGCGAGGTCGTCGGAACTCGCCATGCGCCAGATGCCTGCGATCTCCGCGCGCAGGGCGGCCTTGCTGTCCTCGATCTTCTTGGTGATGGCGTCGCGGTGCCTGGCCTTCGTGGCAACGAAGACCTCGACCTTGAAGCCGTAGTTGATGCCGGTGCGGTCGTTGAAGAGCGGTCCGTTGAAGACGGCGACCTCACAGGGGTCGTCGCCGGGATCCGCGGCCTTGGACGGCTCGGCGTGCGTCGCCTGCGCGTCCTTGGGACCGCCCATCGAGAAGACGGCGAAGAGGACGCCACCCTCGATGGCGAGCAGCGCCACCGTGATGAGGGCGAACTTCATGCCGCCCTTCTTCTTGGGAGCCTCCGTACCCTCGGGCTTGTCGTCGGTCTTGGCGTCGTTCTTCTTGTCGGCCATGGCTTGAGCTCCTCGGAGACGGGATCTGCCGCCTTCGGCCGACCCCGCGTTCCGACCCGTTGGACTTCCACGCCGATCGCTGCCCGTCTGAACGGGCGGGGATCCGCGCAGAGGCCATCGGTCGACGCACAGGGCGACTTGAGGCGACAACCTGCTTCTCGCCAGAACACGCGCGATCCGACGCGATCATGGGGCGAATGCCGCAGCCGCGCGGCGTGGTGGCGCCTGCCGGCTAGGCGGGGAGGAGGACCTTGAGCGCAGGTCCCGACACGGTCGCGCGCAGGTGGCGCACGCCGTCGCCGCCGAGCGACGCATCGCCGTCGAGCTGCACGCGGCTGGCGCGTGCGCAGTGGAGTTCGATGACCCGGCCACGCCGCTCGCGCAGCCCCGGGTGCGTGTGCTGCAGGCCCGTCCGCAGGAGCGGCACCCATGCTGCAAGCTCGAGCGCCGACGCTGCCGGCAGGAACACCGCGTCGAGCTCGCCATCGTCCGGACAAGCGCGGGCCGCGGGGTTCAACTGCATCCCGTAGTCGGGCAGGTTGCCGATCACCACCATGCCCTCGCCGAGCTCCTCGCGCTCGCCGTCGACCGTCCATGCGAGTACGGTCGGCCGCCAGCTCCGCACGGTCCGCAGGATGGGCGCGACGTACGAGAGGTGGGTGATGCCCCCGCGGCGGAACGACGCAAGGTCGTGCACGACATCGGCGTCGAAACCCACCGACGCCATGAGCGCGAATGGCTCGCCGTTGGCGCTCGCGAGGTCGATGTCCCGGGTGCGCCGCGCCGCGAGCGACGCCGCAACCGAGGCACCCGAGGCAGACATGCCGAACGCGCGTGCAAAGAGGTTCTCCGTGCCACTCGGCGCATGCCAGATCGGAAGCCCGTGCATCGAGGCCAGCGGTGCAACCAGCCGCACCGCCCCATCGCCCCCCGCCACGACCACCGCCTCGACGCCATCGAGCGCTTGCCCGAGCCACTCCGAGGCGGCGCTCGGCCGAGTCTCGACCAGCACCGATTCGACGCGTTCCGAACGAAGCTCGCCCTCGAGCCGCGTCGCCACGGCACGGGCGCGGCCGCTGCCTGAAATGGGGTTGTAGACGATCGCCACGCGCATTCCGCGAAGCGTACCTCCCCGGAACCGCCGAATCCCGCGCCCTGCGTGTGGTTTGAGCAAGGTTCGCGCGGCGCGTACCATCCGCGACCTCATGCCTCGCGTTCGACTGCGCCCGCTTCCACTCACCACGCTCGTCGCCCGCACGGCGATCGTGCTCGCGGTCGCGTGCGGCGCCGCGACATGCCTCGCGCAGACGCAGCGCTACGAGCTCGACGCGCTCGACCAATGGAAGAAGGTCGCCGACGTCGACCCCGCCAGCGAGGAGGCGCAGATCCTCGCCGCCCGCCGCGCGCTCATCGCAGGCGAGCCGAAGCGTGCCGAGAAGCTCGCGAACGCCTTCCTCGAGCGCTCTCCGCTGTCGCGCTACCGCGCCGACGCGCTGCTCATCCGCGGCGACGCCAAGCGCGGCGAAGACGAGTACGAGGCGCTGTTCGACTACGAGGAGATCTGCCGCCGCTACGCGGGCACGGCCGTCTTCATCCCGGCGCTCGAGCGCCAGTACGAGATCGCGCTCGACTACGCCAACGGGCTCAGGCGGCGCTTCTTCGGCACGGTGCGCATCGTCGACACGACCGAAGACGCGCAGGAGCTCCTCATCCGCGTGCAGGAGCGCCTTCCGGGCAGCGAGCTCGCCGAGCGCGCCTGCATGCAGCTCGCGGACTTCTACTTCAACCGCCGCGAGATGATCATGGCGGCGGAGACCTACCGCATCTTCATGGAGAACTTCCCGCGCAGCGCCGAGGTGAGCAAGGCGCGCCTGCGCCTCATCTACGCGTACCTCGCCGGGTTTCGCGGACCGGAGTACGACGCGAGCGGCTTGCTCGAGGCGCGTGCCCGCCTGCGCACGCTGCAGGCGCTGCAGCCCGGGCTCGCGCAGCAGGTCGGCGCCGAGAGCGTGATCGTGCGCATCGAGGAGTCGGAGGCGGCCAAGTTCCTCGCCACGGCGAACTGGTATCTCGAGGTCGGCGACGCGATCTCGGCCGAGCTGAGCCTGCGGCGACTGATCCAGCGGCATCCGAAGTCGATCGCAGCGCTCGAGGCGCTCCGCATGATGCCCGAGGTGCTGCCGCTGCTGCCGAAGTCGATCATCGAGGATGCGCCCGACTACCGTGCGCTTCGACGCGAGATCCTGCGCATCGAGTGGGATGAGACCGCCCCTGCGGCGGAACCCGCGGCCGCACCAGAACCACCCGCCGCGGCCGAGGCCGGCACGTGAGCGCCCTGCCCCGAGCCATGCGACACCGGACCGCCGGCACAGCCACGGTGCTGGCCGCACTGCGGTCTGCGAGGCATGTCCTCTTGCTGCCGCTTGCCGCGGTCGTTGCCGCCACCATCGCCTCCTGCGCCTCCAGCCCTGGCGAGGGCTATGCGGCGACCAGTCCGTACCCCACCAACTACCGGAGCGTGGCGCTGCCCATCTTCCGCAACGACAGCCTGATGCGCGGATTCGAACGC
The DNA here is from genome assembly GCA_044341665.1 of Phycisphaerales bacterium. GTDB lineage: Bacteria > Planctomycetota > Phycisphaerae > Phycisphaerales > SM1A02 > QWPT01. Next base: position 261 of record JBIIRG010000247.1, on the reverse strand, counting down.
GACCTCGCCGATGCGCTCGTCAAGCAGGTCGAGCAGTCGACGCCCTACAAGGTGCGCTCCGAGGCGGCCGCCGACACGGCGATGCGCGGCACGATCACCTCGGTCGACCTCGTGCAGCTTTCCAAGGACCCCGCGACGGGCCTCGCCAACGAGATGATGGTGCGGATGCGGGTCGACTTCGAATGGGTCGACCTTCGCACCGGCGAGCGAATCGTCGCGAAGTCGGGCGTCGAATCCTCCGCGCTCTTCGTCCCCTCCTAT
>JBIIRG010000246.1:0-4279 GCA_044341665.1 Phycisphaerales bacterium | reverse complement strand
ATGCAGGACCTCGACCGAGCCGTAGCCGGCCACGATGCTGCGGACCGAGAGGAGCGGCGCGCTGCCGGACACAGCGGTCATCCGAGGTCCTCCTTGCCGAGGTACGCCTCGATGCACTTCGGGTCGTTCTTGATCTCGGCGGGCGTGCCCTCGGCGATCTTCTCGCCGTACTGCAGCACGTTGATGCGGTCGGAGATGCCCATGACCACGCGCATGTGGTGCTCGATGAGGACGACGGTCGTGCCGTTGTCTCGGATGGCGCGGATGAGCCGCATGAGATCGACCGTCTCGGTCGGGTTCATGCCGGCAGCGGGTTCATCGAGAAGGATGACGTCGGGGCGCGAGGCGAGCGCGCGCGCGATCTCGAGGCGGCGCTGGTGGCCGTACGGCAGGTTGCCGGCGGCGTCCTGCGCCTTGTCGGCGAGGCCGACGAACTCGAGCAGCGTGAGCGCGTCGCGCTGCGCGGAGGCACGCTCGCGCAGGGCCGCGGGCAGCGCGAAGAGCGCGCTCGCAAAGCCCGTGTGCAGCCGGCGGTCCATGCCCACGATCACGTTCTCGACGAGCGACAGCTCGGGAAACAGCCGGATGTTCTGGAACGTGCGCGCGACGCCTGCACCTGCGACGACGTCGGGCGTGCGGCGCGTGCGCGACCAGATCACGAGGCGCCCCGCTGCACCCAGCACGGCCCCGAGGAGGAGCGGAAGCCACGTCCCCCAGAATCCGCCGCCGAAGAGCGTGGAGAGGAACGTCCCTGCAGCCTTCATCCAGGGAAACGGCTTCTGGAACTCGTAGAGATCGATGATCGATGCCTGCCAGAGCGTCTCGACCCGCACCGTGATGGCAAGGAAGAGCGCGGTGGCGATGCTCGCCGAGATGACGCCGCCGATCACGCGCCCGGACATCTGGCGCTGTGGATCGCGGCCCGACACGAGCACGCGGCCTTCGGTGGGCTCGTACACGCCGGTGATGGCGTTGAAGAGCGTGGTCTTGCCGGCGCCGTTCGGTCCGATGACCGCGGTGATCGAGCCGCGGGCCACCTCGACCGACACGTCCTTGACGGCCGTCAGGCCGCCGAAGCGCATGGTCACGCCCTGCACCGAGATCAGCGAGGCGCTCACTTCCGCACCGCCTTTCGCGAGTGGATGATGCCGTCTGGGCGGTAGCGCATCATCAGGACGAGCGCCAGGCCGAAGATGAGGTACTTGTAGTTGTCCGGCGACGCGAGCACGTTGCCCGTCGACGAGAGCCCCGCGCGCTGCATCGCCTGCGTGACCGCGGGCAGGACGACGTTGCTGAGGCCGACCATGACGATGGCGCCCACGAGCACGCCCGTGATCGACGCGATGCCGCCGACGATCACGATGCACAGCGCCAGGATCGAGATCTGGAAGTCGTAGTTCGACGGCTCGCCGGTCGAGGAAAGATGGCTCGCGAACAGCGCGCCTGCAAGTGCGGCGAGCGCGGCGCCGGCCGCGAACGCCTTGAGCTTGGCCTTGTCGGGCTCGATGGCCATGCATCGGGCGGCGAGCTCGTCCTCGCGGACCGCGAACCACTGCCGCCCGAGCCTGCTGAACTCGAGGTTGCGGCAAAGGAAGACCACGACCGCCAGCACCGCAAGGTAGATGAAGAACCAGCGCGCGGGCGTCTCGCCGCCCACGGCGACGATGCCGAGCGCGGGCGCAGGCAGCGGGTTGATGCCCTCGGTGCCCTTGGTGATCGCGGGCAGGTTCTTCAGCCCGTCCTGCACGATCTCGCCGAAGCCGAGCGTGACGATCGCGAGGTAGTCGCCGCGCAGGCGAAGCGTCGGCGCCCCGAGCAGCCAGCCTGCGAAGGCGCCGACCGCGCCGGCGAGCAGGAGCCCCCACCAGAAGCCGACCTGGAACGGATAGATCTCGCTCGTGAGGATGCCGAAGGCGTACGCGCCGATCGCCATGAAGGCTGCAATGCCGAGGTTGAGCAGCCCGGTCCAGCCGACGACGATGTTGAGGCCGAGCGCCAGGATCGCGTAGACGACCACCGTCCGCATCGGGCCGCTGAGCTGCAGCGACGGGAACACGACATCGAGCAGCGGCGTGAGCGCCAGCAGCGCGAGCACGATCGCTTGGCCGCGCGTGAGCAGGCTGAATCGGCGCGCCCGCGAGGATTCCGGAGAGGTATCCGGCGTCGCCATCAGACCTTCTCCCGCTGCTTGAGGCCGAGCAGCCCGCTCGGGCGGAACACCAGGATGAGGATGAGCACGCTGAAGACCACGACGTTGGTCCAGCGCGTCTCGATGTACTGGTCGCTCATGGCGCGGATGAGCCCGATGAGGACTCCCCCGACCATGGCGCCCGGAAGGCTGCCGATCCCACCGAGCACGGCCGCGGTGAACGCATCCATGCCCGCGCGAAAGCCCATCTGGAACGAGATCGTGTTGTTGTAGACCGACCACATCACGCTCGCCGCGCCGCCAAGAAACCCTCCGATGAGGAAGGTGGCGGAGATCACGCGGTCGGTGTCGATTCCCATCAGGCGCGCCGCGATCGGGTTCTGCGCGGTTGCACGCATGCCGCGGCCGAGCCGGGTCTTCTTGACGAAGAGCGTGAGGCCGATCATGAGCGGGATCGTCACGATGAAGATCGCGAGATCCTCCATGCGGAGGACCACGTTCGACTCCTCGCCGAGCAGGTTCGAGCCCTCGAGGAGCTCGGGAAAGTCCTTGCTCGCCGCCGCGGCCTTTCCGTCGCCAAAGACCTCCATGGGTGCGCCGCCCCAGAAGAGCGCGATGTTGACGAGGATGAAGCTGACGCCGATTGCGGCAACGAGCTGCGTGAGCTTGGGCGCCCGCCGCAGTGGCTTGTAGACGACCCGGTCGATGCCCACGTTGAGCATGCCGCAGAAGAGTCCTGCGCCGATCACGAGACCGAAGAGCAGCATCCAGTTGGAGCTCTCTCCGAGCGCGTTCGGGTCGATGACCGCCGCCGCGCCGAGCGCGCCCACGATGGTGAGCGCAAGGAAGCCGCCGAGCGTGAACACGTCGCCGTGGGCGAAATTGATGAGCTCCACGATGCCGTAGACCATCGTGTAGCCCAGCGCCACGAGGGCGATGATCATGCCGTTCGACAGGCCATAGATGACCTGCTGCATGAAGACTTCGGTCTCGCTCATCCGTCGCGGCCTCGGGTTTCGCTCGGCGGGGACAGTTCGCCGCGCAGACTCAGTTGACGACCTTGACGGTGGCGAACGCGCCGTCCTTGACGGTGTTCACGCTCATGGTGCGGTTGGTCGTGTCGCCGTTCTCGTCGAAGCTCCACGTGCCGAGCGCACCCTCGAAGTTCTTCGTCTTGCCGACCTCGGCCAGGACGCTGGCGCGGGTGATCGCGCCGCCCGCGGCGTGGATGCGCTGCATGGCCGCGATCACGACCTTCGCCGCCTCGTAGCCGTACACCGCGTAGCCCTCGGGCTCGCCGCCGTAGGTCTTCTTGTAGCTCTCGTAGAAGTCCTTGCCCTTGCCCGTCAGGCTCTTGGCCTCGACGCCACCGAAGGTGATGAAGCAGCGGCCCTCGAGGGCCTTCGAGCCAGCGGCCTCGATGAAGGCCTGCTCGTAGCAGCCATCGGGAACGATGAGCTTGGCCTTGAGCCCGCCCGCGACGATGTCCTTCGCAAGCTGGCCGGCGTTGGTCTGGGTGGTGCCGCCGAAGTACACGAGGTCGGCTCCGGCCTGCTTCATCTTGGTGACGAGGCTCTTGTAGTTCGAGGCCTTGGCGTCGATGCCGTCGGTGCCGACGACCTCGAGGCCGATCTCCTTGGCGCGCTTCTCGAACACGCCGGCGACGCCCTTGCCGTACACCTCGCGGTCATTGAGGACGAACACCTTCTTGGCGCCGATCTCCTTGGCGTAGTCGGCGGCGACGGCTCCCTGCACGTCGTCGGTGGGCACCACGCGGAAGTAGTTGATCTTGCCGCTCTTGCGGTACACGGCCGGCTCGTTGTCCTCGCCGAAGCCCGCCTTGGTGAGGTTGGGCGCGGTGTTCGCCGGGCTTACCATCACGATGCCAGCCTCGTTCAGCTTGGGCATCGAGATCTTGGCGGCGCCCGAGTTGTAGGTTCCGATGTACGCCATCACCGACTCGTCGGCGATCGCCTTGTCGGCGTTCTGCGCCTCGATCGCAGGATCCCAGTTGCCGCGCTGCGGGCTGGCGTCATCCCAGTCCTCGTAGCTGATCGCGGCGTCACCGATCTTGCCGCCGACCTCGGCGATGGCCATCTTGATGCCGTTGACCATGCTCGTGGTCTGGGC
>JBIIRG010000244.1:0-4284 GCA_044341665.1 Phycisphaerales bacterium | reverse complement strand
CGCGACGACCTCGAGGAGCTCGACGAGCCAGTGGAAGTCGTCGACCGAGATGAACTCACGGCCGACCTTTGCCTTGGCCTTTCCAGCCGCGACGCCGTCGATGTCCTGCATGTTGTGGTAGTTCCCAAGCGGCAGGCACACGCAGGTCGAGGCGAGGCCGAAGCTCGCGAACGCCGTCGCCTCGCACGCGCCGCCCGGCATGAGCTTGCGCTGGAACTTGAACCTCGCGTTGTCCTTCGCGTGCGCCGCGGCGATGTCGCCGATCCGGTTGGTGAGCTCGGGCGTAAACACGCTCAGGCGGTCGCCCACGCGCACGATCGGACCCGCACCGATGGGCGAATCATGCGGGAAACTGCGGGAATTCTCGAGGCAGACGAGGCGCGCACCCTTGGGCACCGTGCCCTCGCGCGCGGCGCCGATCGCGCCGATGAAGCCGATCTCCTCGCTGCGCGTGAAGAGCAGCGCGACATGTGCGCACTTCTCGTCGCGCGAGATCGCGTCGTACGCCACGAGCGCCGCAGCGAGCGCCGCGAGGTCATCGCAGGCGTGCGTATGAGCGAGGCTCTTCTTCACCTCGGCCTTGGGAAACTTCCAGCGCGCGATCGAGCCCGTCGCGATGTGCTTCGCAGCCGCAGGCTTCGCGAGCTTCGCCACGACGGTCTTGAACGGCTTCGTCGCGGGATCGGTCGTTGCGTCGAGCGACACGATCTTCGCGTCGAAGCTCTTCTTCGTGTCCTTGTCGAACACCTCGAGCGCAGCGCCCTTGAAGTACGGGTCGTTCACGCCGCCGCGGAACTCGAGCGAGAGCTCGACCGACTTCCCCTTCGCCTGCACGGCGGTCACGACGAACGCCGGATGGTCGAGGTGCGCGGTGATCATCACGGGCTTCGTGCCGCGCGCGCACGCCTGCAGGAAGTCGTGCCGCGCGATGGTGAGGTTCCCGAAGCGGTCGCGCGAGAGGACGAGCCGCGCCTTGCGCTCGGCGACCCACTTCTCGATCCGCTCGATCACGCGGTCCTCGCGCCCCGCGGCCGTCGGCAGCGAGGTGATCTCGAGCAGGAACTTCTCGCGCGCCTTGCGCGCCGATGCGGAAAGAACGGGCTTCTTCGCGGCCATTTCAACTCCTGAAGGGGCGCGATCGTAGCCGTTCGGCGCACGGGTGGCGCAGGCTCCGATACGATCCGCGCCCCATGTCCTCGGCGATGTCCGCGAACTCCTCGAACGCCCGCCCCTCCTGCGATCCCGCGACCGCGCTGGATGCGCGCTTCCGCGCCGCGATCCGCACGGTCACGGGCGCCGACGCCGATCCGCAGATCCGCGTGAGCGGCAACGCCAAGTTCGGCGACTTCCAGATGAACGCCGCGATGTCGCTCGCGAAGGACCGCGGGACCAATCCGCGCGCGCTTGCCGACGAGATCCTCAAGGTCACCGACCTCGCGGGCATCGCCACCAAGTGCGAGGTCGCCGGCCCCGGCTTCATCAACATCACGCTCGACCCCGCGTTCCTGGCAGCGCGCGTCGACGAACTCTCGAGGTCCGCGACCTTCGGCATTCCGCCCGCAACCGATCCGCACGCAGTCGTCATCGACCTCTGCGGCGTGAACGTCGCCAAGCAGATGCACGTCGGTCACCTGCGCGCGACGATCATCGGCGACTCGCTCGCGCGCGTCTTCGAGCGCCTCGGCCGCAAGGTGTGGCGCGAGAACCATCTCGGCGACTGGGGCCTCCCGATCGCGATGACGCTCGCGCGGCTCATCCGCGAGAAGGCCGACTTCGCAAAGCTCACGCTCGACGACCTCAATGTCGCCTACCGCGGCGCGCAGAAGGAGACCTCGACCGCGGATCTCGACGCCGCCTACGAGTTCCGCTGCGGCCCGCACCGCATCGCCGAGCTCGAGATCCAGTACGAGCCCGCGCGCGCCGCGATGGAGAACGCGAAGAAGACGCTCGTGCGCCTCCAGTCGGGCGACGCCGAGATCGTGCGCCTGTGGGAGCGCCTGATCGAAGTCACGATGGAGCAGGTATACGAGTCCGCGCGCACGCTCAACGTGAAGGTCGGTCCCGAGAACAACCGCGGCGAGAGCTTCTACCGCGACCGCCTCGGCGGCGTGATCGACGCCTTCGCGAAGTCGGGCCTCGCGAAGAGCGACAAGGGCGCGATGGTCGTGCCGTTCGCCGACCGCGAGCGCCCGCTGCTCATCCAGAAGTCCGACGGCGGCTTCCTCTACGCGACCACCGACCTCGCCGCCGTGCGCTTCCGCACGCATGAGCTCGACGGGAGCCTCGTCGTCTACGTCGTCGATGCGCGCCAGCGCGACCACTTCAAGGATGTGTTCGACGCCGCGCGCCTGATCGGCTGGAACACCACGAAGGACGGCGCCGAGTCGACGCTCGTCCACCTCGGCTTCGGCGCGGTGCTCGGCGCCGACAAGAAGCCGCTCAAGACGCGCTCCGGTGAGAACTTCACGCTCAAGGACCTGCTCGACGAGGCCTGCGAGCGCGGCACTGCGGAGGTGGTGCGCCGCGCCGCCGATCCGAACGCGCCGACGCACGGGCTTTCGCCCGACGAACTCGCCAAGATCGGCGCCGCCGTCGGCATCGCCGCTGTGAAGTACGCCGATCTCTCGGGTGATGTGACGAAGGACTACGTCTTTGACCTCGACCGCATGGTCGCGTTCGAAGGCGACACGGGCCCGTACCTCCAGTACGCGCACGCGCGCATCGCGTCGATCCTCGCGAAATCGGGCGAATCCGCGGCGGCGATCGCAGCCGCCCCGCTTGTGCTCGCCGACCCCGCCGAGAAGGCGCTCGCGCTCCATCTCGTGCGCTACGCGCAGATGGTGCTCGACGTCGGCCGCACGCTCGAGACGAACCGCGTGGGCGCGTACCTCGCGCAGCTCGCGACGCTGTTCAACGGCTTCTACCAGGCGTGCCCCGTGCTCAAGGCCGACGACGCGCCCGCGCGCATGTCGCGCCTGCGCCTGTGCGCGATCACGCGCGCGGTGCTCGCCGACGGTCTGTCGCTGTATGGGATCGTGGCGCCTGAGCGGATGTGAGCGCGCGCCTCAGTACATCGATGCCGGCCGAGAGGTCATGCGGTTGCGGTGTACCAGGAGGTACATCGCGCCGAAGTTCGCCATGAACAGCGGGATGCCGATGAGGGTGTAGCCGACGCAGAGGAGAATGGTGGCCACCGCGATGATTCCGGTGACGATCATCAGCCCGAGCATCGGGAATCCGAGCCCAGCGGTCTGGCCCCAGCTCATGCGAAGCGCCTGCATCGCGCCGGGATAGCCGAACGCGGGATCGATGGCGATGACGGGCGCGCACAGCACGCGCATGACGACGAGGGCCATGAGCACGACGATCACGGCGAGACCGACCAATACGCCGAGCACGGCCGAGATAGCGACCGCAGCGCCCGGACCTCCGCCGGCTGCGCCGCTGATGGCTGCGCCGATGATCACCATGAGCAGCATCGGGATGTAGGCGGCAACGACGACGCCGATGTAGATGAGCAGGACGAGAAGCCCGCTCGTCACCGCGGCTCCGTAGCGGCGGAATCCGGCGAAGACGTTGCTGACCTGCGTGTCGCCGCCGTGAATCGCTGCCGCCGCGTAGATCGCGCCGGCGAACAGCGGCATGCCGACGAGGACCTGCAGGACCAGCCCGACGCAGGCTCCGAGCAGCGCGACAAGTGCGCCCGCCTGCTCCTGACCGGACTTGTTCATGGCCTCGCCGACGAAACTGGCGATGAACTGCGGGACACTGATCGCGATCGTGATGGCAAGCCACACGAGACCGAGGAGCACCCATGCCGACCATCGCGACTTGAACGACGCGAGTCCAAGCGAGAATGCGGCGCCGAAGCTGAAGCTGCTCGCAGCAAACCCGCCTCCAGCCGGCATCGGCATCACCAGCTCGGGCGATCGGGGAGGCACGGATCGAAAGAGCCCGGCGAGCACTGGATCGCTCGACGCCGGAATCCAGTCGCTCGACCCGACGGCGGCGACCCGGCTCTCGGGCACGAGGCTCCCTGCGACGGCCATGCCCTCGAGCTGCTCACGCGTGAACGGGCCGGTCGTGCGGAGGACACCCGTCGATTCATCGAGCAGATACCAGCTTTCCATGTCGCGGCTCCTGAAGTGGATGGATGAATCGGCCCCGGATGGAGCGCCCGCGGACCGTACGGGAGCATCGCCGCGACCGCAACACTATTCTGCCTGAATGCCCTCGGTGAACCCGCTGTTTCCCAACGTGCGCGTCTACGACCACCCGCTGATC
>JBIIRG010000245.1:0-4284 GCA_044341665.1 Phycisphaerales bacterium | reverse complement strand
GGACGAAGTACGCGTCGGCCGACGGCTGCGCGCGCGGTGGCTATGTGCTGAGCGACTGCGAGGGCAGCGCGCCGGATGTCGTCTTGATCGGCTCGGGCAGCGAGGTGCATCTGTGCCTTGCCGCGCAGGAGATCCTGGCCGGCGAAGGCGTGCGCGCGCGGGTCGTGTCGATGGCGTGCACGGCGCTGTTCGACAGGCAGGACGAGGCGTACCGCGCGAGCGTGCTGCCGCCTGCGGTGCGTGCGCGCGTGACCTGCGAGGCGTCGGCGACGTGGGGCTGGGAGCGCTACGCGGGCCTCGACGGCGAGTGCGTGGGCATGACGAGCTTCGGTGCGAGCGCGCCCGCGAAGGATGTCGCGAAGCACTTCGGATTCACGCCCGAGCGCGTGGCTGAGGCGGCGCGCAAGAGCCTGGCGCGCGTGCGCGGCACTGCGGGAGGTGCGCGGTGAAGGTCGGCGTCGCGAGCGATCATGCGGGATTCACGCTGAAGGAAGCGATGAAAAAGGAGATCGAGGCCGCGGGGCACGTGGTCGTCGATCTCGGGACGCACTCGGCGGACAGCGTGGATTACCCTGATTTTGCCGAGAAACTCGGGCTTGCCGTCGTGAAGGGCGAGGTCGAGCGCGGCGTGCTGTTCTGTGGGTCGGGGATCGGCGCGAGCGTCGCGGCGAACAAGATCCCTGGTGTGCGCGCGGGCAACTGCAGCGACACCTACTCGGCGCACCAGGGCGTCGAGCATGACGCGATGAACATCCTCGTGCTCGGAGGCCGCACGGTCGGCCCTGCGGTTGCGAGCGAGATGGTGCGCGCGTACCTCGCGGCCGAGTACACGCACGAGGCGCGGCACGAGAAGCGGCTTGCGAAGGTGCTGGCGATCGAGGCGCGGTACGCGGGGCAGGCGGGGGCCGTGGCGCGGTGAGCCGCGCGTGACAGGACCGGTGCCTGGCACCAGCCTGTCACCAACCCGGCACGTGCCTCGTTCGCCGAGGAGATGCCAGGCACCGAGTGCCGTGAGGATGGCGACTCGGGTCCCGTGGCACGTCTCGAACCGCTGATGTGGTGCACGGGTCGTGCCTGGTTTGCCAGGCGGATGCGCGGCAGGTGCCAGGTTGGTGCCAGGCACCGCCAAAGGAAAGCGGGCGAGCCGTGAGGCTCGCCCGCTTGTCGCATTGCATTGATTGTCGGTCGGCCCGATTACTTGCCGGCGGGCTTCGGCGTGGTGATCGCCGGAGTCGCGGGCGCAGCGGCCTGCTCCTTGATCTCGAGCAGCTCGACATCGAAGATGAGCGTGGCCTTCGGCGGGATCGGGCCGCGGCCGCGCTCGCCGTAGGCGAGATCAAACGGGATCACGAGCTTGCGCTTGCCGCCGATCTTCATGCTGCCGACGCCCTCGGTCCAGCCGGGGATGACGCCGCCGAGCGGGAACTCCGCGGGCTGCCCGCGGTCCACGCTCGAGTCGAACTTGGTGCCATCGGTGAGCCAGCCCGTGTAGTGCACCTTGACCGTCGCGGCGGGGCCGCTCGGCATCGCGCCAGTGCCCTCGACGAGATCGATGTACTTGAGCTTGGTCGGGGTCTCGGTGAGTTCGCCCGTGAACGGCGCGCCGGGGAAGCGCGGCTTCTCGGTGTCGCTCGTGACGGTGCCGTTGGTGGCGTCGATCACGACCTCGAAGGCCTTGCCGTTCGAGTAGACCATGACCTTCGCGACCGCGGGCTCGGCGGTGAAGTCGAAGCTGGCCGAGCGCACGACGCCCTGGTGCTTCTTGTTCGCGATGTCCATCGCCGACTGCATGGTGAGGGTCGGAGCGCTGACCTCGCCGGTCATGGCGTTGACGATGACCTTGCGGCCGATGCCGTTCGAGGCGACGGTGACCTCGTAGCGGAGGGCGCCCTCGAGGACCGCGCGCGCGTCGACGGCGGTGCCGCTTGCGGCCTTCTCGGCAGCGGCGATCGCCTGGCCGAGCGACATCTTCGAGGCGGAGAGCGTCTGCTCGACCTCGGTGGGGTCGGCGGGGATGCTCGTGTAGTCGGTCTGGGCTTCAGCGGTCATGGTGAGTGCGAGGCCGCAGAGGGCGGCGAGAAGGGTCTTCGTGGTCATAGAGGCTCCAAAGTGAGGGCAGGATGCTAGCATCGGAAGGGGCTTGCCCGCGTGAGGCGCGGCGAATCGGCGGTACGGCCGGTTCGTTGGGCGGTCAGGGCGACCGCGTGATCGAGGCGATTCCACTCCTGGAGGCACTTTTCATGCTGCGCGACGATGAGAGGACGGCCAGTTGGTTTCGGGGACGCGCGGCCAGGGTGCTTGCGCTGGCTCTGTCGGCTGGAACGCTGCTGGTCGGCTCGGCGTGCGAGCAGGAGCCAGTCGATGAGCCGCGCGGCGGCGGGTACCGCGAGGATCCGCCCGAGAACACCGAGAAGCCGCGCGCGAAGTCGGCGCTCGGGAAGGCCAAGGAGGCGGCGGAGCGGCTGGTCGACGAGGACATCGCCGAGTACAACCGCAAGTTGGAAGAGGCGGCGGACGGCAAGTTTGAGTGACGTAAGATCATGCAAGACATGCTCTTGCGTTCGGCGGAACGCGAGGGCGCTCCGTGTCGTTCCCGTGTTTGCGATCGAAGGATGAATCCGCGTGCCGTGGGCGGGCGATTCCCTCCACGCCCATGATCGCCCCACAATCCGGCCTGCACCTCACCCACGACGACGACTCGCGCTTTGACGAGGGTGCGCTGCCGAAGGTCCCTCAGGTCGATCACGCGCGCATCGCCCGCGCCGTCCGCGAGATTCTCTTTGCGGTGGGCGAGGACCCGGACCGTGACGGTCTGCTCGATACCCCCAAGCGCGTCGCGAAGGCCTACGCGGAGATGTTCCGCGGCTTGACCGAGGACGCCGGCGACCACCTCGCGCGCACCTTCGAGCAGTCTTCGGGCGAGCTCATCACGGTCACCAACATCAATTTCTTCTCGGTGTGCGAGCACCACCTGCTGCCGTTCCACGGCCAGGCGCACGTGGCGTACCTGCCGAAGCACGGCCGCGTGGTGGGGCTGTCGAAGCTCGCGCGGACAGTCGAGGTCTTCGCGCGCCGCCCGCAGCTGCAGGAGCGGCTCACCGACCAGATTGCCGACGCGCTCGTCGAGCATCTCGATGCGGCCGGCGTCGTGGTGATGGTCGAGGGCGAGCACATGTGCATGAAGATGCGCGGCGTGAAGTCCCACGACGCGCGCATGACGACCTTCGCCCGGCGCGGCGTGCATCGCCTCGACGAAGCCCGCGGAGCGACGGCGCTGCAGATGGTGCGCGACCTCGCGCACCGCGCGCGCGGCTGACGACTGCGCGGAAACGAATGACACCTACGGGATGGCGCCCTGTGCAACACAGGGCGCTGTCCTTTTTCGGCCTGCCGTGGCGGTGGAGCCTGTCCGTGCACACATGCACATGCTGGCGGCCGCAGCACCGTCAGCCGAGCTTGTCCGGATTCAACGCGTGCAGGTCGGCGGGGACGAACAGCCCGTCCTTGCGGATCACCTCGCCGTCGAAGCTGATCGTTCCGCCGCCGAACTCGGCGCGCTGGATGCACACGAGGTCCCAGTGGATCTCGCTGCGGTTGTGGTTCTCGGTGGTCTCGTAGCAGCGGCCGGGCGTGAAGTGGAACGATCCCGCGACCTTCTCGTCGAACAGGATGTCCTTCATCGCGTGCGTGATGTGCGGGTTGAAGCCGATGGCGAACTCGCCGATGTAGCGCGCGCCCTCGTCGGTGTCGAGGATCTCGTTGAGCTTCTTCGAGTCGCCCTGGCAGGTGGCCTCGACGATCTTGCCGTTCTTGAAGACGAAGCGGATGTTCTCGAAGCTCTGGCCGTTGTAGACGGTGGGCGTGTTGTACTGCAGCACGCCGTTGACGCTGTCGCGCACGGGCGCGGTGAAGCACTCGCCGTCGGGGATGTTGTACTCGCCGCAGCAGGGGATGACGCCGATGCCCTTGATCGAGAAGGTCAGGTCGGTCTCGCCCGGGCCCTTGATGTGGACCTTGTCGGCGCGCTGCATGCGGGCCTTGAGCGGGGCGCAGGCCGCGTCCATCTTGGCGTAGTCGATGCAGCAGACCTTGAAGTAGAAGTCCTCGAACTCCTCGGTGCTCTTGCCGGCGAGCTGCGCCATCGACGGGCTCGGCCAGCGCAGGACGCACCACTTGGTGTGGTTGACGCGCTGCTCGAAGTGGACGGGCTTCGAGTAGGTGCGCGCGGCGAGCTTCATCTGCTCGCCGGGCACGATCGACTGCTCGCTCACGTTGTGACCGCCG
>JBIIRG010000243.1:0-4286 GCA_044341665.1 Phycisphaerales bacterium | reverse complement strand
GGCGGTCCCGTGCCGTCGACCTACTACTACATCCGCAGCGAGGGCCTCTTCGGAGGACTTCTCGTGGGCGGCGTGTACTTCACCGTCGACACCAAGGTGAACCGCGCGACCTACGGCGATGGCGCGACCGTAGGCGACATCCTCGCGGGCAACGTCGAGAAGCCGCAGGGCGCGACGATCCTCACGCAGGCGCTCGACTGACCGGGCTGCCGCGGTCGATCCGCGATCAATCCGCGATCAGTCCGCGATCAATCCGCGATTAATCCACGTACGCCTTGAGCACATAGTCGCCCACCATGCGGTGCGTGGAGAACTGGTCCGACACCGACGCAGCGCTCGCAAGGGCGCGCTTGATCCACTTGCGCGGCAGTCCATCGCGGCCGCGGTCGTAGAACTCGGGCACGATCTTCTTCTCGAGCAGCGCGTAGAGGCTCTCGGCATCACGGAGGTCGCGCTTCTCGCCGGCGCCGTGCGCGTCGGCCTCGTTGAACACGCCGTCGTCGGCCTTGCCGATCGCCCAGCCGTTCGTGCCGTCGAAGGCCTCGGGCCACCAGCCGTCGAGGATCGAGCAGTTGATGCCGCCGTGCGGCGGCGACTTCATGCCGCTCGTGCCGCTCGCCTCGTGCGGGCGGATCGGATTGTTGAGCCACACGTCGCAGCCCGAGACGAGCGCGCGACCGACCTCCATGTCGTACTCCTCGATCAGCATGATCCTGCCGCGCAGCTTCGGATGACGCGTCATCTCGAAGACCTTGCGCGCATAGGCCTGCCCGCCGAGATCGCGCGGATGCGCCTTGCCCGCGAAGATGAACTGGACGGGCCGGCGCGCATCGCCCACGATCGCCGCCAGGCGGTCGACGTCGGTGAACAGGAGCGGCGCGCGCTTGTAGGTCGCGAAACGCCGCGCGAATCCGATGGTGAGCGCCTGCGGGTCGAGCGCGCGCGACAGTTCGTCGAGTCCCGCGGGACCCTCGCCACGCCGTTCGGCCGCGCGCACCGCGCGGTCGCGCGTGAAGCGCACGACCTGCGCACGCAGCGACGAGCGCAACGCCCAGAACGCAACGGGATCGGCGTTGACCGCGCGCTTCCAGCCGCGGTTGCGCGGCGTGGCCGCGAGCGCGTCGAAGCCGCATGCATCCTTCCAGAACGCGATCGCCTTCGGATCGACCCATGTCGCGGTGTGGATGCCGTTGGTCACGTGCCCGATCGGCACGTCCTTCGCCTTCTTGGCGCCGAAGGCCTGCTGCCACATCGCGCGGGAAACCTCGCCGTGCAGCTTGGCCACGCCGTTCACCCGATCGGCCAGGCGCAGGCACACGATGGTCATGCAGACGGGTTCCTGCGCGTTGGCAGGATCCTCGCGGGAAAGCGCCTCGAGCTCGGCGCGCGTGATGCCGCCCTTGGCGAGCGTGCGCGCGAGGCCCTCGCACACCATGTCGACGCCGTAGCGGTCATGGCCCGCTGCGACCGGCGTGTGCGTGGTGAAGACCGCGCGCGCTCGCACGGCCTTCACCGCGTCAGCGTGCTTCATGCCCTTGGCGCGGAACTCCGCGAGCATCTCGATCGCGGCGAATGCCGCGTGGCCCTCGTTGAGGTGGATCCGCGACGGCTCGATGCCGAGCGCGCGCAGCGCGATCATGCCGCCGACGCCGAGAAGCACCTGCTGCCGCATGCGCAGCGCGGGCTCGCCCTTGTAGAGGCCCTCGGTGAGCTGGCGGTCCTCAGGCGCGTTCTCCGCAAGGTCCGCGTCGAGCAGGAACACGCGGGTCCGCCCGACATCCATGCGCAGCACCTTGGCGCGCACCATCGAGGCGCCGACGGGCACATCGATCACCACGCCCGTGTCGGTCATGGGCATCGTCGCGCGGTCGTACACGGGGTAGAGGACCTTGGTCGAGCCATCCTCCGCGAACTGCTGGATGTAGTAGCCGTGGCGGTAGTAGAGGCCGATGGCGACGAGCGGCACGCCGAGGTCGCTCGCGCTCTTCAGGTGGTCGCCCGCGAGCACTCCAAGGCCGCCGGAGTACTGCTGGATGCTCTCGTGCAGCGCGTACTCCGAGCAGAAGTATGCGATCAAGGTGCGCGGATGATCCTTGGCGCACGCGTCGTCCCACCAGGTCGTGCGCGCCATCTCAGTCGCGAGCGCGGCGCGCGCATCGGCGAGCGCGATGCGGAATCCCGGCTCCTCGCAGGCGGCCGAGACGGTCGCAGGTGCTGCGTGCGCAAGCGTCGCGAGCGGCGAGTGCTTGGTCGCGTGCCACAGCACGGGATCGAGCGCCGCGAACGGCCGCCGCGCCACCTCGTTCCACGCCCACCAGAGGTTCATCGCAAGGGTGCGCAGCTGCGCGCGCGCCTCGTCGGGCGCGATCGGCGCGGGCACCACCGTGCGGCGGACCGTTGGCGAGGACTTCGCGGGAGTCGACTTCTTCGACGCAGACGTGTGCTTCGACGGAGACGTGGAGGCTTTCTTCGCGGCCATTCGCGGCAAGATAGTCGATCAGCAGCGGCCGCACGCCTCGTTGAGCGCCCGAAGCTGCGCGGCGAGCCGCCTGCCTGCCGCCGCACCGACGATGCCGGGCTCCATGCGCCACGCCCAGTTGCCCGTGGCGGTTCCGGGGAGGTTCATGCGCGCGGCGGCGCCGAGCCCGAGGATGTCCTGCATCGGCAGCACCGCGAGCGCAGCAGGCGAGCCGAGCACGATGCGGTTCATCGCCCGGTGCACGGGGCCATCGCCCGCGTAGGCGCGGAATCGCGCGCGCTGCACCGCGTCGCGGCCGCGCCACCACTGCTCGGTGGTCTCGTTGTCGTGGGTGCCCGAGTAGACGACCGCACGGAACGGGTGGTTGTGCGGCATGTCGCCCGATTTCCCGCTCCAGAACGCGTTCTGGACGATCCGCATGCCCGCGAGCCCGAAGTCGTCGCGCAGGGCCTCGACCTCGGGGGTGAGCGCACCGAGGTCCTCGGCGATCAGGGGCAGCGCCGGAAAGCGCTTCGACATCGCGGCGAGCAGCTCGCGTCCGGGTGCCTTGCGCCATTCGCCCTTGCGTGCGTTCTTCGCGCCTGCGGGAACCTCGTACGCGTTGTGGAAGCCGATGAAGTGGTCGATGCGGACGAGGTCGAATCGCTCGGCGGCGCAGGCAATGCGCGAGATCCACCATGCGAACCCCTGCTTCGCGTGCGCGTCCCATGCGTAGTGCGGGTGGCCCCAGAGCTGGCCGTCGGCCGAGAAGCCATCGGGCGGCACGCCTGTGAGGACTTCGGGAGTGCCGTCCTTCCTGAGGCGGAAGAGCTCGGGATTGGCGCGCACGTCGGCGCTCTCCGCCGTGACGAAGATGGGCACATCGCCCACGAGCGCCACGCCGCGCGCCGTGCAGTGCGCACGCAACGCGGCCCACTGACGGTCGAGCTCGTACTGGATCCACGCATGCATCGCACGCGCGGTGGCATTGGTTCCGGCGACGAAGTCGAGCCACGCGGCAAGCCACGAGGCGCGATCGCTGAAGCGCTTGAATTCCCGCGATTTCGTGCCGTTCGCGCCGTGGAAGGCCGCGGCGGCCTTCGCGTAGCGCGCCATGCGGAAGGTCCGGTTCGCGACAAAGTCGCAGTCGCCGCGGCCGAGTCGGCGCCTGTCGCGCGTCGCAACGCGCAGGTCGGACTTCGCGAGGAGCCCCTGCGCGACCAGGGGCTCGAGCGCAAGAAGCGTCGGCTCGATGGCGAACGACGAGGGCGACGAGTACGGGCTGTCGCCGTAGCCGACGGGGCCGACGGGGAGCATCTGCCACACGCTGCAACCGGCGGCGGCGAGCCAATCCGCGAACTCGTGCGCCGCGATGCCGAGGTCGCCCGCACCGAACGGCGAGGGCAGGCTCGTGATGTGCATGAGGACGCCCGCGCGTCGCGTGGCGAGGAGTGGATGCGGGGAGTGCGCGTTCATCGGGGTCCTCAGGGTACACGCGGCTGGCGCTCACCGACGAGGACGCGGGCCGCACGCGCAGGGAGTGCGTCGAGCGGTCCGCCGCCCGCTGCGCGGTCGCTTGCGTACGCGGTCCGCCACGTCCAGCCCGCCGCGGTCTCGGCGCCAAGCGCGAGGTCCTGCGGCGCATCGGAGGCATTGATCGCCACGATCACGCGCTGGTCGGCGAGCGCGCGCTCGAAGATCCAGGTGTTCCGTTCGTCATCGGCGCGCAGCGTGCGGAACGAACCGCGGCGCAGCGCGGGATGCGCGTTGCGCAAGGCGATCATGGCGCGGTACTCGGCGAGATGCGCGGCATCGATCCGCTCCTCGG
>JBIIRG010000242.1:0-4301 GCA_044341665.1 Phycisphaerales bacterium | reverse complement strand
CGAGCGCATGCCGCCCCCCCGTCAACCCGAGCGGCGCCGTGTCGTAGCTGCCGGCGATCTCGGCGCGCAGGCCGCGCTTCTCGCCGCGCAGGGCCATGGTCGTGGCGCCACCCATCGGCGCGGCGTGCCGCATGAACACACGCACCGGCGCCTCGCTTGCCAGCAGCGACTGCATGAGCGGATCGCCGAGCAACGAATGCACGGGGTCCTCGTTCGGCACCCGCGATGCTGCGGCATCGATGGCCGCACGGCCAGCGTCGGCGAGCGGTGCGATCAGGAGCCATCCACCGACGCGGCGCATGGCCAGCCGCTCGATCGGACTCTCGAACCGCCCGGGGACCACCATCTTGGCGCGCAGCATCCGCAGCACATGCTCGCAGCGCTGATCGTCGCTCTCGAAGCCAAGCAGCCACGTCGACTCGGCGCCGTCTTCGGTCAGGAAGAACGCGATCCGCCCGCCGAACACGTCGCGCGCCACCTTCTCGCCAGGCGCATTGGCGCGCTTGAGGAGGAGGTCGAAGGTGGACATCGCGCTGTCACCGGCGAATGCCTCGAGCACGGGGCGCATGAGCGCGCCGCGATCGCCGTCCAGGAGTTCGTTGATACCCCGCGCATCGACCGCGAGCGTCGCAGCCCGAGGCGCGATGGCAAACCCAGCGTTGTCCGCGTGGCACCGAGCGCTCCAGATCCCGCTCCAGACGACGCAGCAGGCGAGTGCGAGCAGGTACGACAAGAGGCGCGTCTGCAGCCGACGCGCCATCCGTGCCGTCCGTGGCATCCCGTTCTGCATGCATCGCATCGCGTTCGTTCTGCCTCAGGACTTGCGGAAGGGAGCGGACGCGTCGGCGGGCGGCGCCACAACCGGCTGCGCCTCAGGCGCGGACGACGGATCCGACGCGGTATCGGGCGCAAACGGTGCGACCACGGCGCGAATCGCGTCGATTCCGTCGCTCATCGCGCGGCCACGATCGCGCAGGCTCGACTCGACCACATGCGCCACGGTGCTGCCGCTGGCGCCGGCGCCCTGGGTGGCCACCGCCGCATCGCGCAGCAGTGGAAGCGCGCACAAGACCGTGATCACCACAAGCGCGGCCATGCCGAAGGGCAGGACGCGACGAGGAAAATCCGACAGGATGACGTCTGCAAGCGCTTCAGCGCGCCGCGCGTCTGCAGCGCGGTCCGGGGAGCAACGCGCCTCCCGCCGCAGCGCGAGGAGGATCCGCACGAGGATCCGCTCGGCGCGACCGCCACCGTGGCCACCCGCGCTCATCGCAGCACCTCGCTCGCGTCACGCACGCCAGTGCGCTCGATGGCCTCGAGCATGCGGCGGCGCGCACGGAACAGATGGCTCTTGATCGTGCCTTCCGGCATCGAGAGCTCCTCGGAGATCTGCTGCACCGACCAGCCCTGCTGGTGGAAGAGCAGCACGATCTCGCGCTGAGGGCTCACGAGTGCATCGAGCGCAACGCCCACGAGCTTGCTCACGCGGCCCGTTCGCTCCACTTCCTCGACTTCGGCAACCGGGGTGCGTGCATCGCCCGCGCGGTACTCGACCACTTCGCTGTCGGCGGTCGGCTTCATCTTCTGCTGGTGGTTGACAAGCAGGCGCTTGCCGATCGTGAAGAGCCAGGTCGAGAAGCGGAATCGCTCGTCGAAACGATCCAGCGAGCGGATCACGCGCACGAACGCTTCCTGCGACAGATCCTCCGCGAGATCGCTCTGCCCGCACAAGCGAAACAGAAAGGCCTCGAGCGGACGCTGGTACGAGCGGACGAGCTCGGCGATCGCCTCGCGGTCGCCGCGGCGGGCGCGTTGGATGGTCAGGCGTTCGGTCTGTGGGTCCAACATGCGAATCCCTTCTGATGACCAGCATTCACCAGGCTCGCCCCGCTCGATCAGGCGCGTGGGGGCGAGCCGACGCGACATCTCGGGAGGCAGGCGAGTGTACGGGCGGCTCGGTCGATCGTTCCCGAAAATGGCTGATCGGCGCAAAGTCCCGCCTGTCCCCACAGTCGGACCGAACGGTGGACGGGACCGCGGATTGCGCGCCGTGCCGCAACTTGGGAGGGCGTCTGGGATGCGCCGAAGATTCCCGACTGGATTCACAGCCGGCTTCGCGACGTCGGCCGTGCGGTCGAGCAGTCGATCCGCGGACGCTCCGCGTACCTCTCGCCTCCCTCCACTCCTCCGTGCCATGCTCGGTTCGGGGTCCGGAAGCGGCGAATCCCGCGTCCCGGAAGCCGCGCGGCGAGGGACGCCGCGGGCCTCCGAGAGCGGTCCTGATGGCCTTCCGCAGGTCCTGCGGGGCGGACCGGGCTCTATGCAGCGCGTGCACGGCGCTCGACGGCGCCGCGTCCGTCCGCACGCGCCGCGCCAGGTGCACGCTCGGCCGCCTGCTGGAGGGCGGCGAGCATGTCGAACGGGCTGTCGGCGGCGAAGTGCGCCCCGATCTCGTCCGCAAGACCGGGAACGCGCTCGAAGACCCCGCCGCCGACTCCGATCCGCAGGCCCGGCACGGGATCCTGCCGCCGCACCGAGTCGATCAATCGCCGAAGCCGAGGCGCGTCGGATCCCGCGGCCGCAAAACTCACGAGGAACGCGGGGCGTCGCCGTGCGACCTCGGCGAAGAGGTCGTCCGACTCGACCCCCCCGCCGAGGAAGAGGACGTCGAAGCCATCAGCCTCGGCGAGTCCTGCGAAGATCTCGGCTGCGAGCTCCTCGCTCGGCGCCCGCCCGCTGGTCACGACGACCATTCGGCAGCGCGCGGGGTGCTTCGCGAGTCCACATTCGAGCCGCTGCACCAGTTGGGCGAGCAGCACGACGGCCCCGTGCTCGTGCACGGCCGCAATCTGGTCCTGCCTCGACAGTCGGTCGATCAGCGCGCAGGCGGGCCACGCGAGGTGCTCGAGTGCGTCACGCGAGTCATGTCCCGCAGCGATGAACTCGCGCAGGAGATCGCGGCATCCCACGCGGTCACCGCCGATGAGCTGCTCGACGAAGCGCTCGAGCGTGACGGCGCATGGACCGCCCGCGGTCGGTCTCGATCGTTGAAGGTGAGTATCACGGTGTCCGGAATCAGCCTGAGGCATGGCCCTGCTCCGAGTGAGGGAATGGCGCGACGATCCTCGTCACCCCGTTCGCTTCGATCGTGAGGGCCGGATCCTCCGGCCGAGGTACTGGGCGCGCTCCGCGAGCTGCGCGGAGGCGCGTGCGCGACATGCGCACGACCCACCGTGACAAGCACGCGTCGACGAGCGCGTTTCGCCGTGGCGCACCCGACACGCACGAATCGCGGGATTCCTCGCCCAACTCGCCGCACTCCGCGCAATCCCTGCGCGTTTGCCCGATGAAGCGACGCACATCAGCGCGTGACGTCGGTCAGCGACCGACCACGCCGCAGCTCACCACGCACGTGCCGAAGGTGAGCGCCTTCTGCTCGCACGACGCGAAGCCCGCCTGCAGGATCGCGGCACGCAGCCTGTCGCGGTCGAGGAAGGTCTCGACCGAGCGCGGCAGGTACCGATAGGCTCCGCTCGCATCGCGTGCGATGAGCGACGCCGTCAAGGGCATCACGTGATGCGTGTAGAAGCGATTGAGCCCCCGCACCACGCGGTTGCGCGGCTCGTCGAACTCGAGCACCACGAGCCGCCCGCCAGGACGCAGGATGCGGCGGAACTCCGCCAGCGCGCGCGGGGTGTCGCCGACGTTGCGCAGGCCGAAGGCGATCGACACCACGTCGACGCTCGCGTCGGGCAGGCCGAGCGCCGTGGCGTCGCCGTGGTCATAGCGCGGCACGGCGCGCGCGTGCGTCCGCCGCGCGCTCTTCACGCGCGCGATCTCGAGCATGCGCGGCGTGAAGTCGAGGCCCACGACGCTGCGGGCCTGCGTCTCCGCAAAGAGCTCGGTCAGGTCGCCCGTGCCGCAGGCGATGTCCACGACGTCATCACCAGGCCCAACGCGCGCAAGCCGCACCGCGGCGCGACGCCAGCGCTGGTCGAGTCCGAACGAGTGCAGCCGGTTGTTCAGGTCATACGCGTCGGCGATGGCGGAGAACATCGCACGCACCTTCTGGGGCTTGTCATCCCGACGGTGAGGGTCCTCTGCGAGTTCATCCTGCTGCCAGACGGCTTTCGACATGGGGTCGAGTATAGGGATCCGCCCCGCACGCACCCCTGCTCGGGTACATTTCGGCGCGATGATCGTCGACCTCGACATGCGCCTGTGGACGCGCCCCGATGACCTCGGGCCTGAGCTCGCGGACTCGATCCGCCGCGCAGGTGCGAGCCGATGGGTGCAGCCCG
>JBIIRG010000241.1:0-4324 GCA_044341665.1 Phycisphaerales bacterium | reverse complement strand
TCGCGCGGCGCGTGGCGGGGTCGACGCCGTCGGGGTTCGCGAGGTACGGCACAGGATTGCCGCCCGGGCGGAAGCCGACGCCCTGGTGCGAGCTCGGCAGGAAGCCGCTGCCCCACAGGCGCGAGAAGATCGGCTGGCCCGGGTTCTTGCCCGAGCCCTGCGACACGAGCACGATGAACGCGGGCAGGTTCGCGTTCTCGCTGCCGAGGCCGTAGCTCGCCCACGAGCCCATGCTGGCGTAGCCCGGGATCTGGTTGCCCGTGTTCATGAGCGTGATCGCGGGATCGTGGTTAATCGCCTCGGTATGCATGCTCTTGATGAAGCAGAGGTCGTCGGCCACGGTCTGGAGGTGCGGCATGAGATCGCTGATCCAGAGGCCGCTGTTGCCGCAGTTCTTGCCCTTCATGAGCGGCGGCACGACGGGAAAGCTGCCTTGGCCCGAGGTCATGCCGGTCACGCGCTGCGTGCCCTTGATCGACGCGGGGAGATCCTTGCCCGCGTGGTCCCACAGCGCCTGCTTCTGGTCGAAGAGGTCGATGTGCGAGAAGCCTTCGCTCTGGAAGAGGCAGAGGACGCGCTTCGCTTTCGGGGCGAAGTGCGGGACGCCGGCGAGGCCGCCCGCGGCGGATCCACCATCGGCGCGGGCGATGCGTGCGCCGCCGAGGATCGAGTCCGCGATCAGCGACGCGAGCGCCATCGAGCCGACGCCGTGGGCGGTGCGGCTGATGAAGCTGCGGCGGGTGAGGTGTGCAAGGCGCTGGTCGATTGGCGTGTGCATCGCTAGTTCCTCGTCACCGTTTCAGAGAGATTCAGGAGGACAGCCGCGACCTGCGTCCACGCCGCGTGATCCGCAGCGGGCAGCGACGCGTCGCGCGGTGATTCGCCGTGGGCAAGCAGCGCCTCGGCCGCGGCGGTGTCGCGGGCAAAGCGCGCGCGCTCGCGCGCGAGTGCGTCGGTGAGCACCTTGGTCTCGTCGCGCGAGGGCAGCCGCGAGGTCGTCTCGGCGAACGCCCACACGACCTTCTGCGCGTCGTCGAGCCCGCGGCGCATGATCCGCTCGGCGAACGCGCGCGCGGCCTCGACGAACTGCTCGTCGTTGAGCATCACGAGCGCCTGCAGCGGCGTGTTGGTCGCGGCGCGGTCGAAGGTGCAGAGCTCGCGGTTCGGCGCGTCGAAGATCGCCATGTTCGGCGGCGGAAGCGTGCGCTTCCAGTAGGTGTACATGCTGCGGCGGTGGAGCTTCTCGCCGTGGTCCTGGATGAACGCCTGCGCGGTCGCGGGGCTCGAGCCGTAGTGGCTGATCTCGCGCCACGGGTCGCCGGGGGTGTACGGGTTCACGCTCGGGCCGCCGAGCTGGTCGACGAGGAGTCCGCTCGTCTTGAGCGCACCGTCGCGGATGAGCTCCGCGGGCAGGCGAAAGCGCGGGCCGCGCGCGAGAAGGCGGTTGTCGGGATCCTGCGCGAGCATCTCGGGCGTGGTGCGCGACGACTGCTTGTAGAGGTCGCTCGTCACGATCGCGCGCACGAGGTCCTTCACGTTCCAGCCGCCGTCGCGGAAGTCGGCGGCAAGATGGTCGAGCAGCTCGCGGTGCTCGGGCCACTCGCCCTGCAGGCCGAAGTCGCTGGCCGTGCGCACGAGGCCTGCACCAAAGAACACGCTCCAGATGCGGTTGACCGCGACACGCGCGGTGAGCGGGTTCGCGGGATCGACCACCCACTGCGCGAGGCCGAGGCGGTTCATCGGCGCACCCTCGGGCATCGGCGGCAGGAAGTCGGGCGTACCCGCCTCGACGGCGTCGCGTGGATCGGCGTAGTTCCCGCGGTTGAGGATGTGCGTCGCGCGCGGTGTGGGCGCGGTGTCCATGACCATCGTCGAGTGCGCCTCGGTCCGCACGCGCAGGCGCTCGCGCGCGTTCGCGAGGTCGATGCGCAGGCGCTCGGTCGCGGGTGCGTGGGCGCTGAAGTGGGCGAAGAGGTCGCGCGTCTCATCGGCGGTCCGTGCGCTGCGGTCCTTCGCGAGGATCCGCACGACGCCCGCTGGCAGCGCTGAGCCGTCGTCGTTGCCCGTGACGAGGAAGAACTCCATGCGCTTGGCCGCGACATCGCCCCAGCGGCCGAAGTTCACCTGCGCGGTGATGTGCGTCGCGTCTCGGGCGAGCGGCTCGTCGAACATCACCGTGAGATGCGCAGGGCCATCCTGCGCGATGTCGGGAATCCATGCGGTCTCGGCCTTCGTCTCGAGCACGCCGAGCGGGTGGTTGCCGCCCGACCAGCTGCTCGCAGTTGCGCCCACGAGCGTGAGCATGCGGTAGAGGTTCACCTGGTCCGACGAGACCGAACCTGCGGAGACCGAGACGTTCGTGACCGCGAAGGTGCGCTTCTCGCCTGCGCCGCCGTCGGCCCAGCCCCAGCCTGCGTTCGGCGCGGCGGGGTCGGCGTGCATCACGATGCGCAGGCCCGTCACGGGCGCGATCGGCTGAGTGAACTCCATCGCCACATCGAATGCCACGAAGCCCATCGGCCGCGTGACGCGTGCGTAGCGGTCGGCCTCGATCTCGAAGCCGCTGCCGGTGTTGGGCGTGCTGATCTTGGTGAGCTTGACCGGATACGTGGCGAAGCCGAGCCCGCGCTTCGCGAGCTTCCGCTGCTCGTCGAGTTCCCAGCGCTCGACCTCGACGGCGTTCGGGAGCGCGAGCGCCTGCTCGAGCGCCGCGATGCGCTCGCGGAGCGCGTCCTCCTCGCCGGTCGCGAGCACCGACTTGAGGTTCGCGGCCGGCGCCGCGTTCACACCGCTGTCGCCGCCGTGCGCGGGCTCGGTGGTCTGGTTAAAGAACGCGAACAGCCGGTAGTAGTCGCGCTGCGTGACGGGGTCGAACTTGTGGTCGTGGCACTGCGCGCAGCCGACCGTCAGGCCGAGCACCGCCTCGCCGAAGGTGCGCACGCGGTCAACGCCGTAGTTGACGAGGTTCTCCTCGGCGATGGTGCCGCCCTCGTGGGTGATCATCGCGTTGCGCTGGAAGCCGGTCGCGACGAGCGTCTCATCGCTCTTGTCGGGCAGAAGGTCGCCCGCGATCTGCTCGACCAGGAAGCGGTCGTACGGCTTGTTGGTGTTGAAGGCGTGGATCACGTAGTCGCGCCACAGCCAGAGGTGGCGGCCGCCGTCGATCGAGAATCCGTTCGTGTCGGCGTAGCGCGCAGCGTCGAGCCACGGCATCGCCATGCGCTCGCCGTAGTGCGGGTTCGCGAGCAGACGCTCGACGGCCTTCGCGTACGCCTGCGGGTCGGGATCGCTCACGAACGCGGCGACGTCCTCTGCGCTCGGCGGAAGGCCGGTGAGATCGACCGTCACGCGGCGGATGAGCGTCGCCGGATCGGCGGGCGCTGCGGGTCGCAGGCTCGATGCGGCAAGGCGGCTCGCGGCGAGTGCGTCGATCGTCCCTTGCGCGCCGTGCGGAGCCTGCGGCGCGGATCGCGTCGGCTCCACGAACGCCCAGTGCTCGGCGTACACCGCGCCCTGCTCGATCCAACGGCGGAGCGTGTCCTTCTGCGCCTCGGTGAGCGTGCGGTGCGACTCGGGCGGCGGCATGCGGTCGTCGGGGTCCGCGGCGTTGATGCGCGCCCACGCAAGGCTCGCGACCGGGTCGAACGGCTTGAACGCCGAGGTCCCGTCGGTCTCGCCCTCGATCTGCGCATGCGCGAACTCGGCGCGGTCGAGCCGCAGGCCCGCCTTGCGCGCGGTTGCGTCGAACCCGTGGCACGCGAAGCAGTGCTGCGACAGGATGGGCCGGATGTCGCGGTTGTAGTCGACGGTCTCGGCGTGGGAAGCCAGCGCGGATGAGGCGACGAGCGACGCGAGCAGCATGGGAACCCAAGATACGGCCCTCCGTCTGCGATTCGAGGCGCTCTCGTGCGGCTTCCGCGAATTTGGCGGGGCCGACGTCAGCCCTCGATGTCGGCCTCGGATGTCGGCCTCGAATGTCCGCCTCGAGTGTCATCCCCGTATGGCGCTTGGCGACGCGATCGTGAGCGTCACGCCATCGATCACCCGGGTGTACGGCTCCACAGCACCGGGCGACAGCACGAAGTTGCTGCCCTTGGGATAGAGCGCGCGGAACGCCTTCATCCCCTTGATGTCGATCCGCCTCAGGTCCCACGTGCACGCGATTGCGTCGACGGCCGAACGGCCTCGCGGGATGATGAAGTCGACCTCTCGCTGGAGCTTGTCGCGCCAGTAGTGGACCTCGGGCTGCGATGGCCGCGAGAGCAGGTGCTCCAGGACGACGTTTTCCCAGAGGAGCCCTCGCTCCTCTGGCTGCAGTTCGGAC
>JBIIRG010000240.1:0-4336 GCA_044341665.1 Phycisphaerales bacterium | reverse complement strand
TACCACACCGTCGCCCTAAAGGCCGACGGTTCGGTCGCGTGCTGGGGATACAACCAGTTCGGCCAGTGCAACGTCCCCGCCGGGCTCGGGACCGTCTCCGCGGTCGCCGCGGGCGGCTACCACACGGTCGCCCTCAAGGCCGACGGATGGGCCGCGTGCTGGGGAAGGAACTCCGAAGGCCAGTGCAACGGCCCCGCCGGGCTCGGGACCGTCTCCGCGGTCGCCGCGGGCGGCTACAACACGGTCGCCCTCAAGGCCGACGGTTCGGTCGCGTGCTGGGGTTACAACGCCTACGGGCAGCGTGAAGCGGAACCCGATCTCGGGGGCATCACGCACATCGCGGCCGGCGGGTACCACACGATCGCTTACGGAAGCGGGTTCCCTGTGCGGGCTATCTCGCCAGCAGGCAACTCCACCCTGCTTTTCCAGAGTATCTACCTCGCGAATCGAATCGCGCCCGCAGGCTGGCGCTTCGAAGCGCTTCCCGCCGCCACCCGCCCATTCAGCGTTCAAGGCCGACTTATCGCAGCGATCGAGAACCTATCGGTCGCTGGATCGGTGGATCTGATCTTGTCGCCGTTCACCGCTGGCGCAGGTCTAAGCGTTGCGGGCAATCTCATGCTGAGCAACTCGCCGGTTTCGGTCCATGAAAAGGTCACCCTCCTCGGCGACCTCAACTCTGAACCAAACTCGGTCATCTCCTCCGATCTCGTCACCGATGTCGCTTCGGTCATCGATATCCACCGCGCTGCCTCAACAGGCATCCGCACCGCTGCGCCCTCACCGACGCGGGTCACGATGCCCATCGATCTCGCGATCTACAACAGCTACCCCTACGACCTCTCCACCACCCACCGCCTCATCCTCGATGGTGGCGTCTACTCCTCAAACCCAATCGGCGAGACCGACACCGCAGTATTCAACACCTGCACCGCACCCGAGTTCGCCGCCGTCACCCCCTGCCTCGAGTTCGGCCCGAACTCTGTGATCGACCTGCCGCCTGGCAACAAGATCATCAACCACGGCCCCACCACCACGCTCATCCGCGGCCTCGCCACGCTGCGCAACGGCAGCTCGATCGAGACCGACGCCGACCTCGCGATCGCGGGATCGATGCGCATTCCCGTGGGGACCGCCGTCTCGCTCTCCGTCGACCGCGTCACCCCCGCCGATCCCGCGCTTGACATCCGCGCGGGCGGCGAGCTGGTGGTCGAGTTCGGCAGCAGCGTACAGATCGCGGCGCCCGCGAAGGCGTCGGTGTCGGGTGGTTCGCTCACGGTCGACACCGATGCGCTCTTCTCGCTGCTCGGCGGCGCGGACCTGCTGCAGGTCGAGCCGACGGGCGACGCGCGCTGCTTCGGCGGCACGATCCGCGCCGACGAGATGATCCTGCGCGGCGCGCCCGTCGGGTCGACGAACCCGGGCGGCCGGCTCGTGGGCGTCGGCGCGCTGATCGATGTCGACACCGTGCGCGTGCGCGGCGGCAGCGCGAACCTCGCGAACTCGTCGCTGGTGGGCAACCTCGCGACCGAGCCGCTCGACGGCGGAAGCGCGACGGTCTCGACGGTCGCTGCATCGGGGCAGCTCTTCGGCAACATCACCAACGGCGCGGGCAAGATCATCTCGATCGGCGACCTGATCGTGGTCGGAAATGTGAGCAACAGCCAGGGCGCGCAGATCCTCGCGCAGGTGGGCGTGCTCTACATCACGGGCAACCTCGTGAACAACGGCCTTATCTTCGGCAACGTCATCACGGCGCCGGGCTTCCAGGGCGGCGGCACCGGCGGCACGCAGGTCGGCGACGGCATCCGCGTCGCTGGGTCGGTCGAGGTCGGCCCTGCGGGCGAGCTGCGGTTCATCGAGGACCTCTGGAAGTTCTCCGTGTGCGGCAACATGTCGCTCGCGTGCGCGTCGGACGACGTGCGCTTCAACGGCGCCAAGCTCTCGCTCGATGGTTGCGAGGGCACCGTGCAGACCTTCGAGGCGACGAGCGCGGACCTCGGCTGCGTGGCCAGCGCGTTTAGCGGCGAGGAGACGCAGGTGTCGCTGATCGGCGAGCTCGATGTCGTGAGCGGCGCGACGGTCGAGCTCGTCGACAACTTCAACAACGCGCCGGGCAAGGCGGCCGAGGTCGTGTACGCGCGCGGCCTGACCGTGCAGCCAGGCGCGACGTTGGTGACAAACGGCATCAAGGTCGTGACGCGCAATGCGCTCATCCAGGGCACGGTCGACAACCCCGCGAACATCTGCGTGGTGCCTGATCTGCCGGACCCGGATGTGAACGGCGACGGCGTCGTGAACGGCATCGATCTCGCGTTCGTCCTCACCTACTGGGGTACGACCGCCCCGATCGCGGATCTCGACGACGACGGCATCGTGGGCGGCTCCGACATGGCGATCGTGCTCAACGGGTGGACGGGGTGAGCGAGGGCACGGCGTGTGGGTGCAACGGTGCGAGATTGGAATTCAATGCTGTGGGATTGCCTACGGTTTCATGAGGAGCATGAGATGAAGTTCGAGCGATCGGTTGCGGCGATGTCGGTGGTTGCGGTGGGCACTGTGGCTTGCATCGCACGCGCGGATGAACCACAGGGGCCACGGGTCGCGGTGTGCTGGGGAAACAACGGCTCTGGACAGTGCAATGTCCCCGCAGAACTTGGAACCGTCACAGCCATCGCGGGGGGCTTCTCCCACACCATCGCGCTCCGTACAGACGGCTCCGTCAGGTGCTGGGGGCGCAATTCCGATGGCCAGTGCAATGTCCCCGCAGACCTCGGAGCCACCACCGCCATCGCGGGCGGCGGCTACCACACAATCGCGCTCCGGACAGACGGCTCCGTCAGGTGCTGGGGATACAGCGTTTATGGCCAGTGCAATATCCCCGCAGACCTCGGAGCCACCGCCGCCATCGCGGGCGGCGGCTACCACACAATCGCGCTCCGCTCTGACGGCTCCGTCAGGTGCTGGGGATACAATGGCAACGGAGAGTGCAACGTCCCCGCAGACCTCGGAGCCACCACCGCCATCGCGGGCGGCGAGTACCACACCATCGCGCTCCGAACCGATGGCTCCGTCAGGTGCTGGGGATTGAACAACTCCGGCCAATCCAACGTCCCGACGAACCTGGGAACCGTCACCACGATCGCCGGCGGCGGCAACCACACCCTCGCCGTCCGCGTCGCGGCCTCCACGAACCTCCGCTCCGGCGCCAACTTCGGCGTGCTCTCCCTTGGCATCCTCGATGCCCTGAACGGCGACACGCTCTTGGTCGCGCCGACTGCCGTTGGCCCCGACAACGTCGACTACCGCGGCAAATCCATCGAACTCCGCTCCACCAACGCGATCGCGCGCGGCGCCACCTCGACTACGCTCTTTGCGAACGGCGCGCGCATGTCCGCGCCCGAGTCGATCGTGCTCGACGGCACGACCAATGTCCCCACCAACGCCGGCATCACGCTCTCGAGCGGCTCGACGCTGACCTTCAACGGCAACACGACGATCTCGCTCGGCGGCTCGATCCTGGCGCAGAACGACGGCTCGCCCGTCGCGGTGAATGGCTCGATGACGCTCGCTACGAACGCGGTGTTCAACCCGCTTGCGCCCATCGCGCTGAGTGGCGAGCTGGATCTCCTCGGCGGCGTCGTGGTCGCGAGCTCGATGACCACCGCCCCGCTCTCGAACCTGGTCGCCGTCAACGGCACGATCGACGTCGACGCGCTGTCGCTTGGCGGCAACGCGACGTGCCTCAACAGCGCGATCGTGTCGAACGTGTCGGTCGCAAGCGGCGCGCAGCTCGCGGCCTCGGGCCAGATCGTCGGTTCGCTGAACAACTCGGGGCGCGCGATCACGACCGATGACCTCGTCGTCGTCGGCAGCGTGACCAACAACGCGGGTGCGAACATCCTCGCGCAGGTGGGCGTGCTCTACATCACCGGCAACCTCGTCAACAACGGCCTGATCTTCGGCAACGTCATCACCGCGCCCGGCTTCCAGGGTGGCGGCACCGGCGGCACGCAGGTCGGCGACGGCATCCGCGTCGCGGGGTCGGTCGAGGTCGGGCCCGCGGGCGAGCTGCGGTTTATCGAGGACCTCTGGAAGTTCTCCGTGTGCGGCAACATGTCGCTCGCGTGCGCATCGGACGATGTGCGCTTCAACGGCGCGAAGCTGTCGCTCGATGGTTGTGAGGGCACCGTGCAGACCTTCGAGGCGACGAGCGCGGACCTCGGCTGCGTGGCCAGCGCGTTCAGCGGCGAGGAGACGCAGGTGTCGCTGATCGGCGAGCTCGATGTCGTGAGCGGCGCGACGGTCGAGCTGGTCGACAACTTCAACAATGCGC
>JBIIRG010000239.1:0-4346 GCA_044341665.1 Phycisphaerales bacterium | reverse complement strand
GACGATCGTGTCGGGAACCATCACCGCCGCCCGCATCCTCGAGTCGATGGCGCATGCACGCGAGATCCCGGCATGGACGGGCGTTCGGAGCCCCCGCGGCGTCCCCACGCGCGGCCTCGTGGCCACGGCGCTTGCGAGCGCCGCCTGCCTTGCGCTCGGCAACCTCGGCGACATCTTCGGACTCCTCACGGTCCTCATCAACGTCTTCTCGTCGCTCTCGGTGGCGGCCGTGATCGTCCTGCGTCGCACGATGCCCGATGCGCCGCGGCCGTTCCGCGTGCCGCTCTACCCGTTCACGCCGCTCCTCTACCTCGCGCTCGCGGGCTGGAGCATCACCGCCAGCGTCATCGAGGGCGGCTGGAAGTCGGTGATCACCTCCGTCGCGATCGTCGCGCTCCTGCTTGCAATCCGGCCGGTTCTGACGCTCGGACAGGCGAGGTGATGCGGGGGGCGACGCCCGTTGTGGTTGCCCCGCGACGCCACCATTCGGCCGTCGCAGGATGCATGAGCGCTATGCTCACCGCATGACGATCGACGAAGTCCAACATCTACTCGCATCGCACAGGGAGCGACTTGATGCGCTTGGCATCACGCGGGTCCGCGTGTTCGGTTCCTGCGCGAGGGGCGAGCACACGGCGAGCTCGGATCTCGATCTGCTGGTGGACTTCGACCACCCGGTCGGACTGCTCGAGCTCTCTTCGGTCAAGATCGAGCTCGAGGGCATCCTGCGGGCATCGGTCGACCTCGCGACAGCGGGCATGCTCCGCGACGAACTGCGCGAGCAGGTACTCGCGGAGGCGAGAGTCGCCGCCTGACCGACCGTGATCGGTGTTGGATGAACTGTCCTCGAGAGCCGCTACTGTAGGAACGAATCACAGCCGACGAGACGACGACATGCTCTTGCGCGATATTGCGCGGGAATCTCTGGACCATGGTGCCGATTGCGGGCGATGCTTGTGATCTGATCGATACTTGCGGAGTAATCGCCAAGGTCCGTGACAAGCTTGAGGAGCTCGACAGGCGCTGCGACAGATTGATGAAGCGACTGCGTGACAAGGGTGCGCGCGACGCGTGGTCACGGGAGAGGGAGAGACTTGCTGCCGGGCGAAAGGGGTCGCGCTATTGGACAGATGCGCAGAGAAAGGACATCATCGAAGGGCGGAGGCCGAAGAGTAGAGACGGCCAAACGATCGAAGGCCACCACGGGCGGCCAGTAGAGGATCATCCCGATTTGGCTGACGATCCTGACAACATCGACTTCTTGCACTGGACGGATCATCTCGATGTGTATGGCAAAGGCCATCGGAGCGAACCGATGCAGACACTCGATGAGCTCTTTCGGCGCTTTGAACCGCTCGCCACGGTGCTTCATCCCGATGCGGCGGTTCCCGCTTCGGCAGACATCACCCGCGCCTCCGAGTCGCTTGCGCTGAACATCCCCGATGACTTCGCCAAGTTCCTTCAGCGGTTCTTCGACCGGCAACCTCCATTCTGGGAGATGCTCCGAGTGCCCGCTTCGTCGAGTGCTGCGTGCGGGGTCGACATCGTCGCGGAGAATCTGTTCATGCGTAGTCGGTATCCTGCCGTTCTTCACCGCTGCATACTCTTCAACAACAGCGGCAGCGGAGAGTATGACTGTTTCGTGTATTCAGAGGACGGACGACTGATGGGCGTCGGGGTCTGGCGGCAGTACGACGACCCGAACAGTTTGCCGAGCGTTCTTTGGCCGAGTTTCAGCGCTTGGCTCACAGATGAGATTTCCAGCCTGAGCGAATAGGCGCCTTGTAGCCGGCGCGGCCGACACCTACGCGGTGCGCTACGCCTACAACCGCCTCGGCGAACTCCGCGCGACGACCGACCAGAACGGCACCCGCCACGAGTACCGGCGCGACGCCGCGTGACGCGCGGCGCGGTCGGAAGCGGGATCGACGCCACGGTGCGCAAGATGACCGTCGCCTACGACCCCGCCGCGCGCGGCGTCGGCGAAGCGGGCCTCTTCGCGAAGGGCGTCCGCAACGGCATCGGCTACTGCGGCTACATGTTCAACGTCGAGAGCGGGCTGCACACGGGGCGGTACCGCACACACTCCCCGACGCTCGGCAGATGGCTCGAGCGCGACCCGGCGGGGTATGTGGATGGGATGGGGTTGTATGAGTACGTCCGCAGCCAGCCGATACTCATGTTGGATCCAGAAGAGCTGAGTCGGCTGTCATGGCTCCTCAAGAAACGCTACATGGCAGTTGCGAAGAGTTCGATCAATTCGGCAGTCAGGCACATGGTTGAGAGCAGCGTGAAGAGGATTCCGAAGGGGAGGACTCGAGACAGCGCCAAGGAGAAGGAGATCCAAGAAATCCTTGAACTGGCTGAGGAAATCGAGGAGGCAGTCGAGTCGAGCGGTGGTTCATTGCTTCAGAAGCAAGTTCCATCGTCTCGATGGTGGATGCGCACTCGCTGCAGGAGATCCTCTCGATCCCATATGCCTTCGAAGCGCTGCTCCGCCGCCTGACCGTGATCGGCGAGGCCGCGCGCCGCGTCTCCGCGGACCGCCAGCACGAGCTTCCCGAGATACCGTGGCGCGCCATGGGCGACATGCGGAACTTCGTCGTCCACGCCTACCACCGCGTTGACCCCGCGGTGATCTGGCGGACGGCAAAGGAAGAGGTTCCCCGACTCGTCACCACCATCGACGCGCTCACCTCGTCGGCTCGCTGGCCCCATCCGTAGGCGGCAACTGCCGCGGCTCGCCGCCACCGCCGACGATGTCGTCCCGCGCGATGCGCGGCTGCTGATCGAGCTCCTCGGGCGCGTTCGCAAGGTCGCCCGCGAGTTCCGCGGTGTCGCGCGCCTTGGGCAGCAGGCGCGAGTTGTACGAGCCGACGGCGTCGTTGAACGCCTTGGTCGCGGAGTCGAGGTTCTTGCCGACGCGCTGAAGGTGCTCGGCGAGCGTGGCGATGCGCGCGAGCAGGTCCTTCGCGTTCTCGCCGATCCTGCGCGCGTTCTCGTTGAGCTTCGCCTGCTGCCACTGGATCGCGCACGTGCGCAGCAGCGCCAGCAGCGTCGACGACGTGCAGATGATCACGCGCTTCTCGAGCGCCTCCTGGTAGACGGTGGCGTCCTCCTCCAGCGCCGCGATCAGGCCGCTCTCGAGCGGCACGAAGAGCACCGTGATCTCGACGCCCTCGCCCATCGCCTTCGCGTACTCGCGCGAGGCGAGCGTGCGCACATGGCTGCGCAGCGCCTGCGCATGCGCCGCGCGGCGCGCGAGGCGATCGGCGTCGGACAGCGCCGGGTCGAGCGAGTCGAGGTACGCGCTCATCGGCACCTTCGCGTCGACCGGCACGAAGCGGCCGCCCGGCAGGCGCACCGTCATGTCGGGGCGCAGGCGGTTGCCCTCGTCGCCCTCGACGCTCGACTGCTCGCTGAAGTCGACGTTGTCGACGAGCCCCGCCATCTCGGCGATGTTGCGGAGCGAGACCTCGCCCCAGCGCCCGCGCTGGCGGTTGTCGCGCAGTGCGCCCGAGAGCGTCTGCGCTGCGGCGGAGGCCTTCTGCTGCAGGTCCGCGATCTGCTTGAGCTGCTCGCCGAGCGACTTCGCGTCGCCCTCGCGCTTCTCGCCGAGCTGCTTGACGAGCTCCTCCTGCTTCGCGAGCTGCTCGCGGAGCGGCAAGAGGGTCGCGTCGATCGCCTTCTGGCGGGCCTCGAGCTCCTGCTGCGAGAGCTTCTGCTGGCCCTCGAACTGCTCCTTGGCCTGCTTGAGCATGACCTCGGCGGTCGACTTGAGCACGTCGGCGCCCGTGGCCTTGAAGGTGTCCTTGAGGGTCTCGCGCGCCTCGTCGAGCAGCTTCTTCTGCTCGGCGAGGTTGCGCTCGCGCTCCTCGAGCTGCGTGCGCAGCGCCGCATGCGCACGCTCGGACTCGGTGCGGCGCGCGGCTTCGTCGTCGACGCGCTTGCGCTCGGCGGCAACCTGCGCGCGCAGCTCGGCGCCGCTCCGCTCCGCCGCCTCAAGCGACGCCTTCGCAGAAGCCTCGCCCTGCTTCGCGCCCGTCGCCTCGGCGCGGAGCGCAGCGAGCTCCGTGCGCACCGCATCGCCTTCGCGCTTCACGCGCTCGAGCTCCGCGCGCGCCGCGTCGGCTGCAGCCTTCTCCACCGCTGCGCGCGACTTCGCGCGGAACTCCGCGATGAGCCAGCCCGCAGCACCCCCCAACGCACAGCCAAAAACGATTCCCGCCAAGATTGAAGTGCCGTCCATGGCGGCGAGTCTATCCCGATCTCCGCTACATTTCCCCCTTGCGCCGCCGCGATCCCGAACTCCCGCCGCTCGACGGCATCCTCGTCCTCGACAAAGA
>JBIIRG010000237.1:0-4417 GCA_044341665.1 Phycisphaerales bacterium | reverse complement strand
CGCCTGCACCATGGCAATCAGCAGGATCACGCAGAAGAAGGCAAGGGTCAGGACGGCGATCTGGCGCGCCCAACGCGTGAGCAGCACCGCAAGCGCGATGAACACCTCGGCGCCGATGATGGCCCGCAGCGCCCATTCGAAGAACAGGTTGGCGTCGATCGAGGTCTTCTGGACCACCCACATGAGGGTGTCGCGGATCGGCGGCGGAAGCAGGAGGGGGTTGAACTCGACCGCCTTCATCACGGCGCCATAGCCGATCCACGCCGCTGTGCCGACATGGAGCAGCAGGAGTCCGATCATGCCAGCGGCTCCCTGAGGACCAGGGGCGGAGCGGGAGGGCGCGGTCGAAGTGGCGGTCGCGTTCATGGGCGGATCATCGGCGAAGTCGTTGCGAAGAGTCGCGATTCTGGATCGTCTGGGTGCGCGGGCGACGACCAGCGGTGGGGTCCCGCGGGCACCGTCCCGAGGGTCGGGATCTTAGGGACGCGCGTCCGACAGGTTGAGCCCCGCGCGACCCTTTGGCGCATCCGCGGAGAAATCGTCCGCGAACGCGGCGCCGTGCCCCATCGTTCGCGTCCGATCCTTGACCTCCCGCCTGCTTTCGCCGCCGAACTGAACGAGCGGTTGGCGCGCGGGGCATCCCGACGGGTCGGATCGGACGGAAGGCACGCGCTCGGGTCGGACGGCGGGCGCTGGATCCTCGTCTTTCCCGACCAGCTCCACCTGGGGATCGGGCCGGTCTCGCGTGCCGATCGGCATCGGACGGGGCTGCTGCTCGTCGAAAGCGGCGAGTGGCTCTCGCGTCGGCCGTACCATCGGCAGCGGTTGGCGTGGATCCTGCTCTCGCAGCGTGCGTTCGCACTCGAGGCTGCGGAAAGCGGCTTCAACGTGCGCGTCGTGCGCGGCGACCTTCCCATGGTCGACCTTGTTCGTTCTGCGCTCGCCGATACAGGGCCGCTCGTGGCGATGGAACCGGCAGAGCGCGAGGCGCGCGCGGAGTTCGCCCCGCTGGTTGACGAGGGCGCGCTGCGGTTCGAGCCGCACGACGGCTTCCTGACCA
This sequence comes from Phycisphaerales bacterium, assembly GCA_044341665.1. Lineage (GTDB taxonomy): Bacteria > Planctomycetota > Phycisphaerae > Phycisphaerales > SM1A02 > QWPT01. The sequence continues at coordinate 3,357 of JBIIRG010000237.1, read as the reverse complement.
CGGCAGGCGACCTCGACGCAGCCCGCACGTCGGAGGGCTGGCGCATGGACCGCTTCTACCAGCACGTCCGCCGGCGCACCGACATCCTGATGGAGCGCGGCAAGCCTGTCGGCGGAAAGTTCAGCTTCGACGCGGAGAACCGCAAGCGCTGGGACGGCACGCCGCCCGCGCCCACGCCGCCTGACTTTCCGGGTTCGCTCCTCCGGGAGGAAGTCGAGCAGGAGGTCCTTCAGCGGTTCGCAGCGCATCCCGGCGAACTCGATGTCTCGACGATTCCCGTGTCGCAAGCCGAGATCGAGCGGATGTGGCAGTGGGCGCAGCGCGCGTGCCTGCCGCACTTCGGCCCGTTCGAGGACGCGATGAGCCGCAGGAGCCGCGGCGTGTTTCACACCAGGCTGTCGCCGCTCATGAACCTGCATCGCATCCTCCCCGCGCGCGTGGTGCAGGATGCGCTCGCGCTCGACCTCCCTCTCTCAAGCAAGGAGGGGTTCGTTCGGCAGGTGCTCGGCTGGCGTGAGTTCGTGTACCACGTGCATCGCGCGACCGATGGGTTCCGAGCGTCGGCAGGCGAAGGCGAGCAGCCGCTCGATGCTCCCGGCGATGGTGGATTCGCGCGGTGGACGGGAAAGGCGTGGAAGCCGAAGGCGCCTCCGCCCGCTGGCATCGATGGAGGTGCGCGGCCCAACCGTCTGGGCGCGGATCTCGGCGTGCCCCCCGCCTGGTGGGGCGAGAAGAGCGGTCTGGCCTGCCTCGACCATGTCGTTGGCGACGTGTGGGCGGAGGGCTGGAGCCACCACATCACGCGTCTCATGGTGCTTGCGAACCTGGCCACGCTGCTCGGCGTCTCGCCGCGCGAACTGTGCGACTGGTTCTGGATCGCCTACATCGACGCCTGGGATTGGGTGGTCGAGCCCAACGTACTCGCGATGGGCACCTTCGGATTCGACGGCATGACGACGAAACCCTACGTGAGCGGCTCTGCCTACCTCGAGAAGATGGGGGATTCGTGCTCGGCCTGTGCCTTCACGCCGGGCGAGGATTGTCCCGTTGGTCCGCTGTACTGGGCATTCCTCGCCCGCAACGACGCTGCGCTCTGCGACAATCCGCGCATGAAACTGGCTTTGGCAAGTGCGCGTGCGCGGTCGAGCGACGCGAAGACGTCGGAACTCGCGCGGTTCGTCTCGGTGCGGGATGTGCTCATCCGTGGGAAGTCCGTGGCGGCTGTCAGCGCAGATGCGGGGCTGTTCGGCACGCGCGGCCGAGGAGGTGCGCGATGAGCGGGCGACTCTCGTTCCATCGGGCATCGCGGGTCGACGTGTCGGCCGAGGAGCTCGGGCGCTGGCATTTTCGCGCGGGCGCGATCCACCGGCTCATTCCGCCGTGGGAGTCGATTCGCGTGGTGCGCGAGGCGGCGCCGCTCGTCGACGGCGCACGGGCCGAGATCCAGATCCGCAAGGGACCGATCTCGACCACGCTGGTCGCTGTTCACAGCGAAGTCGATCCGCCGCGACAGTTCGTCGACATGCAGGAGCGGGGACCGTTCGGCTCGTGGAGGCACGTGCACCGCTTTCTGCCGGCACCTGATGCAGATCGCGATGCGCGCGGTGCACACGGGCCGCGGGGCGAGCATGCCATGATCGAGGACTCGATTCGCTTCGATCCGCCGTTGGGTGCGCTTGGGCGCGTGTTCGGTGGCCGGCTCATGCTGCGCGAGATCGAGCGGCAGTTCGCGTTTCGCCATGCACGCACGCGCGAGGACCTCCGCAGGCATGCCGAGCTTGCGGCCCGCTTCGGCGAGCGACGCTGGCGCGTGGGCGTGACGGGTGCGACCGGGCTGGTCGGCGCGCAGCTGTGTGCCTTCCTCAGTACGGGTGGACACGAGGTCGTGCGTTTCGTGCGGGGTACGCCCCGTGGCGCGCATGAGCGTCCGTGGAACGCGGCGGATCCGGAGAACGGCCTCGATCCGCGGCACGTCGAGGATCTCGACGCCGTGATTCACCTCGCCGGCGAGCCGATTGCCGCAGGACGATGGACCGAGGCGCGCAAGCGATCGATTCGCGACAGCCGCACGCTCGGTACCGCCGCGGTCGCCCGTGCGATCGCGCGCGCATCGCGCAAGCCGGAGGTCCTCGTGTCGGCCAGTGCGATCGGCTACTACGGCAACCGCGGCGACGAGTGGGTCGACGAGCGGAGTGCTGCCGGCACCGGCTACCTCGCGGACGTGACCACGGCCTGGGAGGACGCCACCGTCGCCGCGCGCCATGCGGGTGTGCGCACCGTGCATCTGCGCGTGGGTGTGGTGATGTCGGCTGCGGGCGGTGCGCTTGCGAAGATGCGGCTGCCGTTCCTTCTGGGCGCAGGTGGACCAATCGGTTCGGGGCGGCAGGGCATGAGCTGGATCTCGCTCGACGATCTCATCGCAGCGGCCGCATTCGTGATGATGGACCCGAGCGTGACCGGTCCGGTCAACGGCGTGGCGCCGAACGCGCTTCCGCAGCGTGGCTTCGCGCGTGTGCTCGGGCGAGTGCTCGGTCGACCGTCGTTTGCGCCGCTGCCGGCGCCCGTGGTTCGCGCGATGTTCGGCGAGATGGGCCAGAGGCTTCTCCTCGAGGGCGCATTCGTGCGGCCCGCTGTGCTCGAGTCGCACGGGTTCCGCTTCGCGCACCCGTCGCTCGAGCAGGCGCTGCGGCTTGAGCTCGGCAGGCTGCACGCGGGCGGTGAGCCGCAGGGAGCGCACGCATGACCGTCCGCACGATCTGGTGGGTGCGCCGCGACCTTCGCCTCGATGACAATCCGACGCTGCTCCGCGCGGCAAAGGCCGACGCGATGGTGGCTGTGTACGTCCAAGCGCCTTCAGAAGAGGGGGCGTGGCAGCTTGGCGGTGCGCAGAAGTGGTGGCTGGCGCGGTCGCTCGCTGCGCATGCCGCGGCACTCGAGGCGCTCGGCTCGGAGCTCCTCATCGTGGAGGGCGATGCCGCCGCGGTGCTCGCGGGCCTCGCGAAGACGCTCGGTGCGTCGGAAGTCGTCTGGTCGCGGCGCTTCGAGCCGGCGGCGCTGTCGCAGGAGTCGCGCGTCGAGGGAGCGCTCGATGCGGCGGGCATCCGCTGGAGCTCGTACCTTGCGAACCATCTTGTCGATCCCGACGAGGTCATGACGCAAACGGGCAACCCGTACCAGGTCTACACGCCGTTCGCGCGAAACGTCCGCGCCCGAGGCACGCCTGCGCGGCCCAAGCCGGCGCCGGACGCGCTCCCGCCCGCGACGGGTGCGCGTGCCGCTGCGGGCCGCGCGCTGCGCACGATCGAGGCGCTCGGTCTCGAGCCAACGCCTGATTGGGCAGCGGGATTCCGCGCCACA
>JBIIRG010000370.1:0-13944 GCA_044341665.1 Phycisphaerales bacterium | reverse complement strand
GAGGCGGCGGACATCGGCAACCTGTACAGCTACACGGTCGAGATGGCCGCGAGCACCTTCAACCTCGATAGCAAGATCACGGTCAGCGGCATCACCCTCAAGGGTGCGTCGATGGCCACCTCGGTCATCGACATGTCGGCTGCTCCGATGAATCCGAACGGCGGCTCGCGCGAGCAGGGCATCCTCGTGACCGGCTCGGGCACCACGCTGCGGGACTTCACCCTGCAGTCGCCCAACCGCGCCGCGAACAACAGCACCGGCGCTGCGCACGGCATCAAGACCAACCCGACGGGCAGCAACACCGTCGACGTCAACGGCCTCGTGGTCACCAACGTCAAGGTCCTGAACGTCAAGCGTTCGGCGCTTGACCTGAACGGCGCCTCGAACGTCACCATCACCAACTTCGTCGCGGACACCGTCACCGACGGCTACGGTCTGGCGATCTCGGGCGTGACCAACGGCGTGACGATCAACTCGATCTCCACGACCGGCACGGTCTGGGGCGACGTGGGCATCTTCCCGTACCCGACCTCGTCGACCACCGCCAGCCCCGACAACATCGTCTTCGCTGACGCCGGACCGCACGCGATCAACGCGATCACCGTGCAGCCCTACGGCTCGACGATCACCGTGTCGGTCAGCGGCAGCGCGAACCAGTTCTACAACGCCGACGCGAACGTCATCGTCCCGCCGGAGTTCAACCGCAACGTGCGCACGACGCGCGTCTCGGACAGCCTGCTCTTCAACCTCGTGACCCGCCAGGCGACCGTGCCGACGCTGACTGCGGCCTTCGTGGCCCCGGCCTTCAGCGGCACGACCACCCTCAACATCCTCGGCGACTTCGAGGTCGGCTCGGACAACGTCGCCCTCTCGGGTCGCTCGACGCTCGATGCGGCGATCACCGCGGCGGTTGATGGAAACTCGATCAACGTGTGGCCGGGCTCGGCGGTCTCGCTGGGCGATGTGATCTCGAAGACCATCACCATCACCGGCACCGTCGCGCTGACCAGCTCGTCGTTCGCCGACGTCGAAATCCTGGACAGCCTCGTCTCGAAGGTGGTCGCGGGCGCGACGCTCTCGGTCAACCTGACCGAGATGTCGGACGACAAGCTCAACGGCGTGAACGCGCTCAAGTCGTCGTTCGACTCGATCTCCGGCCAGCTCGCGGCGATCAACGCTGCTGGTTCGGCAGGCATCGTGTCGGCGCTCAACCTGGGTGACGTCAGCCTCACGGGCTACAACGACCTGCCTGCGACTGCGAGCTTCGGCTACCAGTCCGCGGTGACGATCGACATGACCGCGAACGCGCGTGCCTTCGCCCTCGTGGCGGATGCCGGCGCGCAGTGGGACAAGTACGTCGACTTCCGCACCAAGGCGTACGCCATGCTGACGGGTGACGCGCTTGCGTCGGCCGACTTCAGTGGCTCGGGCCGCTTCGTGGCGGTCAAGGACGCCCGCGCGGCGCTCGACGGGAAGACCCTCTCGGGTGAGACCGTCACGTCGGCGGCCCTCGCGACCACCATCACCAACTTCAACGGCTACGCGGCCTCGGGCAAGGCGTACCTCCTGGCGAGCATGAACGGGGCGCGCACCAGCGTGACCGCGGTCAACGCCGCCGCCAGCGGTATCAACCTCGACAAGGCTCGCGCCGCCGACACCATCGCGGCTGGCATCACCAGCTCGACGTCGACCGCGGACATCGCCAACGCCTACCTCTACCAGGTCGCCGTGGCGCCGTACGTGACGGGCAACATGACCGGCAACGCGATCAACTCGATCAACGCCGGCAGCATGAACGCCGCCAGCCTGAACGCGATCGCTGCGGGTGCCTCTGGCCTCACCGCGAACGCGATCTACGGCACGTTCACCATCACCAGCGCGGTCAGCGCTGCCAACCTCGACGCCATCCTCGAGAAGACCAACGCGGCCAACTCGACGGTGACCGTCGACGCCGCGGGCATGTCGGCCGAGTACTGCGTGGAGATGGTCGCCAACATCGACGCGATCGACTTCATCATCAACCTCACCATCGACAACACCGTCACCGCGTCGGTGATCGCCCCGCTGCTCACCAAGGCAACGGATGCCCTCGTGGATGCAACCGGCATGGTGCACTCGTCGCAGTCGATGGGTGACCAGCTCAACGCGGTCGCAGGCGGCCTCAGCGGCATCGCTGCCAACGGCATCCGCGGCACGGTCAATCTGTCGAATAGCACCAACAACCTCGGCTCGTTCCTCGACAAGTGCTCGCAGCTCACGACTGCCGGCCAGGGCTCGGACGTGACGGTCAATGCCTCGGGCATGGCCGACTCCAAGCTCTCGACCCTCTCGAGCAAGATCGCCAACATCGACTCGATCACCAGCCTGACCGTGACCGTGGCCCAGAGCGCCTCGGAGCTCGGCAGCCTTCTGACGAAGTCGGTCGACGCGATCGCGATCGTGACCGGCATGGATCACGCCGAAGGCAATGACCGCCTCAACGCGGTCGCCGCCGGCACCGCTGGCATCGCTGCCAACGGCATCCGTGGCACGGTCACCGTCTCGACGGCCATGGTCGAGGCGAACATGGGCGCCTTCCTCGCGAAGTGCTCCACGCTCGCGTCGCCGGCTGACTCGTCGGTCACGGTCGATGCCTCGTCGTTCGGCACGGGTCGCAAGGCCACGGTCAGCGCGAACATCGCCCGCGTCGACAGCATCACCAACCTTGCGCTGGCCTCGACCGATGTCGATGTCGGAGCCAACACGGTCATCGCGAACCTGCTCACCAAGTCGACCGGCGCCACCGCCGTCGCGACGAACATGGCGGCCTCGCAGCTCACCGCCCTCGGCGGCGGTGCGAACAGCCTGGCCACCGATGGCGTGACGGGCAACATGTACATCACCGCGGTGGTGAGCAACATCACCGCCCTGCTCGGCAAGACGGCTGATGACGCCAACGTCGAGGTCTCCGCGACCTCGGCCAGCGCTGAGTTCAAGTCGGAGATCGCGCTCGCCGCGAACATCGCCAAGATCGACGTGATCTCGTCGCTCGCGCTTGCGAGCAGCGAGGATGCGACCGAGATCGGCGTGCTCCTCGGCAAGGCGACCGGTGCGACCGCGGACGCGACCGAGATGCTCCCCGCCCAGCTCACCGCGCTCGGCGCGGGCGCCTCGTCGATCGCCAACAACGGCATCACCGGCACGCTCGCGATCGATGTCACGGTCGGCAACCTTGCCAACCTCCTCGACAAGACCGCTGCTGGCGCCACGGCCAATGTGAACGCTGCGAAGAGCACGCTCACGACGGCCGACTACGCGGCCTTCAAGGCCGTCCTCGTGTCCAAGATCGCCAAGGTCGACTCGATCACGTCGCTGGCCCTCGCCTCGAGCGAGGACAGCACCGCGATCGGCAGCCTGCTCGGCAAGGCGACCGGCGCGTCGGCTGACGCCACCGACATGATTCAGGACCAGCTCACCGCGCTCGGCGCGGGTGCTTCCTCGATCGCGGACAACGGCATCACCGGCACCCTGACGATCGACGTGACCGTGGGCAACCTCAGCGCGCTGCTCGGCAAGACGGCGGAGGCCGCCACGGCCAATGTCAACGCCCTCCAGGGCGCGATGCTGGCCGCTGACTACGTGACCTTCAAGGCGACCCTGGTGACCAACATCGCCAAGGTCGACACGATCGCGGCGCTTGCCCTCGCCAACAGCGAGAGCGACGCTCAGATCACCTCGCTCCTGACCAAGGCCAACGCCCTCAGCGTGACGGCCGACGGCACGGGAATGAGCGCCGCCAAGTTCAACGCCATGGGCGTTGCCGCTGGCAAGCTGGCTGCGGACGGCATCTCGGGCACGTTCACGATCGACAACGGCGTGAACTACGTGGGTGCGATCCTGGGTAAGACCCAGGTGGCCGCCACCGTGACCGTGGATGCCTTCGGCATGAGCTCTGCGAAGCTCGACGAGGTCATCGCCAACAGCACGAAGGTCGACTTCCTCATCAACGTGACCGTGACCGCCTCGGCCGACATCTCGCTCGCTGAGCTCCAGACGCTCTTCGACGAGGCCGGCGCCGGCAGCGTGCTCGTGATCGCCACGGGTATGAACGCCGACTACATCAACGTGGTCGCCGCCAACCTCGACAAGGTCGCGGACAACGGCATCTCGGGCATCATGGTGGTGACCACCGCGGTGACCGACGGCAAGCTCGCCGGCCTCCTGGCCAAGGCCAGCGTCGGTGCGACCGTGGAGATCAACGCCGCCGACATGGATCCGACCGAGCTCTCCGCCGTCGCTGCGGCCGACGCCAAGGTCGACGAGATCTACAACCTCACCCTCGCCAGCAGCCAGTCGGCTTCTGAGATCACCACCCTCCTCGGCAAGTCGGTCGCCTTGGCGTCGACGGGCAAGGCCATGGCGCTCGCGATCGCGACCGACATGGACGGCGCCAAGGTGAACGCGCTCGGTGGTTCGTCCACCAAGCTCGCCGCCAACGGCGTGTCGGGTACGGTCGTCTTCACCAGCGCCGTGCTCAACGCGAACATGACCAACCTCTTCGGTGGCAAGATCGCGGTGGGCTCGACGGTCGAGATTAACGGTTCGACGATGTCGGACCAGCAGCTCACCACGGTGGTTGCCAACATCAGCCAGGTCACGTCGACCTACAACCTCAGCCTGACCAGTGCGCAGGTTGCGGCGGAGATCGACGCGCTCCTCGGCAAGGGCATCTCGGCCGCGGAGACCGGCAAGCAGCTTGCCGCCGCCAACGGCACGAGCATGTCCTCGGCTGCGGGCGATCAGCTCGCCAAGCTGGCGGACAACTACACCAAGATCGCCGTCAACGGCGTGACTGGCTCGCTCACCATCACCTCGGGCCTGACCTCGACGCAGATCACGAACCTCGTGAGCCGCATCTCGACTGCCTCGGCCTTTGTGCCGACGACGGTCGTGGTCAATGCCGCAGGCATGAGCAACGACCAGCTTGGCTCGGTGGCTACTGCGGTGACGACGCTGGGCGCGGGTCCGGTGGACATCAACGGCCTCACGGTCACGGCGTCGCAGTCCACCTCGCAGCTCGAGGCTCTGCTCTCGGCCGCGAACGACGGCCAGGCGACGGTGGTGGCGACGGGCATGACTTCGGCGCAGCTCTCTGAGCTCGGGACGAACACTGATGCCCTCTCGTCGATCACCGGCGTGGTCAACGTCGACGCCAACGTCGACCCGGCCGCGATCGCCGCGATCATGAACACCTCGGTGTCCTCTGGCGCCGTGGTCAACGTCGATCCGACCGGCTTCGACGCTACCCAGCAGGACGCGTACAACACGGCCCTCACCACGCAGGCTCTGTTCCACGTCACCGATCAGTCGACCGGTGGTGCGGGCCACACCTACCTGAAGGCCAATGAGACTTTCGTGATCTATGTCCGTGCAGAGAATCTGCCGACCTCTGGTCCGCGCGCCGTTGCTGCCCAGGGCCGCATCAACTACGACAGCTCGCGCCTGACCTTCGTCAGCCTTGCTGGCGGAGACGACATGCCGGTCGTGTTCGCAGGTGGCGATGGAACCACCGGTTCGCAGAGCCACGTGACCTTCTACACGGGTATCGACTACACCAACAACGCCAACATCGGCATCTTCGAAGGCACCGTCGCTGCGATCACCTTCCGCGCCACCGCGGACGGCTTCTGCAGCGCGTCGGACCTCTGCTCGCTCAACACGAGCTTTGCCAACCGCCTCGCGGCGGGTGGCTCGACCCCGGCTCCGATCGCTGCGATCGGCACCACCTCGGTCGAGGTCAGCGCCCAGAAGAACCTGGTCCTCTCGGGCGTGCCCACCGGCACGGCCGACGTGGTCGACAGCGTGGCCAACCTCTCGTACTACGCCGATGCCTCGAGCACGACGGGTGCGTACGTGGCGAACCCTGGCGTGACCTCGGCCAACAACTGCGGTGCGGAGACGGTGACCATCGCGATCACCTATCCGAGCAGCTCGGTTGGCACGACCTGGCCGTCGGAGTTCCCGATCGGTACCTCGCGCGTGGTCTGGAGCACGGTCGACGAGGCCGGCAACACCGCCAGCGCCAGCCGCGACATCATCGTGATCAACAAGCACCTCGTGACCGTCGATGTCGACCTCGTGGCCGGCATCCCGAACACGACCACCTTCTCGCTGCCCATCCGCTTCCGCCTGAACTCGGGCGTGGCGGTGACCGCCAACGTGGCCTTCACGGGCTCCAACGGCGCGTCGATGGACGTCGAGATCCCGGTGCTCGCTGGCTACGGCTGCATCACGGCGAAGGACCCGATCAACACCATCGCGGATGCCCAGACGATGTCGATCTCTGGCACCAAGTGGGTCTGCTCGGGCGTCTTCCAGCTTGAAGGCGGCGATGCGACCGACGACAACATGGTCGACATCCTCGACTTCGGCGCGTTCGTCACCGACCGCGGTGCGGGCAAGACTGCGCTCAGCCGCAGCAACTTCGACCGCGACAGCTTCGTCAACAACGCGGACTTCAGCTTCATCTCGCTGAACTTCCTCGACATCGGCGACAACTGTGGTGGCGCGTACTTCAACGGCAACCCGCGCGAGCGGATCAGCGTGAAGGACCTCCGCCGCATGGGTCTCGGCGAAATGGCCGAGGCCGACATCAACGGCGATGGCTGGGTTGACACGGCCGACGTGGCGCTCGCCGCCCAGGGCCACTACCGCCGCTCGATCGAGGGGCTCGACCAGCCCGCCGAGCTCGAGCAGCCGAACTGGTGATCGAGTCGGTCCGAAGCAAGAAGTGAATCCCAGGCCCGCGGCTCACGCCGCGGGCCTGTTTCTTTTTCACTGGCGCGGGTGTCGCGGAAGTCGCGGCGGCACAGGCACTTCCAACGGATACTGCCGCGCATGGCGTTGGCGAGCTCCGTGCCGGAGCACTGGCGGCACCTGTTGCAATCCCGCCGCAACACGCGGCGGTTTCGCACACACGCTGAAGTCGCCCCTCGACACGGACGATGAGCACCAAGCCGCGATGGGAGTCCAGTGTTCGCACCGCGGCGAGAACCCGAGAGGCACGATTTGTCCAACGACTTCGCGCATATCGACCACCGTGCGACAGCGGCATCCGCCGCCGCTGTGGCCATGGGCCTCCAAGCCTCCGTCGCCAGCGTGTTCTCGGGCACGCAAGGCTTCACGTTATGGCGCCTGCCCGCAGGGAAACGCAGCGGAGAACGCTGTTTCCTTTTGCGCCGCAAAGGTTTAGGGCAACATTCTAGAACCGCCATTTTTTTGGGCGGCGTCATCCATGTCGTTTGAGAGAGGAATTCACCGCCGCACGCCACCCCGGGCGTGCTGCGGGACACGGGCCACAGGCCCCAAGGTGCTCGCCATGTCGTTCAAGGTCTCTACCTTCTCGGCTGTCTCGGCTTTCGGTTTCGCGCTCGCGTGCATGCTGGCTTCGCCTGCACACGCGCAGAACTGCACCGCTGCGACCTACCACGTGTCGCACGCCGGGTACCTGTCCTTCCGGACGACCTATCTCGCGGCCAATCCGAATGCGAGCACGAACGCCGTGCTGCGCGCGTACGCCTCCAGCGTGTACGACGGCGCGCCCGTTCGCGGTGCCACGATCGACGGCACCGGGTTCAGCGCTGCCGATCTCGGCCAGCTGTACTCGGGCGAGGACGGTGGCGCGGGCTTCCAGGCGGCCATCGGTCTCACGGGCGTGTTCGGCAGTTTCACCCTGTCAGACGCCAACACCGATGCCGCACTGTCGGCACTGATTAGCCGCAGTTGCACCGGCGTGGACGCAGTTATCACCGTCGACGCGACGGGCATCACGAGCCCCGCCAAGGTCTCCGCGATCGACTCGGGCATCGCGAAGGTCGACTCCCTCATCAATACGCCGGCGTCGATGACCATCACCGCCGCCGCCACCGAGATCACCGGTTCGATCACGGGTTCGGGCACCGTCGTGATTTCTCCCGGCACCCTCACGTCGAGCGCCAACCTGTCGAACCTCGGCTCGGGCGTAACGCTGACGCTTCCCGCTCCGTATACCGTCAACGGCGCCACGCTGACCCTAAGCGCCGCGCAGGCGAACGGCGCGCAAATCGCGGGCACCGGTACCGTCGCCATCTCGAGCACCACGCTCGCTGCGGGCACCTATGACTTCGACGCGATCACGACGGCATCGACCACGATGAACGCGACCGCAGGCTCGGACGTCTCGCTGATGCTGACGGCAGCCCAGAGCGGGACGATGACCGTCGCGCCGTCGGGCGGAACCTACGCCGCCGCGACCATCACCGGTAGCGCGAGCGCCGACACCGTGCCCGAGGTGGGCATCGACGCGGTCCGCACCATCTCCGGTCTTGGCGCAGCGGACACGCTCGCCGGTGGCGGACAGGCCGACTCGATCAACGGCGGCGCCGGCGACGACATCATCGACGGCAATGGCGGCACCGATACCGCGGTGTACTCCGGCGCCCTCTCCTCGACCACCCTCACTGCCGGCTCGTCGATGACGGTCGCCAACTCGACCGACGGCTCCGACACGGTGAGAGAGGTCGAGGTGCTCGACTTCAGCGACGCCGACGTGCGCGTGATCGGCACGGGCAGCAGCAGCTACGCGACGCTGGCGGCGTTCCTGAGCGCCAACCCGAACAACACCGACAAGCTGTACGGCACGCTCGAGATCACCGCGGCTACCTTCAGCAACGGGACCAACGCGCTCACCTCGCTCAACGCGCTGCTCGCGCGCATGCTCTCGGTTTCGTCGATCTCGGTGAACGTCATCGGCATGAACGCCAACCAGCTGGCGGCGTTGGTCGACTCGAACGTGGGATCGAACCTCCCGCCCATCACCTACCCGCCCGTGCGCGTCGTGGCGAGCGGCGCGGCGCAGGGCTACTACAACGACATCGCGGGCGCCGTCGCTGGCGCCACCGCGGGGCAGACCGTCGAGATCAGTGCGGGCACCTACAACTTCACCAGCACGCTGACGATCAACAAGAACCTCACGCTTACCCGCCAGGGTAGCTCCGGCACCGTGACCATCTCCGACACCGCCGCCGGCGGGCTCGCGGCGCTGGTCGATGTGACCGGCAGCTCGACGGTGACGCTGTCGAATCTCGTCCTCAACGGCGGCTCGGGCGCGTCGACCCGCGCGGTGGTGCGCTTCAGCAGCCCGTCGAGCGGCTCCGTCACCAACTGCACCATCACGGGCGCCACGGGCGGCAGCTTCAGCTACGGCATCTTCGGCATGAGCGGCGCCGTCGCGGTCTCGGGCTGCACGCTCGCACCCGCGGCCGAATCGAACACCAACTGGAGCGGCATCGTGCTCGCTGGCGGAGGTTCGGTCACGAACTGCACCATCACCGGCTCCGCGTCCGCCCTGTCGGGCCGCACCCAGTACGGCGTGTCCGTCGCGGGCGGCAGCCTGACCGTGTCGGGTGGCTCGATCACCGGCTTCGCGGCGGCACCCTCCGCTGCGATCCTGAGCCTGGCCCCCACCGGCCAGACCGTGCAGATCACCGACGCAACCGTGACCGGCAACTACTACGGCGTGCTCGCCGCGAACGGCGACGCCACGGTCTCGGCCAGCGGCTGCAACTTCGCAGGCACGGAGCGCATCGAGACCGCCACGGACTCGGTCTTCGCCTCGAACTACTGGGGTACGACCGACGCCGACAGCATCGCCGGCCGCGCGCTCGGCGCGGTCCGGTTCTCGCCGTTCCGCGTCGCCTCGACGGGCGTCGAAACGACCGAGGGCGCCGTGGTCCTCACGGGCCAGGGCCGCTCCTACTCGACCATCCAGGCTGCGCTCGACGCGTCGGTCACCACCGGCAGCTCGACCGTCACCATCGCTGCGGGCAACTACAACGAGTCGCCCGTGATCAAGGACAGCGGGCTCACCGTCTCGGTGGCCAGCGGCGCCTACTCGGGCGCTACGGGAACGAACCCGCTCACCTTCACCCTCGATGGCTCGCTCGCGGCCGCCACGCTCGCGGGCGCCGGTGATGCGAACGCCTCGGGCAACACCGCGGCGAACACGCTGACGGGCAGCGGCGCCGTGAACGTCCTCTCGGGCGGCGACGGCGCGGACACGCTCTCGGGCGGTAACGGCGCGGACACCCTCAACGGCGATGCCGGCGATGACTCCCTCACGGGCGGCGCCGGCAACGATTCGGTGGACGGTGGTGCCGGCGTCGACACGGCGGTCTTCTCGGGCAACCTGAGCGCGATTTCGGGCAGCGGCGCCCCGCTGACCGTGACCTCGAGCAGCAGCGCCAACGATGGCACCGACTCGGTCTCGAACGTCGAGGTCCTCGACTTCGCCGACCAGGATGTCGTGGTCGTCGGCCGCGCGGGCAGCACCATTTCGGACCTCAACGCTGCGCTCGCGGCGTATCCCAGCTCGAACGGACCGAAGTTCTGGGGCAACCTGACGGTCAACTCGTCGACAAACTTCTCGACGGCGGAAGAGTTCAGCGCGATCTACGCGCGCCTCGTCTCGAGCGGCTCGTCCATCGCGGTCAACATGTCGGGCATGAGCGCGGCTCAGATCTCGGCCGTGAACGCGAGCTACAGCGCGGTCTCGGCGAACCTGACGAACGCGCCGATCTTCATCAAGCGCGGCACTCCGCTCGCGACGGTCGGCCAGGCGCCGACGATCCAGGCAGGTATCGAATTCGCCACCGCCGGTGACACCATCAGCGTCCCCGCTGGCACCTACGCCGAGGCACTCACCGTCTCCAAGTCTCTGACCGTCCTCGGTCCAAACGCGGGCAAGACCGGCACCGATGTCACCCGTACCGCCGAGGCCGTGATCATGGCCCCGGCTGGCATGGTCGCTACCGAGACCGACAACACATTGACTCCCGCCCAAGCATGGATTGTGACCGTGCCCAGTGCAGTCAGCGGAGTGATCTTCGACGGCCTCATGGTCAACGGCGACAACCCTGCAACCACCTCGCCCTACACCGCCAACGGCGCCAATCCCGACGCCGACCGAGCTTTCGCTCTGTTTGGCGATGGTGCAATTATCCGAGGCTGTGTGATCAAGAACGTGTACTACTTTGGCGTTCGAATGGACGGCACTGGAGCATCTGTGGCCCGTTTCGGCGAGGTCACCGACAACTATATTGAGAATACCCCACGCTTCTCCGGCATTCTCACAAGTGACAACTACTACGCCAAGATCGATGGCAACACCGTTGTGAACGCGTGGCGCAGCATCTTTGCTCAAACCCACAATCTGGCCATTCCAGTTGGCAAGCTTGCGGTGATCTCGAACAACACGATCAATTCGAGCATTCAGGCAATCGCTGGAGCAACCACCAGAATCACCTACGACGGAATCTACCTCAACCTGCAGGACGGTCCATCATCGTGGACAATCGTTGACAACACGATCACGAACCTCTCGACCTTGAACCAGGATCCGAACTGCGACGGCATCGAGATCATCTCCATCGCGACTGGTGCGACCGTGACTGCTTCGAACAATGTGATCGTCGGCTTCCCTACGGGCTACCGGCTGTGGAATTGCCCGACGAGCGCTGGAGTGACCGTCTCTGGCGGCAGCGTGACTGGCGCCACCTTTGGTGGTGTTTATGCCACGAACCGCCACACGTCCTGGGGTAACGCACTTTCGAGCTCGTACACGATCTCGAACGTTGCGATCTCGGGCTCGACGAACGGCGTCGTTGTTCTCGACAGCTCAGCCAACACCAACAGCGCGACCGTCTCGGTTGCTATGTCGGGCGGTTCAATCTCGGGCGGCACTGCAGGACTCACTCTGGACGGCGCTGACGCGTCCGCGACCGTGGCCACGACCGCCTTCAGCGGACAGTCGGGCGACTACGTCAAGCTCGTCTCAAACGCCGGCAACATCGACGCGACCACCGCCACCTTCGGCGGCAAGACCGGCGCGACGGCGACCGACGCGGAGAACTTCACGATCGCCGGTAAGATCACTGACAAGCTCGACACCACCTCGCTCGGCCGCGTGACGGTCAAGGCGAACACGGTGTTCGTAAACTCGGGCGCGAGCGTGGCCAACGGCCTCGCCACCGCTGCGAGCGGCAACACGGTCAAGTTCGATGGCGTTGCCTACACGGGCGCGCCTTTCACGGTCAACACTGCGAACCTCATCCTCGACGCCGCCACCGGCGCCTCGGGTCTCACCTTCACGCTCGGCTCGGCCGACGCGGTCAGCCTCGCGGGCGCCGGCGTCATCGACGTGACCGGCAACGCCAACGCGAACACCGTCTCGGGCAACGACGCGATCAACACCCTCGCGGGTGCTGCTGGCGCCGATACGCTCTCGGGCGGCGCGGGCGCGGACATCATCAACGGCGGCGATGACGCCGACACCCTCTCGGGTGGCGACGGCAACGACACGGTCGGCGGCGACGCGGGCAACGACAGCCTCTCGGGCGATGCGGGCGCGGACACCCTCTCGGGCGGCCTCGGCAACGACACCCTCACGGGTGGCGCGGACGCCGACTCGCTCGACGGTGGCGCGGGCACGGACACCGCGGTGTTCGCTGCGGCGCTGAGCACGATCACCGAGGTCGACAGCACCAACATCTCGGCCGGCGGCGACACGATCACCGGCGTCGAGGTCCTTGACTTCACCGACGCGGACGTCGTGGTCGTCGGACGCGGCGGCAGCAGCATCGGCACGCTGAACGCGGCTCTCACGGCCTACCCCGCGCCGAGCGCGGTGAAGTTCTGGGGTGCGCTTGAGATCAACGCGTCGACGTTCAGCACGGTCGAGGAACTTACCGCCATCGTGGCGCGCTTCGTCCAGGGCAACTCGTCGATCACGGTCAACGCGACCGGCATGAGCGTCGACCAGCGCGCGGCGATCGCCGCCAACGCTGCGGCGATCAACTCGGCTTCGAGCCTCGCGCTCTCCAGCGCCGACTCGGCCGCGAACATCACGATCCTCCTTGGCGAGTCGACCGCCGCGAACGCGACCGTCGACATGGCAAGCATGGACGCTGCTCAGATCGCAGCAGTCAACGGTGCCATCGCCAAGGTTGCGTCGGTCTCGAACTACAAGGTGCGCGTGTATCAGGGCGAATCGGCGGTCCAGTACGACCTCTTCGTCGATGATCGCACGGTCTCGACGGTCTCGTACCCCGGCGCCGTGTCGCGTGCGAACACGCTCAAGGCGGCCAATCCGAACAACAGCTACACCGTCATGGTGGAGGCTGGAACCTTCGCGCTCGAGAACGTCCTCACCCTCGGCAGCGTGACGCTGCAGGGTGCGGGTCGCACGGAAGTCGGCGGCAGCGAGTGGGCGACCAAGCTCACGGCCCCGGCTGGCATGACTCCGCCGACGCTGGTGAACATGATCACGGTGACCGGAAATGACGCCACGGTCCGCGACCTGCACCTCGAAGGCTACATCGCTGGCGGCGTGGCTGTGTCGCGCGGCATCGCGGTCGACAGCGGCGCGTCGCCGGTTGACGGCCTGACCATCGACAACGTGCTCGCCTCGATCCAGCAGTACGGCTTCGGCATCCTCAACGACGAGTCGGCGACCGATGTCACGATCACGAACTCGAAGTTCGCCGCCAGCGGCAACGGCCTCGCGGTCGAGCACCGCGGCTCGCTCGTCGGACTGACCATGACGGGCGGCGAGATCAGCGGCAACGTCTACGGCTTCGGCGTGAACGCGCAGAACACCGTCGGCTACGACAACGCGGGAACCTGCACCGGCATCTCGATCACGGGGACCACCGTGTCGGGCAACAGCCAGAAGGGCCTCTACTTCGAGAAGCTCAGCAACTCGAGCTTCACGAACCTGACCTTCACCGGCAACGCGGGCGCGGCGATGACCGCCCCGCAGTTCCCGCCGGCCGCGCTTGAGTTCAACCTCAAGTTCGACGACTTCTCGACCATCACCGTCACCGGCTGCACCTTCAGCGACAACGGCGGCAACCGTCCGCTCGACGGCGC
>JBIIRG010000063.1:0-13963 GCA_044341665.1 Phycisphaerales bacterium | reverse complement strand
TCACCTAGATCCGGCCGGCAGGGGAGGAATGGGCCATCGCCATCGACCCAGCCGACCTGAACGCCTGGCTCGCAACCCGCCTCCCCCGGTGGATCGCACACGACCCCGAGCTTGCCGCGCTTGCGCCCGCCACGACCCTGCGCGTCGCCGCACTCGACGGCACCCTCATCATCGAGGATTCCGCCCGCGCGCCAGGTGACGCCGTGATTTCCCTGCCCGTCACGCCGAGCCTCGCCGACGGCCGTCTCCATCTCGACATCGGCCTCGCCCGCATCGGCCGCCTGCCCGTTCCGCTCGCCGGTTCCGCGCTCGCAACCCTCCTCCGCGAGAGCCTCGACCGCCTCGCCGCCGGCCCCGCCGAGATCCCGCTCGCCGACCGCCGCCGCGTGGAGCTCCGTGCGCTTTCCTGCGAGCCCCGCCGCATCGCGCTGCTCTTCGCCACGCGCCCCGCAGCCTCCCCCTGATCGCCTCCCCGCGATACACTCGCCGCCCTTATGCCAGAGCTGACGATCAACGGCAAGAAGTACCCCTTCAAGCCCGGCCAGTCCATCCTGCAGGCAGCCCTCGACCAGGACGTCGAGGTGCCGCACTACTGCTACCACCCGGGTCTCTCGGTGGTGGCCAACTGCCGCATCTGCCTCGGCGAGGTCTGGGCGCCCAACCCCAAGTCGGGCAAGCTCGAGCCGTTCCCCAAGCTCGTCCCGACCTGCCAGCAGGCCGCAGCCGACGGCATGGTCGTCTACACCGACAGCCCCAAGGCCGTGGCCAACCAGAAGGCGGTCATGGAGTTCCTGCTCATCAACCACCCGGTCGACTGCCCCGTGTGCGACCAGGCGGGCGAGTGCCATCTCCAGGACTACTCCTACCAGTACGGCCGCGCCGAGAGCCGCTTCGCCGAGGCAAAGAACAAGCAGCCCAAGAAGGACGTCGGACCGCACGTTCTCCTCTACAGCGACCGCTGCATCATGTGCACCCGCTGCGTGCGCTTCACGCGCGAGGTCACGGGCACTGGCGAGCTCATGGTCGACGGCCGTGGCTCGACCGAGCAGATCGACGTCTTCCCCGGCAAGGCCCTCGACAACGAGCTGTCGGGCAACGTGGTCGACCTCTGCCCCGTGGGCGCGCTCCTCGACAAGGACTTCCTCTTCCAGCAGCGCGTCTGGTTCCTCAAGAAGACCCCGTCGATCGACGGCATCACCGCGTCGGGCGACAACATCTCCGTCGAGCACAGCGACGGCAAGGTCTACCGCGTCAAGCCGCGCGCGAACGCCGACGTCAACAAGTGGTGGATCACCGACGAAGTCCGCTACGGCTGGAAGTTCGTCCACTCCGACGCGCGCATCACGATGCCCGCGATCAAGGGCAAGCCCGCGTTCGACCCGCTCAAGCCGATGGAGGCGTGGAGCGCCGCACACGCCGCCGTCGATGGCGCCATGAAGTCGCTCTCGGCCGCCAAGAAGAACCTCGCCCTCCTCGTGAGCCCGATGCTCTCGTGCGAGGACGCCTACCACCTTGCGCGCTACGCGCTGTCGGTCGACCCCGAGGCGATGCTCGCCGTCGGTCCCGTGCCGTTCCACGGCGAGGACAAGACCTTCCCCGGTGGCTTCACGATCCGCGCCGAGAAGGCTCCGAATGCGCGCGGCGTCCGTCGCGTGCTCGAGGCGCTCGCGGGTGGCAAGCCCGTCGCCAACGCGCAGGGCTTCGAGAGTGCGATCGCCTCCGGCAAGTTCGGCGCCGCGATCGTCACGGGCAACTACCCGACCAACTGGGTCACGCCGTCGCTCATGAAGGCGCTCGGCTCGGTCGGCACCGTCGTCGCGATCGACACGCTTCCCAACGCCGTCACCGAGATGGCCTCGGTCGTCCTCCCCGGCGCGACGTGGGTCGAGAAGGCGGGCTCGTTCGAGAACGCCACCGGCCGTCTGCAGTCCTTCGAGAAGGCGATCGATGCCATCGAGCACGCGAAGAGCGAGTCGCAGATCGCGCTCGACCTCGCCGCCGCGCGAGCGGGCAAGCCTGCCGCGGGCTACTGCGCGTCGGCAACCCGCGCCGAGATGTCGAAGGTCGCCGGCCTCGACTGCATGGCGAACGCCGTGCACGCACCTGAGAAGACCGAGACGGTCGAGAGCGACATGCAGCTCGTGGAGCTGTAAGGGAGCTGTAACCACGGGTCGCGCGGCGCCCGGGCGCGCTCCGATCCTCGTGCATCGTCGAAGCCGGCGTGCTGCGTCGGCCGTTCCGTGGTGCGTGCTCCCTGAGTACGCCTCGAGTTCGCGCATCGTCTGCGCCGTTCTGCTCGACTTTCTCTTCGGCGTCACCCGCTACCCTCCGCCCCATGCTGCCGCGCTCCCCCGACATCCGTGAAGTCTGGACGCAGGCGTGGCCAACCGTCATCGCCATGCTCAGCTACACGGCGATGCAGTTCGTCGACAGCCTGATGGTGTCGGTGCTCGGGCCGCTCGAGGTGGCCGCGCAGGGCAACGGCGGCATGTGGTCGTGGGTGCCGATCTCGATCGCGTTCGGCATCCTGGCGCTCGTCAACACGCTCGTGTCACAGCGGGTTGGCGCGGGACGCACCGACGAGGTCGCGCGCTTCGGCTGGGCAGGGCTGTGGATCTCCGCGGGCTACTGGCTGCTTGTCCTCGTGCCGTACGGGCTGCTGATCGGCCCGCTGTTCGCCGCGATGGGCCACGAGGGCGCGCTGCTCGAGATGGAAACCGGCTACGCGCGCACGCTGCTCTTCGCGGGCGTGATCACGGTCGGCGCCAAGGCGTTCTCGAACTTCTTCTTCGGACTGCAGCGCCCCAAGGTCATCACGGTGGCGGCGATCGCCGGAAACCTCACCAACATCGTCGCGAACTACGTGTTCATCTACGGCGAGCGCGGCCTGCCGGAGCTCGGCTTGCCCGGCGTGCCCGGGTTCACGGGCTACGGCGTGGTGGGCGCAGCGATCGGCACCGTCATCGGCACCACGGTCGAGCTCGCGGTGCCGCTCGTGGTCTTCCTCTCGCGCGGGTTGCGACGCGAGTTCGCCATCGCGCGCGCGTGGCGCCCCGACTGGACCGCGATCCGCGAGGTGCTCCGCCTTGGCTGGCCTGCCGGCCTCCAGTTCGGCAACGAGATGGTCTGCTGGGCCATCTTCATGACCGTCCTCGCGGGCGGCTTCGGCCACGCGCACATGACCGCGGGCTGGGCGGCGATGCGGTTCGTGCACATCTCGTTCATGCCCGCCGTCGGTCTCTCGACCGCGGCCACCAGCCTCGTCGGCAAGCACATCGGCGAGGGCGATCCCGCGCGTGCCGCCCGCTCGGCGCACGCGGCCGTGTTCCTGGCGATCGTCTGGATGACCAGCTGCGCCGCGGTCTTCATCCTCTTCCGCAACGAGCTCACGGCGGTGTTCATCGACGCCGACACGCCGCCCGATCTCGCGGCCGCCATCCGCGCCATCGGCGCCAAGATCTTCATCTGCGCCGCCATCTTCCAGACCCTCGACGCGGTCGGCATCGTCTACACGGGCGCGCTGCGAGGTGCGGGCGACACCTTCGTGCCCGGCATGGCCACCGTCATCCTGTCGTGGGTCGTGATCGTGCTCGGCGGCTGGGTCATGACCATCGTCGCGCCCGGACTCGAGTCGACCGGCCCGTGGATCGCTGCCACGGCGTACATCGCCCTGCTCGGCGTCTTCGTTGCGATCCGATTCGAGCGCGGCGGCTGGCGGCGGCTCCATCTCCTCGACGGCGGCGCTCGGTCGGCGGGGGCCTGACCTGCGCGGCACCCGCGGTTATCAGCCGCGCATCGCCGGCGGATTCGGCGTTCGCCGCGCAACAGGCTACACTTGGCGCCCCTCGTGCGCATCCTGAGGTCGGACCACAGGACGCGCGCGTGCAATCTCGGAAAGAACGAACGATGAGCGGACTCGACACGGTGATCGGTGGCAAGGCTGGCAATCCTGAGGCGGTCAAGAAGCACCTCGCCGAGGCGTCGCGCCTCGAGAAGTCGCGTGACCGCGCGGGCGCGATCCGTGAGCTCCGCGCCACCCGCGAGCTCACCGACGATCCGAACGTCACCTTCAAGCTCGCCTACCTCCTCGACCTCTGCGGCGAGGAGAACGAGTCGGTCGCGCTCTACACCGAGCTCACCAGCGTCAAGAAGCCGCACCTGAACGCGCTGGTCAACCTCGCGGTCATCCTCGAGGACCGCGGCGAGTACGGCCGCGCCGAGCGCCTGCTCGTGCAGGTCGTCGAGACCGATCCGAACCACCCGCGCGCGCGCCTCTTCCTGAAGGACGTGCACGCGAGCAAGGACATGAAGGTCGACAGCGAGCCGAGCGCCATCGGCCTCGGCAACGCCGTGCTCGACACGCCCGTCACCGACTTCGAGCTCAGCGTGCGCGCCCGCAACTGCCTCAAGAAGATGCAGATCCGCACCCTCGGCGACCTCCTCAAGATCACCGAGGCCGAGCTCCTCAGCTACAAGAACTTCGGTGAGCAGTCGCTCGTCGAGATCAAGGCCATGCTGTCGTCGAAGGGCCTGCGCCTCGGCCAGGGCCTCGAGGGACCGAACGGCCGCCCCGGCGCCCGCAAGGACATCCTCGACGAGCTCAAGCAGAGCGTGCCCGAGGCGATCCTCAACAAGCCGATCTCGTCGCTCGAGCTCAGCGTGCGCGCCCGCAAGGCGCTCCAGCTGCTCAGCATCGGCACGCTGGGCGAGCTTGCCTCGCGCACCGAGGCCGAGCTCATGGGCGTCAAGAACTTCGGCGCCACCAGCCTCCACGAGATCCGCGAGCGCCTGACGCAGCACGGCCTGTCGCTGCGCACGCTCAACTGATCCGATCGCGCGCGTCGCGCCGATCAACCCAACGCGCGGCATCCCGCCGCGCG
Source organism: Phycisphaerales bacterium (assembly GCA_044341665.1). Taxonomy (GTDB): domain Bacteria; phylum Planctomycetota; class Phycisphaerae; order Phycisphaerales; family SM1A02; genus QWPT01. Next base: position 9,083 of record JBIIRG010000063.1, on the reverse strand, counting down.
CAGCGCGCCAGGACGGCGCGGAAAGCACGGGTGCTGCATGGATTCGCAGGCCTTCGATCGGAACCGCCGTGTCTTCATCCTTGCGTCCGCCGTTGCTGCGGCGGGTGCTGTCGTCGCCTTCGGCGCGGCATGCGACACCCCGCAGGGGATGCGCGCGCCCAAGTCGCCCACTGTTCCCGGAGGCGGCACCCGCGCGGGGCAGAATCCCGCGGGCATGAACGGCGCGCCACCCGCGCAGCCGAGCGACCAGCCGCCGAACGGCACCACCAAGCCCGCCGACCCGCCCGCCAAGACGGACGGCACCGACAAGCCGCAGACCATCGACCGCCCCGAGCCGCCGTCGAAGGAGCCCGCGATCCGCATCAAGACGCGCGAGGTCCCGCCCACGAAGCCGCTCGTCCTGATCGAGGGATACGGCCCCAAGGTCTGGCTTGTCGAGAAGGGCTCCGGCAAGGGCGGCGTGGTCGCCCACGGGCCCGTCGAGGCGCGATGGACCAAGGGCGCGTGGCAGATCACCGAGATGGCCGGCACCGCGCGCGCCCGCGCCGTCGCCTACCAGTCGCGCGGCACGCTCGATGTGACCTGCCTCACCAACGAGCCGCAGCGCATCAAGGTCGACGGCGTCGAGTGGCCGGGCTCGGTGCGCCTTGTTCCCGCGGGCGGTGCGTTCGACCTCGTCCACGAGGTGGCGATGGAGACCTACCTCTCGGGCGTCATCGCCAAGGAACTCATGAACAGCTGGGCGGTGGAGACGCACCGCGCCCAGGCGATCGCCGCCCGCAGCTACGCGGTGTGCGAGATGGCCGTTTGGCGCCCGCAGCGCCACTACGACGTGGTGGCCGACGAGCGGAGCCAGGCGTGGGTCGGCACCACGAACCACGCGAAGAGCCTCGACGCCGTGCGCGACACCGCGGGCCAGATGCTCGTCTTCGACGGCCGCGTCGTGCCCGCGTACTACTCGAGCTGCTGCGGCGGTGCCCGCGCCAGCGCGCAAGACACGATCTCGAGCGAGATCCGCCACGACATCGCGCCGCTGCGCGCGGCAAGCGGCCGCAAGGGCTGCGCCTGCACGGGCTTCTCCAAGCACGCGCGCTGGGAGATGACCCTCGCCGTGCCCGCCGTCTCGCGCGTGCTGCCCGCGTGGGCGCGCATCGAGGGGTATCCGTCGCTCGCGCGGATCGGCGAGGTCCGCCAGGTCGAGGTCGTGTCGCGCAACGAACTCGGGCGCCCCGTGCGCGTGCGCATCGTCGACGCGAAGGGCTGGCGCTGCGAACTCTCCGCCGAGCGCCTGCGCTGGGCGCTCAGCGCGAACCCATCCAACCCCGCCGAGAAGAAGCCGCTCAACGAGCGCGTCAAGAGCGCGTACTTCGAGCCCGCGGTCAAGGGCAGCCAGCTCGTCCTGAAGGGCGCCGGCTACGGCCACGGCGTCGGTCTCTGCCAGTACGGCTCCGAGGCCATGGCCAAGTCGGGCACCAACGCCGCCGCCATCCTGGCCAACTACTACCCGAGCGCCCGCCTCGTGCGGGCCTACGGCTGATCGCCGCGGCTACATTCCCGTCATGTCGAACACGACGACGACGAAGCCGCCGGCCACCTCCGCGCCTCACGTGCACCCGGGCGCGCGCCTCCGCGACGCGATGTCGCGCGGCACGGTCTTCGTGCCCGGCGCCTTCAACGCGCTCGTCGCCCGCTCGGTGGCGCGCGCTGGCTTCGAGGCCACCTACATCTCGGGTGGCGCGACGGCCAACGTGGCGGGGTATCCCGACATCGGCCTCATCACCCTGACCGAGATGTGCCGCACCATCCGCGAGATCAGCGACGCAGCGGGCATTCCCGTGATTGCCGACGCCGACACCGGCTACGGCGAGGTCGAGTGCTGCGTGCGCACCGTGGTCGAGTACGAGCGCGCGGGTGCTGCGGCGCTGCACCTCGAGGACCAGGAGTTCCCCAAGCGCTGCGGCCACCTCGACGGCAAGGACCTCGTGGCGGCGCAGTCGATGGCCGACAAGGTCGCCGCCATGGCGCGGCACCGCCTGTCGCCTGACTTCGTGATCATCGCCCGCACCGACGCGCGCCATGTGACGGGCTTCGACGACATGGTCGCGCGCGCGAACCTCTACCGCGAGGCAGGCGCCGACGTCATCTTTCCCGAGGGCCTGCACGACGCCGACGAGTTCGCGCGCTTCATGAAGGCCTCGCCCGGCCACACCCTCGCCAACATGACCGAGTTCGGCAAGACCAAGCACCTCACGCGCGATGAGTTCCGCGCGCTCGGCGTGTCGGTCGTCATCTACCCGCTGTCGCTCATGCGCATCGCCATGAAGGCGGTCGAGGACGGGCTTCTCGCGCTCCAGCGCGACGGCGGGTTCCATGGCACGCTCGACGCGATGCAGAGCCGCAAGGAGCTCTACGAACTGCTCTCGTATACGCCGGGCGCGCAGTGGAACCACCCTGCGAACCGCGGCTGATGCAGCTCGACGTCAGGTCGACGGGGGCGGCTCGGACGTCGGTGGTGAGGTCGGTGGCGAGGTCGGTTCGGAGGTCGGTTCGGCGGCTGGTGCGACGGACGGCGTGACGGACTGGGTCGCAGGCACGCGCGGCGGAGGATCGCTGAACCACGCGCTCGGCGGATTCACGAGGACGCGCGGAAGCACGGTGTCCTGCCGTTCGAGCCGCTCCTCCCACCAGGACCAAAGCGCGAGGACTGCACCGAGCATCAGCAGCGCCGCAAGCAGCACGGCGAGCGGTGGGCCGAGCTTGCGGCGGTCCTTCGCAGGAAACGACGCGGGCAGCGGCCGCAGCGACGCCATCTGGTACGCGCCCGTCCACCAGTTGGTCACGCGAAAGCGGGGGCGCCCGAGCGACGCCGAGTCTGGCGGCGGAGGCACCGTCGGAGGCGTAGTGCGCGGCGCATCGGGCGCGAACGCCCGTGTTGGCGTCGCTCCCAGTGGCAAGGCTCCCGGCGGCGTGGGCACCATCGTTCCCTGCATCGAGGGCAGGTCGGCGGGGCGCACGGCAGCGGGGTCTCCGCCCAGGATCGCGCGGTCGAGGTCGCGCAGCATCTCGTCGGCGTTGGCGTAGCGGCGGTCGAAGTCCGCCATCGCGCGCCGCGCGATCCAGCGCAGGCACTCGGGGCTTGGCTTGCGGAAGCCGCTCAAGACGCCATGCGCGGGAAAGGTGCCCTCGAGCACGAAGTGCAGCACCGCGCCCGCGCCGTAGAGGTCGAAGCGCGCCGCATCGACCTCCGACACGCGCACGCCGCGCAGCGCCTGCCGCACCATCTCGGGATCGCGGAAGTACTCGGTGCCGTGCGTGGTGAGCGTCATCTGCGACGCAAGCGGCGTCACGAGGCTCAGGTCGATGAGCGTGGCGCGGCCCTCGTGGACGATGATGTTCTCTGGCTTCACGTCCTTGTGCCAGAGTCCCGACGCGTGCCAGTCGCGCAGCGTGGCCACGAGGTCGCGCACGAGCGATGCAAGCAACACGAACTGCTCGCGATCGAGGCGTCCGTCGGGCACGAGCTCGTGCGTGCGGCGCGTGAACTTGCCGAGGTCGAGCCCGGGGTAGAAGCGCATCACGTAGTGGAAGCGCCGCTCCGAGCTGTCATGGTCGAGGATGAGCCCGAGCCGGCGCGCCGCATCGAGGGCGCGCGACTCGCGCAGCATCTCGGCCAGGCGCGTGCCGTCGTCGAAGCCGAAGCTCTTGATGACCACCTCGCCCTCGGCGAGCCCGATCCGCACGCGGGTGCGCGCATCGGGCTCGCACACGAAGATGCGCGCGCCCGAGCCGCCCGCCTTGAGCTCGCGCAGGATGGCGTAGCCGTCGAACTCGACGGCCGAGGTGCGCACGCCCGCCGCGCCGTTGTCGGAGAGCGCCGCAGGAAGCCGCGACTCGACATGTCCCACGATCGCGCGGAGCCCGACGAGCCGCAGCGGCTGCACGAGGACGAGCGAGTAGAGCGCGCGCAGCGCGTCGTGCGCCTCGCGGCCCGCGGCGCGCAGGGCGTCGCGCGCCGTATCGCGCGTGCCCGAGGTCAGCCGCGCCAGCGCCACGGGCAGCATGATCAGCGCGACGATCGTCCCGCCGATCACGCGCACGAAGTCGAGTCCCATCTGCCGCAGGCACCGCCCGAGGTGCGCGGCGAAGAGGCCCATGAGGACGCCCAGCCTGCCGAGCGCGAGGCCGGCGGCGATGATCGCGGCGCTTGCCGCGATCAGTGCGAGGATGGCGAGGGCCCATTCGAAACCTCTCATGGCTCTGTGCTCAGGCTGCTGCTCCCGGAATCGGCCCGCACTGCGCCGCACGTCGCGCCTTCGGCGCTACGACCTGCCTCGCGCGCGCATCTGTGCATCGAGGTCGAGCGCGAGGATCTCCTCCTGCGCGCGCCAGATCTCGCCGAGCGCCTCGTCGAACGCCGCGTCCTCCGCAGCGAGTCCGGCGCGGTCGGGCTCGCTGCGCTCCTCGTCGGTAAAGCTGAACTGCTCGATGGCGGCGCGAAGTTCCTCGCGCAGCAGCTCGCGCACGCGCTGGCAATGGCGCGTGACGGTGGGCTCGCTGATCCCGAGCTGCACGCCGATGTCGCGTCCGCTGCGGCTCTCGAGCACGCGCATGCGGTACGCCTCGAAGTGCACGAACTCCGAGCGCTTCTGCGCCGCGCGGACGGCGGAGTGCACCTTGGCCGCCATGATGCGCCGCTCGTAGAGCTCGTCGGGCTGCGGCTCGCGCGACTGGCCCATGAAGGTCTCGTCGAGGCTTGCGCCGCGCCGCCCCGAGCCGCGCTTCTGCGCGTAGCGGCGGTCCATCTCGTCGCCGAGCACGTGCTTGGCGATCGCGAGGAGCCAGGTCGAGAAGCGCACGCCGCGCTGCGGGTCGTAGCGCTCGATCGAGTCGGTGAGCGCAGCGAGCGTGTCCTGCGTGAGGTCGCGCAGCGTCTCCTCGCCCAGCCGCCCGTTGCCCCAGCGGTAGAGCGTGCCGCGCACGACGGGACCGAACGCTTCCCACAACTCGAACCACGCCCGCTCGTCGCGCGCGCGGAGCCTGCGGAGGAATGCCGTGTCGACGGGATGCATGGGAAGCAGTATCGCGGTCACGGCGCGCCGTTTGGAAGGCGCAGCCACGCTTTTCAGGCGGTTCGGGCGGCAGCCGCGGCGCGGGATCAGCCCTCTCGGCGCGGGATCAGCCCTCTCGGCGTGCCGGCTTCGCCTCCTTCGGCGCTGGCGGAGCCTTCTGCGGCGACAGGATCTCGTAGTCAAAGTCGCCGTTCTTCCGACGCGTCCACTTGAGCACGAGCTCGCGCGGCTCCAGTCCACGCGTCGTGACGGTGGGGGGCGTGGGCTGGGCTTCCTCGCGCTTTCGCTCCACCGTGCTCAGGCGGCTGAGCTTGGGCGGGATCATGTCGAACACCGGCTGCGTCGTGGTGAGCGCGTCCTTCGGGATCTCGAGCACCTTCTCGTTCGCCTCGATGCGCTGGGTGCGGCCGTGCACCACGACCTCCGTCGAGAAGTTCCTCTCGCCGAGCTTCGCGAGCATGTCGTCGAGGCTCTCGACCTTGACCCCGTTCCGCGAGAGCTCGAGCAGTCCCTCGGCCATGAAGGTGATGCGCATGGCCGCCACCGCGAGCGCCGACGGCACCGATGTCGCCGCCCACGCCTTCCACGCCCGCTCGAACTGGACGAGGTCGTTCGTCCCGAACGCGTCGATGAAGGCGCGCTCGCTGGGCATTCCCGCGTGGATCCGCTGCAGGTAGCCCTCGAACGCGCGCTGGTAGCGGCCGCCGTCGGCCCAGCTCAGGTACTGCACCATCGACCAGGCCTGCATGTACTGCACGCCCGCATTGCCCGTCTGCACGTTCGCGTTCCACTGCTCGCCGGTCATGGTGAGCATGCGGTGGAAGTCGATGGTCGCGCCTTGCTCGATCGCCTTCTTGATCGCCTCGATGGGTCCTGGGCTTGCCTGTCCGACGATCACCTTGCCCTCGAGCACGATCGCCTCGCCGAAGTACTCGGCCAGGCCTTCGTTGAGCCACGGAGGCAGCGTGCCTGCGAACTTGCTGTGCGCGTACTGGTGGAAGCCCTCGTGCTGGATCACGTGGAAGACGCGCGAGCGCGGCAAGCCCTCGGTGAAGAACGCGAGCCCGGCACCGTGCGGCGAGATGAAGAACATTCCGCCGCTGCCGGTGGCGTTGACGGCGTAGCGGTCGCGCAGCACGCGCAGGTAGTCGCGCTCCTTCGCGAACATGAGGACGAACGGCACCTCGGGCGCGCGCTGCGCGAGGCTTGCGAGCCGCCGCGCGTACTCCTCGTAGATCACGTCGAGATGCGTGGCGTAGACGCGCGTGTCTTCCGGCGCGAGGTCGCTCAGGATGCGGTAGTGGCGCGAACGGAACTCGGCGCCCGGGTTCCATTCGATCGGCCTCGGCGGCGTGACCTGCGCGGCGGCGCAGGGGGAAAGCGCCGCGATTCCCGCGAGCACGGCGAGGATGAACACAGGCCACACGGGGGGGCGGCGAAGCATTGGAGCAGTCTAAACCGTGCTCCTGCGGGAACTTCATGCAATTCGGAGTCCGCACTCATTCTCGGACGATGCATGGCGCGGATGTCGGGAAAAACCACGAAAATGCTCGTCGAACGCAACACTTAAGGCATGGTGTTGCAATACTGCCGTGGCTGCCTTCGGGCGGCCCGCGAGCGATGTTAGGGACACGCTCGTGTTCGCAAGCCTTCGGGTTGAGGGACCTGAAGGCGGGCGGAGGTAAAAAGGGACGGCGATGCGTTGCTAGAGCGTGTCGCCAGTGAACGGCGGAAAGGGAACCTGCCGCTCACAAGCCCACTTCGAGGGACGCCTCGGGGTGGGATTTCAGGAGGGCCTGCCTTCGCAAGAAGCGCAGGAACAAGGGAAGGTCGTTCCGCCGGGAAGCGGAATGATCAAAACAAAGGGGTCCAACGGCGCACCGAAAAGGGGGCGCCGTTGGTCTTTTTTGAGCGGTCGCGGCTGCGGCCGCTCCCTCTGGTGCAGATGAGGCGGGGGTGGCTTGAGCGGTCGCGGCTGCGGCCGCTTCCTCTGGTGCAGATGAGGCGGGGGTGGCTTGAGCGGTCGCGGCTGCGGCCGCTCTCGTATCTGGGCGGTCGCGGCTGCGGCCGCTCCCTCTGGTGCTGGCGAGGTGGGGGTGGGATCACGGTGCTGGTGGGGCTGCTTGTGCGTGTCGCGTGGGGTGGGATCGCGTGAACTTCGCGTGAACCACGGTGCGCGGCGGGGCTGTAGACTCGTTCCTTTCCAATCGAACCACGGAGCCCCGAGATGAGCACCACCGCACCCGCCCCGAAGCCTGTCGACACCCGCGGCCTTGCCGGCCAGACCGTCGGCGAGACGTCGATCTGCGCCGTCACGCAGACCGAGCTGATCTACCGCGGCTACGAGATCGCCGATCTCGCTGAGAATGCGACCTTCGAGGAGGTCGCGTTCCTTCTGCTCGTGGGGCACAAGCCCTCGGCTGCTGAGCTCGCTGCCTTCAAGGCCGAGGTCGCGTCGATGCGCGCGATTCCCGCGAGCGTGCGCGACGCGATCGTGCGTGTCGCCAAGGAGAGCCCGAACGCGCACCCGATGTCGATCCTTCGCACGGGCGTGTCGCTCCTCTCGCACCTCGACCCGGACTGCGAGGACAACTCGCCCGCCGCCGGACTCCGCAAGTCGAAGCGCCTGCTCGCGCAGATCCCGACCATCGTCGGCGTCTGCCAGCGCACGCTCGACGGCAAGGCGCCTGTCGATCCCGATCCCTCGCTCGGCCACGCCGCGAACCTGCTCTGGTCGATCACCGGCCAGAAGCCCGACGAGCTCGCCGCGCGCATCATGGACGTGTCGCTTGTCCTCTACGCCGAGCACGACTTCAACGCCTCGACCTTCTCGTGCCGCACGATCTCGTCGACCGAGACCGACATGCACAGCGCCGTCTGCGGCGGCATCGGTGCGCTCAAGGGCCCGCTTCACGGCGGCGCCAACGAGATGGCGATGGAGATGCTCAAGGACATCGACCGCGACTGCGCGGGTGGCAAGATGTCGGTCAACGACTGGATGCAGCGCGCCTTCGCCGAGAAGCGCAAGCTCATGGGCTTCGGCCACCGCGTCTACAAGAACGGCGACCACCGCGCGGGCATCCTGCGCCGCTGGGGACTCAAGCTCGCCGAGAAGCAGGGGCCGTCGAGCAAGAAGTGGTTCGACATGGGCGACGAGGTGCAGGCGATCATGCTGCGCGACAAGAACATCCACCCGAACGTCGACTTTCCGTGCGGCATGACCTACTTCATCATGGGCATCCCCGTGCCGCAGTACACGCCGATCTTCGTGGCGGCCCGCATCACCGGCTGGTGCGCGCACATCATGGAGCAGCACGCGAACAACCGCATCATCCGCCCGCTGGCCGAGTACAAGGGCCCGATGCACCTGACCTGGAACGGCTGAACGCCGCGCGTCCCGATCGATCGTGATTGATCCCACGAAGGCCCGGTGCGATGCGCCGGGCCTTCTTCGTTGGGCTCCGCGCGAGCGCTACCACTCGCCCGCGTAGGCGACGCCGTATGGCCCCGCGTCGCGTGCGGCGAGCCCGTGCAGGCGCCGCGCGATCTGGCGGAGGTGGAGTGCATCGTGCGCCGCCCACGAGGCGAGGAGCATGCCCGCGTGCAGCGCGCCGAACTTGGGATGGGCGTACGACTTGCCGAAGTCGGCGTCCGCGAGCGCGGCGTCGAGCCAGGCGAGGTTGGCGGTGCGCGCGGCGGTGAAGGCGTCGAGCGTGGCCGCGAGGTCCTGCTCGTTGTAGCGGCGGCGCTCGGCGATCCCGTCGAGCTCAAGCCGAGGCCAGGGTGCGCTCGGGTCGCGCAGCGTCGACTCGATGCGGGGGCGGAAGTCCTCGCGCTCCTCATCGAGCAGATGGCAGCAGGCCTCGAGGATCGACCAGTGCTCGGGTGCGGGCTTCCAGCGCGTGTCGGCGGGCGCGGCACAGCACGCGGCTGCGCGCAGGACCGCGGGAAACGCTGCGAGCCGGTCGCGAAGCGCGCGGGCGTCGAGCGGCGACGGCGCGTGAGACGACGGGG
>JBIIRG010000236.1:0-4440 GCA_044341665.1 Phycisphaerales bacterium | reverse complement strand
AGGCCGCCGAAAGGCGGCCTCGCTTACTTTTAACGTTCGCGACTCGCTTCGCTTTCGCTCACTCTCGCGAGTGGCGCGTCGAGGCTTTAGCGTTCGCGACTCGCTTCGCACCTCCTACCACTCGGCGGGTCTGTCAATGACGCCATTCGCATCGGTCAGTCGATCGGGCAGCAGGGACTGAGCGAGGTCGCTCCGGCGAATCGTCTTCGTGAACGACGCTTCACGCGCGAGATGCCGCGATTGCCGCCCATCGTGCGGGTTCACGACACCGACGGGAATCCGCCCCTCCGACCGCGCGATCCTGATCGCGCGTGCAAGATCGCCGTCGTTGCTGACGACCACCGCGGCCGCCCACCGTCCGGTCAACGCGTGGTGAACAAGATCCACCGCCAGATTCACATCGGTTCCCTTCTCCGTCGTCTGGAGAACCGTCACGAGCTGCCCTGCACTGCCATCGGGGAGCAGCAAGGGAAGTCGCCGTTGACCCACGACGTGCGTGCCGAGGACGATCTCTACGCCTCCCCGTGCCTGGAGCGCTCTCAAGAACACCTCATGCCGCCACGCTGCGCGCCCGTCACTCACGCGATCGTGCAGCGGCGCGGTGTAGAGAAACACCTGCTCCACCGCATGCCGCGGTCCGAGGATGCGCTGGGCCATGCGCCGCAGGTCGACCCAGCGAATCCCGTGCGGACGCGCTGCGCCGTAGTAGAAGTTGAATCCGTCGATGTAGACGGCGGTGGAGACACCGTGCATGCTCTTCCCCTCCAGTTGACGCGCAGTGGGCGCGAGGAAGATCGGCGGCGCTGTGCGACGCCGACCTGCCTGCACGGCAAATGCAGGCGTTCCTGTGAAGGGATGCGAATCTACCGTCGCGGGATGAAGCGACTCGAGATTCCGTCAAAATGCATGCAGATCGCGTCGACGCGCGCCGCGTGCTTCACGGACACGCGCCCCACGAACCAAGCACGATCGCGAGGTCGGCGCCATCGATCACGCCGTCACGATTGCAGTCGGCCTCGGGAAACTTCGCGACAGGTTGCGCCCAGCGCGTCAGCACGGTGGCGAGGTCGATGCCGTCGACAGAGGCGTCGAGGTTTGTGTCACCAGCGCATCCGCAAGGCGTTGCGTTCTCGCAGCAGTCGGGGATGTTGTTGGTATTGGCGTCGGCGAGTTCGCCGGTGCGGATCTGGCCGTAGTCCACGATGCCGTCGGAGTTGCAGTCGGCGGAGAACTCAAGCAGCAAGGCGCGTGTATCGGCCGGACACGAGGCGCGATCATTCAGACTTCCAGGGACGCAGGTTGAATCTCCGTAGGTTGAACAGTCAATCGGCGTAGTGATCGAGATGAAACTCTCTCCAAGTCGGTCTCCGTTACAAGCATGTGGCGAGTTTGATGGATTCCCGATGCTCCAGGGCATGCCCGCGAATCCGAACGGTTCCCCGGTAACCCAACGAAATCCCGCCGGCTCAGGGTCGCCAGATACCTGAAATCCACCGAGCCAAACGCCGCCGCCACCATCGGGATGCGTAGCAGCATTCAGTATGGGGAGAATGAACGCATGCTCTGGAATCGAACCCAGTGTTGCGAGATGACCACCGAGGTACTCCGAGATGGAGTTTGCGCTCTGCCAGTTCAACGACGCGTCGAACAGGACGATGCGATACCAATGCCCATTGCCCCCGTCCTCCACGCGCCACTGCACCGCGTTCTGCGCGATCGCGCCGCTCGCCGCCACCGCCGCCGCTACCGCACCAATCGCCATCAACCGCTTCATGTGAGCCGACTCCCGAGCTGGGGGACTGGCGCCCGCGGGGGACATCGCCGCGGACTGCGCCGGATCGGGGAATCCGCCGCCGATCGCCGCATGCGCGGCGAGCGCGAGAATCACGACAAAACTCGCGAGGGCCCGGCTCCGAGAACTGCGCGGTGCGTGCGCGAGGCCGAGGATCCGCGCGGCGGTTGGCTCGTCGATGGCGGGTGTCATCCGCGCGGGGGATCCGCGAGCCAGCGGTGCATGCGTGCGACTTCGTCCTCGAGCTCGGGTTCGTCGACGCCCTCTTCGCGCAGGAGATCGGCGACGGCCGCGCGCACCCGCTGCGCCACAAGTCGCGTAGCACCCGCGCATTGCTGTTCGCTGCGGCCGAGCTCGCGCGCGAACGCCGCGTAGGGCTGGCCGTTGATCGCATGCCGGCGGAAGATGTCGAAGTCGACCGCGCGGCCCTCGCGAAGCAGCGCGTCCTCGGCGCGCGCCGTCGCCTCGCGCACGACCGCGAGCGCCCATGCGCGCTCGAAGTCGGTTTCACCCGTCGGGCCGGCGCCCTCGTGACGGTCGAGTTCGCGCGGTTCGATCGAGCCGCCCCGCTGCTGCGCCCGCGAGCGGTCGCGCGCCAAACCCTGCCCGTAGAACAGGATGCCGTTCATCAGCCAACGGCGGAGGCGCATGCCGCTGCGCGACCATTTCGACAGGAAATCCCCAAGCGCCGCGTCGTCCGAGAGCCTTGTCGCGAAGAAGCCGTTCACCAGTTCGTCGGGCTCACCCAGGCGGGCCAGACTCGATCCGCGGACGAACACCGCCAGCGGCTCGGCATAGCGCTGCATCAGCGAGATCCGCGCGGCTTCGGCCGCCTGCGCGCGTTCTGCGTCCGCAATCTCGTTACGGACCACCGTCAGCAGGCAGGTCGCATGCGTCGTGGGAAATGAACTCCGTTGCATCGTTGATTTCTCGCGCTGCGAACGCGCCCGCTGCGGCGCCGCGGTGCGGCGATGAACCTATCATGTTCCCCTTCCCCGCAGGGACCCCGCAGGAACCAATCGGAACCACACCATGTCGACCGCCAACCTCGCCAAGGACCTCAAGAACGTCTCCGAGAAGGACCGCAAGCAGATCGAGCAGGCGCAGGAGATGCTCGGGCCGGATCCGACGACGATGGGCGTCATCAAGAACGTGTTCTGGGGCAACTACCGCGAGGACCTGCTCTTCCCGTATCCCACGGTGTCGAGCGAGGAGACGGCGAAGTGCGACCAGCTGCTCGCGGCGCTCGACCACTACCTGCGGACCGAGCACCCCTCGATCGAGATCGACCAGAAGCAGGAGATCCCGCAGTGGGTCATCAAGCGGCTCTTTGACCTCGGCGTGCTCGGGATGACCATCCCCGCCGAGTTCGGCGGCCTCGGTCTCGGCATCACCAGCTACAACCGCGTGCTCGAGCGGCTCGGGCGCTCGTGCGGCTCGACCGCCGTGCTCGTGTCGGCGCACCAGTCGATCGGCTGCAAGGCGGTCATGCTCTTCGGCAACGAGGAGCAGAAGAAGCGCTTCCTGCCGCTCATGGCGAAGTCGACCCTGAGCGCGTTCTGCCTGTCGGAGCCGAACGTCGGCTGCGACGCGGGCGGCCAGGAGACGCGCTGTGAGCTCAGCGCCGACGGCACGCACTACATCCTGAACGGCGAGAAGAAGTGGGCGACCTCGGGCGCCCTCTCCGGCCTGTTCACCGTGATGGCGAAGCAGAAGATCACCGATCCGAAGACCGGCAAGACGAAGGACGCGGTCACCGCGCTCATCTGCACGCCCGACATGGAAGGCGTCGACATCTTCAGCCGCAACCGCTCGAAGTGCGGCATCCGCGGCACGTGGCAGGCGCGCATCCGGCTCAAGAACGTGAAGGTGCCCAAGGAGAACCTGCTCTTCAAGGAGGGCAAGGGCCTCAACGTCGCGCTGACCTGCCTGAACTACGGCCGCTGCACGCTGTCGGCGGGCATGCTGGGCGCCGCGCGCTTCTCGATGGAGCAGGCGACGAAGTGGGCCAAGTCGCGCCACCAGTTCGACCGCGCCATCGGCGAGTTCGACCTCATGCAGGAGAAGGTCGCGCGCATGGCGGCGTATGTCTACGCGGCCGACGCGATGCTGTACATGACGACGGGCTTCCTCGACCGCCACGACGAGGACATCATGCTCGAGACCGCGATGTGCAAGGTCTTCTGCAGCGAGTTCGGCTACCGCGTGGTCAACGACGCGATCCAGATCATGGGCGGCGAGAGCTACATGACGGAGAACCACGTCGAGCGCATGTGGCGCGACTCGCGCATCAACATCATCGTCGAGGGCGCGAACGAGGTCATGCACTCGTTCATCTTCGCCTATGGCTCGAAGCAGCTCGGCGAGTACCTGCTCAAGGTGAAGGCGAATCCGTTCGCGCACATCGGCACGGCGATGCAGGTGGGCGCGGAGCTCTTCCTCGGCGTGCGCCGCAGCGCGCCTACGGCGTCGCGCATCCACCCGCGGCTGCGCCACCTTGCCGACGACCTGATGGTGCGCATCCAGGAGCACAGCCACCACGTCAAGCTCATGTTCAAGGAGCACGAGGAGCGGCTGATCTCGAACCAGACCATCCAGGCGCGCCTCTCGATGAGCGCGCTCTGGGTCCACGCGATGTGCTGCACGCT
>JBIIRG010000062.1:0-14024 GCA_044341665.1 Phycisphaerales bacterium | reverse complement strand
CGTGCGCACGCCGAGCGCCTTGTAGATGCGCTTGGTCGCGTCGCTCTTGTTGAGCGTGTAGAAGTGGATGCCCGCGACGTTCGAGTCGAGGAGGTCGCGGCACTGCTCGGTCGCCCAGTGGATGCCCGCGTTCTCGATCGCCTCGGCGTTGCCTCGGCAACGGGCGATCGCCTTGAGGAGCGGCGCGGGAAAGCGCGTGCCCGCTGCGAGGTCCGCCATCCGCTTGAGGCCAGCGGCGCTCGTCACGGGCATGATGCCCGCGATCACGGGAACGCGGATTCCCGCCAGATCGCAGCGCGCCCGCCAGTCGTGGAACGCATGGTTGTCGAAGAAGAGCTGCGTGACGATGTAGTCGGCGCCCGCGTCGCACTTGGCCTTGAGGTGCTCGAGCTGCAGCAGCGTGTTCGGCGTCTCGGTGTGGCCCTCCGGGAACCCAGCCACGCCGATGCCGAATCCGCGGCCGGCGTTCACGCCCAGCCGCTCGCCTTCGCGCTTGATGAAGCCCACGAGGTCCGACGCGTGGCGAAAGTCGCCCAGCGACAGGATGCGCGCACCTGCGGGCGGATCGCCGCGCAGCGCCAGCACGTTGCTCACCCCGTTGGCGGCGTAGAGCTCGAGGATGGCGCGGATCTCGTCGCGGGTGTGCCCGAAGCACGTGAGGTGCGGCACAGGCTCAAGCCGCGTCTCGCGCCGCAACCGCACCACGAGCGCGTGGGTGTTGTCGCGCGTCGAGCCGCCCGCGCCGTAGGTCACCGACACGAAGCTCGGCTCGAGCGGCGCGAACTCCGCGATCGAGCGGTACAGCGACTCCCAGCCCGCATCGCTCTTCGGCGGGAAGAACTCGAAGCTCATCGTCGTGGTGTCGCGCGAGAGGATGTCCGCGATGTGCATTGCGGGGGAGGGTAACGCCGCGACGCTGTGGCGTACCATGCGGGACCGTGCCGCAGCGCAAGTCCACCCCCCGCACCTCGATCCCCAAGCCCGCGGCCAGGCGGCTGAGCCTGTACCTGCGCGAGCTCTCCAGCCGCCTCGAGCAGGGCGAGGAAACGGTGAGCTCGAAGGCGCTCGGGCGCACGCTCGGCCTCACCGACGCCCAGGTGCGCAAGGACCTCGCCCTCTTCGGGCAGTTCGGGCACCCGGGGCGCGGCTACGTGATCTCGGACCTGATCGATTCGCTCCGCAAGATCATGGGGCGCGATCGCGCGTGGCGGGCCTGCGTCGTGGGAGCGGGCAACATCGGCCGCGCGCTCGTGTCGTACGACCGCTTCCGCCGCGAGGGCTTCGAGATGGTCGCGGTGTTCGACGGCAATCCGGCGCTCGCGGGCAGCGATGTCGGCGGAATGAAGGTCCGCCCGATGACCGACCTGAGCGCCGTGGTGGCTGCCGAGCGCATCAACCTGGGAATCGTGGCCGTCCCGCGCGACGCGGCGCAGCAGGTGGCCGACGCGCTGGTGGCGGCGGGGGTGCGAGGCATCCTCAACTTCGCCCCGCGGCGGATCGAGGTCCGCGAGGGCATCGGCATCGTGAGCGTCGACTTCACCGTCGCCCTCGAGCAGCTCGCCTTCCAGGTGGCGTTCGGCCGCGACGGCGCCGACCCGTTGGACGAACACTCCCCCGACGCAGAGGCGCCCACCCGCGGGTAGAACACCCGTTCCCGGAAGTCCCGCATGCACCGCGCCACCTCTGCCACGCTCCTCCTCTCCGCTGCCGCTGGCCTCCTCTCGGGTTGCCAGGGGCGCGCCCTGGTGCCGAACGCGGCCGATGGACTCCGCGCCGAGCTCGTCGAGCGCACCCGTGAGCGCGATGTGGCGCGGGCGCGCGCCGCCGAGCTCGAGACGAAGCTCGCCGAGCTCACGCTGGCGCGTGACGCCAAGGTCGACCCCGAGGCCACCGACGCGCAGCCGGCGCTCGCGGCGGTCGTGCTCTCGAGCCTGTCCACCGCCCGCCTGGCGGACAACAACAGCGCCGTGCTCGCGCTCGTCCTTGAACCGCGCGACGGCCTGGGGCGGTTCCTTCAGGTCACGGGCACGGTGCGGGCGAGCGTGGCGGCCCTCATTCCCGGCCGCGAGCCTGTGCCCGCGGGCTCGGTCACGATCGGCCCCAAGGCGCTGCGCGACGCCTATCGCTCGGGCTTCCTGGGCACGCACTACACGATCGAGCTCCCGCTCAAGTGGGACGGCGCAGAGGTCGCCCGCGCCGCCAGCGTGTCGGTCGAGTTCACCGATGCCTTCACGGGCAAGAGCTACCCGAGCCAGGGCACGGTGCCGGTGGTCAAGGCCGCCGCGGGAACGCCTGCGGCCGAAGCCGCTCCCGCGCAGAACCGCTAGGATCGCACCATGCGCCCGCGCTCCCGCATCCTGCTCGCCATGGTCCTCGTCGCAGCCGCGACGGTGGGTGGTGCTGGTTGCCAGAAGGTGCTCTTTCCCAGCGATCTCCCGCGCAACCAGTTCGAGACGCATGACCGCATGCGCCAGCGCTACGTGCCGCTCGAGGAACCCGACGTGTTCGGCAATCCGCAGCCGGCGCTGCGCGCGCGGCTCACGCAGCCGGTCGGTTGAACGCGGCGACTGCGCTGTTCTCGACCTCGCTCCACCAGATCATCCAGACTGCGCCGCGCGACCAGGTCGAAGCGGTTCGCACGCGCGCTCCGAGCACACGCTTGCAATTCCTGCAGACGTTCGCGCAGCGTGGCCGAAATCCGATACTGTCCGCACCTCGCAGAGGAATCGCCCTTGGCACGGAAGCCATCCACGAAGTCGTCCGTTTCAACGAGCCGCAAGCGCCAGGTTCATCCCAAGCGCACGGGCATCGTGTGGAGCGTGTTCCTGGGCGCCATGACGCTCGCCGCCGGCGTGCTTCTTCTCAACGACCGCTGGACCTCGATGCCGCTGACGTCGCTCTCGCGCGGCGCAGAACCCGCGCCCCGCGTGCAGGTGCCGCAGGGCCGCTGGCAGGCGATCGTCATCCATCATTCCGGGTCGCACACGGGAAGTGCGCAGGACATCGCGCGCCAGCAGTCGCGCGACTGGGGCTTCCCATCGATGGGCTACCACTTCGTGATCGGCAACGGCAATGGCGAGCACAACGGCTCGATCATCGCCGGACCCCGCTGGTACCGCCAGGAATCGGGCGCGCACGTGGCCGACCGCAGCGGCGCGCAGCCTGACGCGGCGTGGTTCAACGACAACGCCATCGGCATCTGCCTGATCGGCAACGGCGAGAGCCGTGCCTTCACCGACGAGCAGCTCAAGTCGCTCACGGCCCTGGTGCGCGAGCTCCAGCAGCAGTGCGAGATCCCGGCCAGCCGCGTCTTCATGCACTCGCAACTCGTGCAGGTGGCGAGCCCCGGCGGCAAGTTCCCGCACGAGATGTTCGCGCTGCAGCTCAGCAACTGAGCCCGGCACCCCGTTCCGCCTCGCGCGTGCTATCAATCACGCCCCATGCAGGCGTCGACTTCCGTTCGTCCCATCCTGATGTCCGCGCCCGAGGCGCTGCTCTTCGATCTCGACGGCACGCTCGTCGACTCGGTCGAGGACATCTTCGTGGCGGTCAACGGTCTGCTCGCCGAACTTGGCATGCAGCGGCGCTCGCGCGACGAGGTGACGATGTGGGTGGGGAACGGCGCCCGCATGCTGATCGAGCGCGCAATGGCCGGCCGGTTCGAGGGCTTTGCGGGCCTGCCCGATGCCGCCGAGCAGCACCGGGCGGCCGATGCCGCGATGCCGCGCTTCCGCGCGATCTACCAGGACATCTGCGTCGACCACACGCTGCCGCTCGTTGGTGCGCACGAGTCGCTCGCGCTCGCGCAGTCGCTCGGGCTCGGCGTGGCGATCGTGACCAACAAGCCGCTCGCGCCCACTGAGCGCATCGTCGATGCGCTGGGGTGGCGGCCGTTCGTGTCGGTGGTGCTCGGTGGCGACTCGCTGCCGGTCCGCAAACCCGATCCCGCGCCACTGCACGAGGCGATGCGGAGGCTCGATGCACGCACCGCCTGGATGGTGGGCGACAGCGCCAACGACGTCGGTGCCGCGCGAAACGCAGGCATTCCAAGCATCGTCGTGCGCGGTGGATACAACCACGGCAATCCCGTCGAGGCGCTGGATCCAGCGCCCGACGTCATCCTCGACTCGCTCGCGGACTTTGCCCCGCTGCTGCGGCGGGCACTCTCTCTCGCGCGCGGATGTTGAAATCGAGGATTTTCCTGTTCACGCCGCATGGCGCCGTGCGTCTTTCGTATTGGTCGGTGGAATCGGTCGCACCCCGCGTCCGCATCCGACCACGGAGTACCGCATGGACAGGCACCAGCCCCTTCACCGCTCACCTCTGCGCGGGCTCACGCTCGCCGAGGTGCTGATCTCGACCGCGGCCACGGCGGTGCTGCTGAGCATCTTCGTCACGCAGACGGGATCCCGTCGCGGCGAGGCCGACGCGCAGGCCAAGCTGGCGCTGCTCGGCCAGGCCAACGCGTGCTACGCGGCCGACTGGAACGACCGCCAGTGGACGGCGCTGCCCTACGACGCGCTCAGTACATGCACCCTGGAACTCAATCGTGGCTGTATCCCGCAGCAGATCCTCGGGCGTGGTCCGGGGGGCTCGATCTGGGGCTACTACCTCGGAGGCGCGGGGCGCTGCAGTTCCGAGGGCTGGCCGGG
This sequence comes from Phycisphaerales bacterium, assembly GCA_044341665.1. Taxonomy (GTDB): domain Bacteria; phylum Planctomycetota; class Phycisphaerae; order Phycisphaerales; family SM1A02; genus QWPT01. The sequence continues at coordinate 9,372 of JBIIRG010000062.1, read as the reverse complement.
GAGCTGCGGAAACTACGGCGTCTATGTGCCGATCGACTTCGCGGCGTCGATGGGCGCGATGCGCCTGCCCAATGTCGTCGGCTTTCGCGAGTACGTCGCTCGGGCGTTCTATACGCCTGAGTTCTACGCCGAGGACGACCCCGGCTATGCCGTGGCCGAGACACACTTCGATGCGACCTACGAGTTCAACTACGACTTTGCGACGGGCGCGTATGCCGACGCCAGCTTCTGGTTCTCGCCCGCAGCGATGCTCAATCCGCAGGTGCTGCGCGCGCGGGCCAATGGTGGCTTCCAGGCCTACAACGCCGTGACGGATCCCTTCCGCGCGCCGTCCGTGTCGCAGTGCCAGCACCCCGACCTGAAGACGCGCATGTGCGAGTACGGTTGGTTTCGCGGTGCGCCCGAAGGACAAGGAACGAGCGCAATCGGATTCACCGCCAGCCGTTCGGCGCGGCCCGTCACGCTCTTCTTCGATGGCAGCGTGCAAGCCGTCGACATGGGCGCCGTGCAGGATCAGGACTGGGCGCTCTTCGAGTCGTCGCCCACCGACGACGGGCTCTGGAGCCGTGACACACCGTTCGGGAAGGATGGCTGGCGACTTGGAAACAACGGCGATCTGATCGACGGTCGCGGCGGCGGGTTCCACTTCCTGACCACCGGTGGAATCCTCGGACGCGACCTGCTCGACCGAGGGACGACCAACGCAGCCCAGAAGGGAGGCAAGTGATGAAGCGCGGAGCGATGAACAGATGCGCATCGAGTCGTCGCCGCGCACGGCTGCGCGGCATCACGATCACCGAGGTCCTCGTGCTTGCGGCGTGCGTGTCGGTACTGGTCGCGATGGGCGTGCCGATGTTCCAGCGCGTCGGTTGCAACGCCATGCGCGATGTCTCGCGCGCAAACCTCGCGGTGCTCGCGCAGGCGCACGCCATGTACGCGGCCGACTGGAACGGCCGCCAGTACACGATGGTGCCCGACACGCTTGGCGCCAACAACGGGAACTTCAGCACGTGGGAAACGGTCAACGGCTGCGTGCCGCAGGTGCTCCTCGGCACCGACTCGCAGGGCGTGAGTCACTTCGCAGGGACGCAGTGCGCTTCCGCCGACGTGCGACTCAAGCAGAACTGGCTCAAGCCGCTCGACTTCGCGCGGCCCACGACCGCGGGCTCGCACCGGCTGTCGAATGCGCGCATGGTCAACGAGTACGTGAACGGCCGCTTCTACGACGCGCGCTTCTATGCGCCCGATGATCCGCTGCTCGGCGAGGATGCGCGGGCCGTCATCGACGGCGGCGGCGACTTCGAGGATCTGCGCTCGGGCATCGTGCTGTCGACCTACTCCTACTCGCCCGCCGCCATGTTCGATCCGCGCGTGTTCGGCTTCGGTGTCGGGCCGCAGTTCTTCAATCCCAACACCAGCGCCGGGCTCCAGGGCTTCGGATACCGCTCACCCACGGTCTCGCAGTGCGTGCATCCGAGCCTCAAGACGAGGATCATGGAGATGCACGCGATCGAGCTCGCGCCCGACGACTGCAACCCGAGCAACACCCAGGAGTGCGTGCCGTACCAGTGGAACCAGTCGTACCGCTCGCGGCCGCTCACGGCGTTCTTCGATGGATCGGTGCGCATCACCACGCCCCGCGAGTTCATGTTCGCCGAGTCGCGGGAAACGGTGGTGCCAAGACTGTGGCTGCGCGGGACGCCGTACGGGCAGTTCGGCCTTGGTGGCGACCAGGCCGCCGACTTCTTCGTCAAGACCTCGGCGCACTTCCTCACCACCTTCGGCATCGCCGGACGCGACACGCTCGCGTACTAGGCCGCCGGCTGCACGAACCCACCGCCTGACGCGCCTGCTGCGGCTCACGCAGCGGGCGCGTTGGTTTTTGCATCGAGTTTCTCGAGCGGGCACTGCGAGTCCTTCCATCGCACGCGGCAGACTGCGTACATCCCCGTGAGCGCGCAGCGTGCGCGCAACGAGAGAAACGGAGGCAGCCATGCACCGCAGCAAGACACGCGTCAACGGCTTCACCATCATCGACCTCGCGGCCACCGCCGCGGCAGGCGTCGTGCTCGCCAGCACCGCCGTGCCGGTCCTCTCCAGCGCCTCCGCATCCGGTGGCCGCGAGCAGTCGCGCGCCAACATGCAGGAGCTCGGCGACATCCACACCATGTACGCGCTCGACCACGAGGACCGGCAGTTCTCGCTGCTGCCCGACGACTTCACGGGCAACGCCACGCTCTACCAGCTGCAGCACGGCTGCATCGAGCCGCTGGTGCTCGGCATCGACATGGATGGCGCCCAGTGGGGCTACTACCTCTCCTGCGGCGGCCAGGGAGGAAACAACGGCAACATCGTGATGTACACACCGATGGGCTTCACCAACCCGCTCGATGGCCTGTACCGCATGGCCAACACGCCGGGCATCAATGCCTACGCCAACGGCCGCTTCTACGATCCGCTCTTCTTCGCGCCCGATGATCCGGCGCTGCGCGAGGGCGATCTCAAGCTCATGCGGTCCGGTGCGGACTTCGGCTTCAGCGGTCCGCCGTTCGGCTATGCGCGTACCTCCTACGCCATGTCGCCTGCCGCGATGTGGTCACCGCGGGTGATGGGCGACGGGCAGCGCATGAAGAACGCGCAGTTCCGCCCGCCCAGCGGGGCGCAGCAGGACTACCGCAGTCCGCGCGTGTCGGAGTGCCTGCATCCCTCGCTCAAGACGCGCATGATGGAGCACCACGCCACCAACAACGCGCCCGCGCCGTGCAACCCCGCCTTCGCCGGATGCGTGCCCTACCTGTGGAACCAGTCGATCGAGACACGCAACCTCGCGCTCTTCTACGACGGTTCGGTCGCCGAATTCGGCATCGAGGAGACGCTGGTGGCCGAGGACGCGGTGGGCGCCGACTTCTGGCTGCGCAACACACCCCTCGGGCAGCTTGGCGTGTACGGAGAGTTCGCTCAGGGCGGCCTCACGAGCAGCGCCCACTTCCTGACCACCTTCGGCATCCGCGGCCGCGACAGGCTGGCGCCGGTCGACTGAGCGGAACGGGTGCGTGCAGCAACCTGCTCTTCCTCAACCCTGCCTCAACGACGCGGGCTCCATCGCATGATGGAGCCCGCGTTCTATCGTGATAGGGAGGCGGCCGTCAATTCGTGGCCGGCGCCGCAGCAGGGGGCGCACCACCCGGTGCACTGGAACCCCCCGAAGAACCCTCGGGTCGACCGCGGCCACCGCTGGGCGGGCCGCCCTGTCCACCACCGCGTCGGCGTCCCTCGCCCTGCGCGGGCGGGCCGCCTGCGGTCGGCGCTTCGGGCGGCGTCGCGTTCATCGCCGGTCGCGCGCCACCGAACCCGGGCGCACTGGCGTTTGCCATCTCGAACACGCTCGCGTCGAGCTTCGCCACGATCTCGAACGACTTCGGTTCGCGCAACAGCACCTTGTCGCCTGCGGCAAGGCCCTTCTTGATCTCGATCTGCAGCTCGCTGGAGCGGCCGAGCTCCACCTGGCGCTGCGCGAATCCAGCGCCGTCCTGCACATAGACGAATGCCACCGGACCTTGGCGGAAGATGGCCTGCACGGGCACATTGAGCGCGTCGTCGACGCGGCCGAGGAGGATCTCCGCCTTGCAGCGCATCGCCGGCTTGAGGCCGAGCGATGGATCGGCCTCGAGCGCCGACTTCACCGTGTACTCGCGGCGGTTGGGGTCGCGCCATCCACCGCTCGCGGCGAGCACGCTCACCGTGGTGACCGAGCCTGCGACCGGCTGGTTGGGCATGGCGTCGCTGTACAGCGTGACCGGCTGGCCCGGGCGGATGCGGCCCGAGAGCGCCTCGCTCACCTTGAGGTTGGCCACCATGCGCGAGGTGTCGGGCAGCAGGATCACCAGCTCGTTGGGCTTGAGTTCGGTGCCCACCTGCGGCGGCTGCGCGTCACCGCCGCCACGGCCGCCGTTGGAGCTGTCGATGCTGGTGGCGTACACGATCAGGCCGTCGATCGGCGCCGTGAGCGTGGTGTAGGTGAGCTGCATCTCGAGGTTCTGCAGGCGGTCCTTGGCGCTCTGCAGCTGGAAGTTCGCGCTCTCGAGATCGGCCTGCGCCTTGACCAGCTCGGCGTTGAACTTCTCCTCCACGCGCGCGCGCTCGGCGCGGGCCTGGTCGAGGTCGGACTTCTTCTTGGCCTCGTCCTGGAAGAAGGTGTACTTCTCGTACACCTCGAGGTCGAGCGCCGCCTGCTTGACCTTGGCCTCGGCCTCGATCATGGCGATGCGGTCCTTCTCGAACTCGTCCTTGGCGATGTAGCCCTGCGACACCAGCTTGGCGCTCTCCTCGAAGCGGCCCTTGAGGCGGTCGAGGTTGATGCCCGCGGTCTCCTTGGCGAGCTCCAGCTGCTGGCGCTTGTTGACGACCTCGCCCTCCTGCCAGCCTTGCAGCGCCAGCTCGGCGATCTTCACCGCCACATCCGCCTTGTCGAGCTCGCTCTGCTTCTCGCCCTGCTTGATGGCGAGCGACTGCTGCGCGGCGATCACCGAGCTGTTGGCGGTGTTCACCTTGTCCTTGGAGTCCTTGATCTTGTCGAGAAGCTCCTCCTGCGCCAGGCGCACGAGCACCTCGCCCTTGGAAACCCGCGTGCCCTCAGGCGCGATCTCGGTGATCACGGCGCGCGTCTCGAGCTTGTTGCGGAGCTCCACCTGCTGCTGGGCCGCGAGCTCACCGCTCACGGGCAGGACCATGTCGAACGATCCCTTCTCCACGGCGTGCAGGTCGCGCGCGGCCACCAGCTGTGCGGCCTGCTCGTCGCCACCCTCGCCGCCGCCGCAGCCGATCGGCGCGGCGGCCACGGCCACGGCAAGACTCGCGGCCAGGAAGCGGAAGATGGATCGGGTGTGGTGTGGCTGCATGGGGTGCTCGTTCACGGGGACTTGTCGATCAACTGCTCGCCGGTCTCCTCGGCGAACTCCATGCCGGGAAGGGGGATCAGCCGTCCATCGGGCGCCACGCGAAGCTGGCCCGTGGTGTTCAGGTAGCGCAGGATCGCCAGCTGGAGGTCCTTCTTGGCGTTGTCGAGCGAATCCTGCGCGCGGCGCAGCGCGTCGAGCGCCTCGGTGCGGTCGCGCGCCGTGGCGCGATCGGGCGCCGCGTCGATCGCGGCCTGGCGGTTCATCGAGGCCTGCACGTTCTTCTCCTGCACGGCGCGCGAGAAGAGCGAGCGCTCGATGCCGCGCGCGGCCTGCCGCACCGCAACCGCCGCGTCGTCGCGCGACTGGTCGGCCTCGCGCCGCGCCTGCTCGAGCAGGATCTGCGCCTGGCGAAGCTGGAGGTCCTCGGTCAAGCGGTCGAGCGGCATCGAGTAGGTGAGCCGCGCGGTGAAGCTGTCGTAGCCCGGATCAAAGCCGAGGCCGCCACGGTCGCGCGTCGGATCGGTGGGCAGGTTGTTCGCGAGCAGCAGGTTGAGGTCGCCGAGCGTGCGGTTGCGCGCCACGTCGACCTTGCGCGCGAAGTCGTCGACCAGGTCGTACGAGGTCTGCAGGTCCAGGCGGTAGCGGAAGGCCAGCTCGAGCGACTGCGCCATGTCGACCTTGGGCACGGGAAGCTTGAACTGCGTGGGCTCGATGCGCACCGACTCCTCGACGGGCATGCCGATGCGCGCCTTGAAGCGGTCGAGCGTCAGGCGGTAGGCCTCGCGCTGCGAGCTCAGGCGGTCGAGCGCGAACAGCGTGTTCTGCGTTGCGAGGTCGGCCTGGAACGGCTCGGTGCGGCCGCTCTCGACGAGCGCCTTGGTGCGCGCCTCGACGGCGGCGCTGCGCTCGACCTGCCGGACGCCGTTGGCGATGCCCTGCAGCTGCACGACAAGCTGGAGATAGTCGGCCGCGAGGTCGTAGTAGAAGTCGCGGCGGAACTGCTCGAAGTTGCGGGCCGAGTAGATGAGGTTGCGGCGGGCCTGGACGAGCTCTTCCTGCGCCACATCGCCAAACCCGCGCAGGAGCGGGATGCTGGCCTCGAGCACGACGTCGGCCGACTGGACATCGTTCGAGGACAGGTACTGATCGAGCTGCTCGGTCGCCTGGACCACGAACGCAGCGCCCACCTGGCCGCCAAAGGGCAGGCGCTGGTTGACGCCGATCTCGTTGACCACCGAAAGGGCGTTGTTGAAGCGCGACCCGCCCCCCGAGGTGGTGAATCCCGCGCTGGTGACGTTCGACGGGAGCGGCGACCAGCGATGCTCCTCGATCAGAAGTCGAATCGCGGCAATGAGATACGTCTCCTCAGCCGAGAGATACTCCTGCGAGTTGGCCAGCGAGTAGGCGACCGCTTCGTCGAACGTCAGGAGCCGCGCACTGGGATCTTCCTCCGACATGCGCTCGAAGCGCCGCGTGATGCTGGCGGCGTCCTCCTTCACAGGAGGCACGGCCACGAAGGAGAGGGAATCCGCCGGCGGATTGACGGTGGCCGGCTTGTCGATCCCTGCGGGATAATCGGGAAACTTCGAACCACTTTCGTAGCGGTTCGTGTCAGATAGGGGGTACACCGCGCCACCGGCAAGTTGCTCGGCGCTCTCCTGCAGGCGCTTGTTGACCTCTCGGTCGACGCGCTTCATGCCCGAGTCACAGCCACCCGACGCGAGGATCGCGCCAAGGCTCAGGATGTGAACGAGCGGGAAACGGACATGCTGCATGCGCGAGGGGAGGTGGTTGTACCGCAACTCGGCCGCAACCGCTGCGGGGTTCGTCACCAAGTTGCCGCAGGATGCCCGACTTTTGCCCATCGGTCCCGATTCTGCGAGAGTCGCAGCGTCCGAGGAATGGTCCAGCCCGAACGAACGGACCCACCGCCCATGCCAGCAGTTTCCTTCGATTCCAAGAGTCTCATCCTGCAGTCGGGTCGCGCCGCCGTCCGGTTTCCGATCGTGGCGGCCACCTTCGACATGGCGCTCATCGAGCCGGCCGAATGGAAGGCGTCGCTGTCGCAACTGCGGCATGCGGGCTTCAACACGGTCGTCATGCGCCTTCCGTGGCTGCTCCACGAACCGACCCCGGGCCGATTCGTGTTCACGGGGCCGTGCGATGTGCGACACGCGATCACGCTTGCGGGCGACGCCGGTCTCAAGGTCATGCTCCGCATCGGACCGTGCGTGGGCGGCGGGTTCCTGGCGGGAGGGCTTCCAGGATGGATCGACGGCAGGGCGCGCGAGGCGGATGCCGCGTTCCTTGGTCGGGTGACGGCGTTCTGGCGCGCGCTTGCCGCGCAGTTCGTCGACCTGCAGGCAACCCGCAACGGCGGCCGTGACGGACGTCACACCGCGCGCCCCGTGATCGCGGTCGGCCTCGAGGACGACTGGCGGTGCCTCGACGCCGACGTGGGTGCGGAGTACTTCGGCGCGCTCGTGCGGTTTGCGCGCGAGGTGGGGATCGACGTGCCGCTCTTCAGCGCCAACAACGGCTGGTACGCGCACGAAGGCGTGATCGACGCCTGGAGCAACGCAGCCGACCCCGCGCGCACGGCCGACGAACTGCGGCAGGTGCACGCCGATGCGCCGCCGATGCTGCTCTACGAGGCGAGTGGAGCCACGACCGACTGGCCGCGCGTGGTGGCCGAGCTCGTCGCGGCGCGCGCGGACTTCGCCTGCAGCGTTCTGGCAACGCGCCACCGCGGTGCCACCAGCGCGCGCGGGTGCGCGGAGCGTGCCGGATGCGACGTGCATGGCATGCGGCGGGCGCTGGTGTTCGCGAGCACCTTCGGCGAGCTGCTCGCCGGCATGCAGCCTGCGGACCACGACGGCGCGGCTGCAACGCGCCTGCTGCGTGGCGCCAATGGCGAGGAGATCACGATTGCGCTCAGTGCGTCCGAGCCGGCTGGGAAGGGTGTTCGCCGATCGCGTGGCACCTCGCATGGAACGGAGTTCAACGCCTTCGCCCGTGGAGTCGTGCTCGGTTCCTCCCGGCTCGAGCAGTGCAGCGGGTCGCTGGTGGCGCTGCTCGGTGACGTGCTGGTCGTCGCGGGTGCGCCGCGCAGCAAGCTCTCGCTCAAGGTCGACGGCAGCGCGGTCGTGCTCGGTGTTCCTGCCGAAGGGGGCGCGCCCAAGGTGACGAAGGTGCGGGGGCTGCTGGTGGCGGTGGTCACGCACGGGCTCGCCGCCGGCGTCGGCATCGCAGACGACGCGATCGAGTTCGTCGGTGCGGACGGCGCGCTGCTGGCGCGCGTCACGCGCGATGGCGTCGCATCGCGCGCGAAGTCGGTGCCTGCATCGCGCGATCGCGCGGCGCTCGGTCCTGTCTCGCTTTCCGCGCCACGCATGCTCGACGAGCCCGGGCTCATCGACGGGTCGCATGCGCGCTACGCCGCCGTGCCGGCGCCACAGCCGCTTGGCGCATACGGCGTGCAGTCGATGCACGGCTACTACCGCGCGTGCGTGGTGCCGCCGAAGAAGAAGGGTCACGACATCTGGTGCGCAGGTCGCGGGAACGCGCGCACCACGCGCATGGCGCGCAAGCCGCAGGGAATCGTGTGCGTGTCGGAGATCCGGGCCGATTTCGCGTCGGCTGCGGGCGGGCACCTCGACGAGCGTGCCGGCATCGTCGGCCCCATGCTCGAGGTCGCGGTCCTGAAGGGCGTGAAGGGTGCGATCGTCGACCTGCCGCGGTTCGATGCCACGCACCTCGGCTGCTTTGCCTGGGGGTACGAGGCGCGCGACGATGCGCCGCCGCGCAAGACGGTGCGATGGACGTTCGCCGCACGCACCCGCGCGGTGGTCGTCGAGTTTCCTGCGTGGTGGTTCGCGGAGGGTCACGCAGCCTCGGGACACGCCGTGCGGCTCAACGGAACGCTCGTGCGCGGCGAAGGTGGGCCTGGAGCGAACTGGGCGCTTCTCGACGGCGCGCAGCTGTCTCCCATGCGGCCAAAGGCGCTCGCAAAGGGCGAGAAGCCGCCCAAGGGCCGGGCGATCAAGCTCGAGCCCGGCGAGAACGAACTGCTCCTCGATCTCGACCCGCGCGTCGAGCTCGATGCGCGGACGCTCAAGCGCGTGCTTGCGGATGTCAGGTTCCTCGATGTCTGCGGTGCGCTGAGCGCCACATGGGCCTTTGCGCGCGTTGCGCCGCCGGCAAGCTGGGCCGCTGCGCAGGTGGCGCCGCGCAAGCAACCCGCTGCGCCACGCGATGCACCCGCCGCACCCACGTGGTTCTGCAGGACGTTCGCGCTCGACGCACCGTGCGCGCTTGAACTCGCCTGCACGCATGCGACCGGTGCCGTGGCCACGGTGCTCGTGAACGGCGAGAGCGTGCTTGTTCTCGACGGCGCAAGCGGCGAGCGATGCGGCACCGCGAAGAAGCCGGCACTGCGGCGGACAGCGGTCCTTCCCGCCGCACTCCTGCGCGC
>JBIIRG010000235.1:0-4471 GCA_044341665.1 Phycisphaerales bacterium | reverse complement strand
CAGCCGCGCCGCCTCGCGCCGCGCCTCGTCGACGATGCGCGCAGCCTCGGCGCGCGCCGCCGCCACCGCGCGCTCCGCCTCGCCGCGCAGGTCGCTCAGGTCGAACACGCCGCCGCCGGCGACGCTCGCATGCGGGGATGTCTGCTTGAGAACAGCCATGACTCGGCACCGTCCCGGCCTGCGCCGCGATCAGACCACGACATCCTGCGCGCCACCGCGGCCCGAGATGATGATGTCGCCCGACTCCTCGAGCCTGCGCACGATGTCGACGATGCGCTGCTGCGCCGCCTCAACGTCGCTGATGCGCACCGGCCCCATGAACTCCATGTCCTCGCGGATCGACTCCGCTGCGCGCGACGACATGTTGGCGAGGATCTTGTTCTTGAGGCCTTCCGACGCCGTCTTGAGCGCGAGGCAGAGCTCGTCGTTCTCGACTTCCTTGAGCACCGCCTGGATGCCCTTGTCGTTGACGTTGTTGATGTCCTCGAACACGAACATGCGCCGGCGGATCTCCTCGACGAGGTCGGGGTCCTCGCTCTCGACGCCCTGCATGATCGAGCGCTCCGTCGAGCGGTCGACGAGATTGAGGATCTCGGCGACGGTCTCGACGCCGCCGACCTTCTCGCTCGAGGTGCCGATCATGTTCGACAGCCGGCTCTCGAGCGCGAGCTCGACCTCGCGGATGACCTCGGGGTTCGTCTGCTCCATGTTCGCCACGCGGCGGACGACCTCGATCTGCTTCTGCTGCGGCAGGCCGATGAGGATCTCGCTCGCCTTGTGGTGCGGGAGATGGCTCACGATGAGCGCGATCGTCTGCGGGTGCTCCTCCTGGATGAAGGTCAGGAGGTTCTCGCTCTCGGCCTTCTGCAGGAACGAGAACGGCGTGCGCTGCACCTGGGTCTGGATCTGCTGGATGACCTTCTCGGCGGTCTTCGGGTCGAGCGAGTTCTTGAGCAGGCTGCGCGCGTAGTCGAGGCCGCCCTCGCGCACGTAGCCCTGCGCCATCGCCAGCGAGTAGAACTCGCTGATCACCTGCTGGCCGAGCTCGGTCGGCACATCGCCGAGCGCTGCGAGCGCGCGCGTGACTTCCTCCACGAGCTCGGTGGGCATCTCCTTGAGGAGCTTGCCCGCGCTGTCGGCGTCGAGCAGGAGCAGCAGGATCGCGCTCTTCATGGTGCCGTCGAGCTCGTCGGCGGACTTGGGGAGCTTCATGCCGGGTCGGTAGGCCATGCGTCGTTCCGTGGTGGGTCTCGGCCCGGGAGGTCAGGCGTTCGTGCGCATCCAGCGCCGCAGGATTCCCGCGATCTCGGCGGGGTCGCGCTGCGCGAGTTCGTTGAGCTGCTCGAGCATCTGCGCGCGGCGCAGGCTGTCGTCGTCGAGCTCCATGCCCTCGAGGGCGGGCGTCGCCTCGTCGGCCTCGCCCACGATCTCGGCGTCGTCCGACTCGAGCTTGGGCGGCACGCCGGCGAGTTCCTCGGCGGTCGGCAGGTCCTCGCGCACCGAGGCCTTCTTGGCGATGTTGAACATGAACAGCAGGCTGACGATCGCCAGGACGCCAAGCCCGATCGGCTTGATGAGCCCGCCGCCGCCCATGCCTCCGCCGTCGCCGCCGAGCACGAGCTCGCCGAGCCCGGCCGCCATCGACGCCTGCGCCGGGACCTGGTCGAAGTCGTAGAACCAGCCGACCTCCACGGTCCCGCGCTTGGAGCCCTCGACGACATCGGTCGAGACGAGCGGCTCGACGAGCCGCTTGATGCGCACAAGCTCGTCGTCGCGGACCGCGAGCACGGCCGCCTCGTCGGGCTGCGTCGCCTCCCCGCCTTCGGCGGCGGGGTTCTTGATGCGCCACACCTGCACGAAGTAGCTCCACGGGATCGTCACGCTGGCGTCGATCTTGGCGGCGTAGCCGGTCGGGTCGATCTCGGTGCGGCGCGTGGCGGGGATCTCGGCGCGGTACTTGCTCTCGCTGCGCTCGACGGCGCTCTGGCCGCCCGACGGCGGATTGGCGCTCGCGAGCGAGAGCCCCGTGTTGGGCACGACGCCTGGCTCGCGGGCCTGCGTGGCGCCCTTCGACTCGCTCGTCGAGCTGACCTCGCTGATGGGGGCGACCACGCCCTCCTTGAACTCGGTGGTGGTGCTGGTGCGCTCGGTGGTGACCACCTGCGCGTTGACCGCGATGCGCGCGCCGGGAATGCCGAGCGCGGTGGCGATGCTCTCCTCCACCGACTTCTCGACCTTCTCCTTCTGGGCGAGGTTGTTGCCGGCGGCGATGCCCTCGGAGCCGGTCGCCTTGCAGACGCCGCCGTCCGTGATCGACACGTTCTCGACCTTCATGCCCGCCTGCGTGCCGGCGACCATGGCCGCGATCGCGTCGACCTGCTCCTGCGACAGGCGGCCCGAGCGCATCGACACCGTCACGCTCGCCGTCTGCGCGTTGCGCATCGAGCCGAGCGGCGCGGTCGACTTGGGCGAGATGATCACGGTCGCCGACTTGACGTTGCGAAAGCCACCGATGACCTTGGAGAGCACGGTCTGCACCGCAAAGAGGTGCCGGCGGCCGCGCTCGCTCTCGGGCGCGAACGGATCGCTCGGCACCAGGTCGCCGATGTTGAGCTCGGCGGCGCCGCCCGACTGCGCGAAGTCTGCGAGCAGCCCGGAGTGCTTCTCGGCGGGAACGAGCAGCTGCCCGTCCTTCTCCTCGTACTGCACGCCTCGGTTGGCCAGGAACGTGCGCGCGTCCTCGTAGGCCGTGGGGGTGATGGCGAAGGGCACCGCGTCGGTGCGCGCGCTCCACTGCGCCACGAGAAAGAGCCCCAGCGCGAGGATGATGACGAGGCTGCCTGCGAGCAGCTTTGCCGACGCGGGCAATCCCGCCATGCGGGTGCGGATCAGTTCGAGCGCGTTGCGAAGTGCCTGCACGCGTGGCCTCCATGCCGTTGCGTCACACCGCCATCCTGGCGGCACGCAGTCAGAGAAGCCTCATCGGCAGGAATGTGTTTCGCCCCGCAAGGTTTGCGCGCCGGAGCGGCAGTTCTCGCCGGGCGTGCGGCGTCGATCAGGCAGGATCCGCCGATCAGACGCGGATGTTCCGGACCTCGTCGTAGGCCCCCACGACCTTGTTCTGCAAGGCCACGAGCATGCGGAACGCGGAGTCGGCCTTCTGGGTGGCGATCAGGACGCCCTCGATGTCGTCGCGCTGGCCGGTCAGGAGGTCGTTGGTCGCCTTGGAGGCATCCTGCTGCATCTCGCTGACCTTGCGGAGCTCGTCGAGCAGCTCCTGCTTGAAGTCGACACCGCTCGCCGGCTGCTGCGGCCGCGGGGTGGCGGCCGACTGGGCGTTCACGCGTGAGACAATGCCAAGCGGGTCGATCATGGCGGGCTCGTTCCTCGGTCAGCCTTCAGCATACGGCGTGCCAGCGGCTCAGGCGATGATCCGCAGCGAGGCCTCGAACATCGCCTTGGTCGCCTCGATGGCTGCAAGATTGGCGTCGTAGGCGCGGCTGGCCATCATGGCGTTGGCCTGCTGGGTCACGGGGTCGATGTTGGGGTACCAGACGTAGCCGTCCTTGTCGGCCTTCGGATCGGTGGGCGCGTACACCGAACGGAAGTCGCGGCGCGGCGTGATGGCGGCCACGTGCACGCCGCGGGGGTCGCCGCTGGCCGGGTCGCCCGCGGCAAACTCCACCACGCGCTCCGAGAACGCGTCGCGCGACGCGGGGTCGACCTTGACGTCGGCATTGGCGAGGTTGGCCGCGATGGCGTCGAGGCGCGTGCGCTGCGCCACCAGGGCCGACGTGGAGATGTCGAGCATGCCGAACATGGCGTGGTCCTGCTTACGGCCGCTCGCGGATGGCGGCGTTGATGGTCTCGAACTGGCCGCGCAGGAGCTGCGACGCGGCGCGAAAGGCGTACACGTTCTCCGTCACCCGCTGCAGAAGCCGTTCCACGCTGCGGTCGTTGCCGTCGTGGAAGAGGATGTTGTCGGCGAGCACCTCGGGCTTGAGCTCGACCCCCGCGTGGCTGAAGGCCACGGGCGCGCCGTCGTCGAGGGTCAGGCGGCCATCCTGGTCGAGCGCCCGCTGCTCGATCGAGTCGCGCAGCGCCGCCTGGAAGGCACGCGGATCGACGTCGACGGGGCGAAATCCAGGCGTCTCGGCATTGGCGAGGTTGCCAATGAGGAGCTTCTGCCGCGCCGACATGAACTGGAGCGACCGCTCGAGGGCGGGAAGCGATGTCTGGCCGAGCAATCCGTCGATCATGGCGTTCAGAGCTCCTGCGGAACGAGGGCGTCTTCCTTCCACTTCTTGAGCTTGAGCCCGAGGGTTCGGACGCCGATCCCGAGCGCCTTGGCGCTCTTCTGGCGATGGCCGCGGAAGCGCTCGAGGGTGGCGACGATCGACCGCCGCTCGATCTCGTCGAGGGTGAGCGCGCCGTCGCACACGAGGCTGGGCAGCCCGGTGCCGTCGCCCGC
>JBIIRG010000061.1:0-14056 GCA_044341665.1 Phycisphaerales bacterium | reverse complement strand
CGGCACGTAGACCAGTCCGCTGGCCACGCGCGAGGGAATGCCCTCGGCGCGAAGCAGCGCCGCGAGGAGCACCGCATGCTCGGTGCAGTCGCCGCTGCGCGTGCGGGCGGCCTCGCTGGCCGCGCCAAACGCCGTCGCGAGGTTCTTGGCCCGCAGGTGTCGCGCCACCAGCGCGCGCAGCGCTTCCGCGCGTTGCGCGCGACTCGTGTCCTTTGCCAGACGCGCATCGGCGAGCAGCGCACGCACGGGCTCGCTGTCCGAGTCGATGAACTCGTTCGGCTTGCGCCAGCGCGCGTCGGCATCGTCCTCCGCCGCAGCGGCGCTGCGCGCATCGACATCGACATCGATCGTGGCGCGCCGTGCGTCGAGGCGCGTGAAGCGCTGCGAACCCACGCTCGGGAGCTCCTCGAGCCCGGCGACGGTCGCCTCGATCTCGATGCGCAGCGTGCGCCGCTCGCGCCAGCGTGCGATCGGCGGCACCTCGACGAAGGTCCCTGCGAGGAGGTCGAACGACGCGCGCGCGAACGCCTCGTCGGCCTGCGCCCGCGACGCGCGGCGCGACACGAGCTCCCCGAGGCCAAGCGGCGTCGAGCTCTCGTGCAGGATGCCGTCCGCGTCGTAGAGCTCGTTCGCCACGATCGGCTGGAGACTGTTGCGCACCTCGTAGCGCGCAAGCGTGAGCGTGCGCCCCTCGACGTCGCGGGTCGCGGCGCCCGTCCGCTTCATCGTGACCTCGGCGACCACGAATCCCGACTGGACATCGAGTGTCCTGAAGCGGATCTCGCCAGCGTCGGCCGATCCGCGCGCCTTCACGAACGCCGCGACCTCGCGGGGCGTGAGCCACGCGTCGTCGGCGAGCTCGCGGAACTCCCGCGCCGCGCCGCGCTCGACGCGCGCGCGCCGCTGCGTCTCGAACACGTAGCGCACCGTCTCGGCGCCCTTCTGGCGCACCGTCGCCTCGATCGCCTCGCCGCGCGCGGTCTCCACGAACTCGCTCGAGAGGTCGATGACCGTCTCCTGCCCGAGTCGCGCAAAGCGCATTTCGATGCGCGACAGCGTCCGCACGCGGTCGCCGTCGCGCTCCACGCGCTCATGCGAGCGCCCGCAGGGATGCCCCGCCAGGGACAGCGCGTGGAAGTGCTCCTCGACGAGCGCCCAGTCGGCGCGCGCCGCGGCGGTCGCCGCAAGCTGCAGCGCACACGCGACGAGCATGCGCAGCATCACGCGACCCGCCGCGGAAGCGCCGCGCATCAGCCCTGCTTTCCGCCGCTCTCGGCCTCGTCGTGCGCCCCGCTCGCCGCGCCCATCGACTTGAGGAGCGGGAACAGGATGACGTCGCGGATCGACACGCTGTCGGTCATGAGCATGACCAGCCGGTCGATGCCGATGCCGAGACCGCCCGCAGGCGGCATGCCCACGCGCAGCGCCTCGATGAAGTCCTCGTCGAGCGTGCGGAAGGTGGATTCCTCGTCATCGGCGCCCTTGAGCTGCTCGGTGAACTTGGCGAGCTGGATGTCGGGGTCGTTGAGCTCGGTGTACGCGGGCCCGACCTCCATGCCGCCGATGAAGATGTCCCAGCGCTCGCACAGCGCGGGGTCGGTGCGGCTCGGGCGCGTGAGCGGGCTGACCGCGCTCGGATAGTCGGTGACGAAGGTCGGCCGGCACGGATCGATGAGCGGCTCGGCCAGTTCCTCGAAGAGCTCGTTGACCACGAGCCAGTCGTCGAGCTTCGCCTCGTGATGCATGCCGATGGCGCGCGCCTTGGCGCGCACCGCCGCGAAGTCGCGCATGTCGACGCCCACGCCGCGGCGGAACAGCTCCTCGAAGCGCACGCGCACGAACGGCTTCGCGTAGTTGATCTCGAGCTCTCCCCACGGCAGGACGGGACCTCCGTTCGGGCCGTTCGGATCGACGCGCAGGCCCGCCGCCTGCCGCTCGGCAACCATCGACACCGCGATCTCGTGGATCAGGCTCTCGGTCAGCTCCATCATCGTGCCGTAGTCGCCGAAGGCCTCGTACACCTCCATCGCGGTGAACTCGGGGTTGTGCGAGCGGTCGATGCCCTCGTTGCGGAAATTGCGGTTGATCTCGTAGACCTTGCGCATGCCGCCCACCATGCAGCGCTTGAGGTAGAGCTCGGGCGCGATCCGCATGAAGAGCGGCATGTCGAGCGCGTTGTGGTGCGTGGTGAACGGCCGCGCCGCCGCGCCACCGGCGACCGGCTGCAGCACGGGCGTCTCGACCTCGAGGAACCCGCGCGCATCCATGAAGCGGCGGATGCGCGACACGATGCGGGCCCGCATCGCGAACACCTTGGCGGTCTCGGGGTTCGCGTACATGTCGACGTATCGGCGGCGGTAGCGCAGCTCGGGATCGCTGAGGCCGTGCCACTTCTCGGGCGGCGCCGCCAGCGACTTCGCGCCGATCGACAGCGAGTTGGCCCACACGCACACCTCGCCCTTCTGCGTGCGGCCGATCGGTCCCTCGGCCACGAGGATGTCGCCGTAGTCGGCGGCCTTGGCGAGCTCGAACGCGTTCGCGGCCAGCGCCGCCTTCGACACGCTCACCTGCAGGTCTCCCGACGCGTCGCGCAGGAACAGGAACACGAGCTTGCCCATGTCGCGGTGCTGCACCACGCGTCCGGCCACCTTGACCGTCGCCCGGCCGTCGGCGGCCGTGCCGCCGCTGACCTTCGCCTCCTTGGCAGCGGCCTCGTAGGCGGCGTGCGCGTCCTCCGAGAACCGCGCGCGGGCATCGGCGAGCGGCAGCAGGCCGTCGACGCGCTGGCCGTACGGCTCGAACCCGAGTTCCTCGCGGAAGCGCTTGAGCTTGGCGCGGCGCGACGCGACGATCTCGGACTCGGAAAGCTGCACGGATTCCTGCGGGATGGACTCGGACATAGGCGCGGAATCCTACCAAGAGTCGCGTTTCCGCTCCGTCCGCGCGGCTTTTTGCGCTACCTTGTCTCGCTCGTCGCGGCGCTCCGGCGAACGTCACGCCGCGCATCCGACTCCCTCGAAACTGCATCCATGTCCCCCACAACCCGACGACTCGGCATCCTTACTGGCGGCGGCGACTGCCCCGGCCTCAACGCGGTCATCCGCGCGGTCGCCAAGACTGCGATCCTCCAGTACGGCATCGAGGTCGTGGGCATCGAGGACGGCTTTCAGGGGCTCATCGAGCACCGCGTGCGCCCCCTCGGGATCAAGGACGTGTCGGGCATCCTGACGCGCGGCGGCACCATCCTTGGCTCGAACAACAAGTGCAACCCGGCGCGCTACTGCACGGGCCGCAAGCCCGACGGCACGCTCATCTGGGAGGATGTCACCGAGAAGTGCCTGACCACGATCGCGCGCGAGCGGCTCGACGCGGTCATCGTGATCGGCGGCGACGGCACCATGGCGTGCGCCGCGCCGATTGCAGCCGCAGGCATCAACGTGATCGGCGTGCCGAAGACCATCGACAACGACCTCGTGGGCACCGAGATCACCTTCGGCTTCCTGACCGCGGTCGCGACCGCCACCGAGGCGCTCGACCGGCTGCATTCGACGGCCGACAGCCACCACCGCGTGATGGTGTGCGAGGTGATGGGCCGCAACGCAGGCTGGATCGCGCTGACCGCCGGCGTCGCCAGCGGATCCGACGTGATCCTGCTTCCCGAGGTGCCCTTCGACCTCCGCAAGATCGCCGACGACATCGAGCGCCGCATGCGGGGCCCGGGCTTCGCGATCGTGGTCGTCGCGGAGGGCGCGCGCCCGGCCAACGGCCATCAGGTGGTCGGCCGATACGACCCGACCAGCCCCGATCCGGTCCGCTTCGGCGGCATCGGCAACCTCGTCGCGACCGAGATCTCCGACCTGACCGGCATCGAGACGCGCACCACCGTGCTCGGCCACACGCAGCGCGGCGGCGCGCCCATCGCGGCAGACCGCATCCTCGCCACCAACTTCGGCTTCCACGCCATGGCCGTGCTCGCAAGCGGCAAGCGCAATCGCATGGTGGTCCGCGAGAACAACCTCTTCTCCGACATCGACCTCTTCGAGACGGTCGGCAAGCAGCGCCTCGTGCCCGTCGACCACCCGCTGATCGCCGCGGCGCGCGCCATCGGAACCAGCTTCGGCGACGGCGCAGGCTCGATCGTGGCCAAGTCGATCCCCGCAGCCGTCGTGTGAGGTCCGCCGGATGGGGGTCCGCCGTGTGACCGCCGTCGCGTGACAGGCGCCGCGGCTCGGCTGCGGTACGATGTCGGCTCACCGCGGAGCGGTTTCGCGGCGACTCTCGGGCAACCGATGCGCATTCGGAGGCAGGACGAACGATGGATCCCGCGATCTTCCTCGATCGAGACGGCACGCTCGTGCCCGATGACGCCAACGCAGGCATCCCCGCCCGTGTGACCCTCGTCGACGGCGTGGCGCCCTCGCTGCGCAGGCTGCGCGATGCGGGATTCCGCCTCGTGGTCGCCACCAACCAGGGCGGCGTCGCGCGCGGCCGCTTCAGCGAGAACGACGTCGACGCGGTGCATTCCAAGCTGTCCGAGCTCGTCGACCAGCAGACCGGGCTCAAGCGCACCATCGAGCGCTTCTACTACTGCCCCTTCCACCCGAAGGGCATCATTCCCGAGTACACCCGCGAGCACCCCTGGCGGAAGCCTCGCCCCGGCATGCTGCTGCAGGCCGCGCAGGACATGGAGCTCGAGCTCGAGCGCTCGTGGCTGATCGGCGATTCGCCGCGCGACGTCGCGGCCGGCCGCACGGCGGGATTGCGCACCATCCTCGTGTCGCGCGACAAGTCGCGCATTGCCGACGCCGCCGCCGACTACTCCGCCGCCACGCTTGCGGAGGCCGTGGAGATCGTGCTGCGGCACCGCGATGAAACGACCGCCTCGATCGCGTCGGCCCGCACCGCGGTTCCTGCGCGCACGGCCACGCGCCGCTTGCGCCGCGAGCGCGACAGCGAGCGGCTGCGCCGCGGCCTTGCGGAACTGACCGAGGAAGTCCGCGCACTCCGCCTGCGGCGCGCCGAGTCGAGTGCGATGCGCCTCGCGGCCATGGGCCTGCAGCTCGTGGCGATCCTCGTGGTGGGCGTCGCGTTCCTCAACCTCGCCGACCTCGACAACTTCGTCCGATGGTCGGCTGCCGCCGCGATGCTGCAGCTCATCACGATCACGATGCTGCTGTTCGACCGGCAGTAGCCGCCGCGCCGCCTGCAACCGCACCCGACGGAACCCATGCCCACCGTCACGCTGCACGCCGCCCACCCGACCTCGCTCGCCGACCCCGCGCTCGCGGCGCTGCTTCGCGCCTGCGCCGAGGAGACCGCGGAGCATCACGGCATCACGGCACCGGGCGTCGTCGTGCACGACGACCACATCGAGCTCACGGCCGATGTGCCGCAGGCGATCCTGCTCGCGATCGCCGCCGAAGTCCGCCGCGCCACGGGTCGCTGGCACAGGCAGAAGCACGGGATCGCGCTCTGGCGCGGCGAATAACCGGCAAGCGATCGTCCGCGGCGCTTTCCGTATCATCCGCGCCCCATGCCGCTTCTCCTGGCGACGTCCCCTTCAGCGCCGTCCCCCATGCTGTGGGCGGTGCTCCCGATCGCCGCGTACCTCGTCGGCAGCTTTCCCACCGCACACCTGCTCGCTCGCACCCGAGGCGTCGACCTCGGCGCCGTCGGCAGCCGCAACTACGGCGCCACCAACCTCGGACGAACGCTCGGACGCCCCTGGGGCATCGCCTGCTTCGCGATCGACGCCATCAAGGGCGCCCTGCCCGTGCTCGGCGCGGGCGCGCTGCTCGGGGCCCTCGGTGCGGCGCCCGGAACGCTTTCGATCGACACCGCCTGGTGCTGGCTCGCGGTGGCCGCCGCCGGCATCGTCGGGCACACGCTTTCACCCTGGATCGGCTTCAAGGGCGGCAAGGGCGTCGCCACGGGGTTCGGCGCGCTCGCAGCGATGTGGCCCGTGCTCACGGTGCCCGCGCTCCTCGCGCTCGTGCTCTGGGTCGTCCTCGTCCTTCTCTTCCGAATGGTCAGCCTCGCGTCGATGGTGGCGGCCGTATCGGTTCCGTGCGCCGTCCTCGTCGCGGCACTCATGCAGGGCGGCGCGGAAGGCGTGCGCGCGACCGTACCATTCCTCGCCGCGAGCGCCCTCATCGCCGTGTTCGTCGTGTTCAAGCACCGCTCGAACATCGCGCGCATCCGTGCGGGCACCGAGAACAAGGTCCTGCAGAAGCAGCCCCGCCCCGCCGCCGAGACAACGCCATGACCACCGACGCCACCCACGCGGGCTACCGCTCGCCGCTTGAAACGCGCAACGCCAGCCGCGAGATGCGCACGCTCTGGAGCGAGCAGCGCAAGTTCTCCACCTGGCGCCGCATCTGGCTCGCGCTCGCCGAGAGCCAGCACGAGCTCGGCATGCCTGTCACGCGCGCGCAGGTCGACGCGATCCGCGCGCATCTCGACGACATCGACTTCGCCGCCGCCGCAGAGCACGAGGCCCGCCTGCGCCACGATGTGATGGCCCACGTCCACACCCTCGGAGACGCCGCACCCGCGGCACGCGCCATCATCCACTTCGGCGCGACGAGCCAGGACGTCGTCTGCAACGGCGACACGCTCATCCTGCGCGACGCACTGACGCTCATCGCGGGCAAGCTCGCGCGCGCCATCGACCGCCTGGGCACGTTCGCGGCCCGGCACCGCGCGCTCCCCACGCTCGGCTTCACGCACTTCCAGCCTGCGCAGCCCACCACGGTCGGCAAGCGCGCCACGCTGTGGGCGCAGGACCTCGCGATCGCGCTCGAGCAGGTCGAGTTCGCGGCGCACTCCCTCCGCCTTCGCGGACTGCGCGGCGCGACCGGCACGCAGGCGTCCTACCTCGGCCTCCTCGACGGCGATCCCGCCAAGGTCGACCTCCTCGAGGCGAAGTTCGCCGAGAAGCTCGGCTGGCCCAAGGACCGCCTCCTCGCGGTCTGCGGCCAGACCTACCCGCGCCTCGTCGACGCGCAGATCGTGTCGGCGCTCGCGATCGCCGCGAGCGCCGTCCACAAGTGCGCCACCGACATCCGCCTCCTCGCCAACCGCAAGGAAATCGAGGAGCCGTTCGAGAAGGACCAGATCGGCTCGTCGGCCATGGCCTACAAGCGCAATCCCATGCGTTGCGAGCGCGCCTGCGGGCTCGCGCGCTTCGTGATGGGCCTCGTCAACGACCCGCTCCAGACGCACGCGACGCAGTGGCTCGAGCGCACGCTCGACGACTCGTCGAACCGCCGACTGGTGCTGCCCGAGGCGTTCCTCGCGCTCGACGGCGCGCTCGACATCATGTCGAACGTCGCCGAGGGCCTCGTGGTCTGGGAGGCGACCGTGACCGCCAACCTCGCGGCCGAGCTTCCCTTCATGGCGAGCGAGAACATCATGCTCGCAGCGACCAGGGCCGGCGCCGACCGCCAGGAGGCGCACGAGGTCATCCGCGTCCACTCGATGGCCGCCGCCGAGGAGGTGAAGCGCTTCGGGCGCCCCAACGACCTCATGGCGCGCCTCAAGCGCGATCCATTCTTCGCCACCGTCGACCTCGACGGCGCGCTTGATCCCGCGAGCTTCGTGGGCCGCGCGCCCGAGCAGACCGACCGATTCATCGCCACCGTGGTCGAGCCGATCCGCGCGCGCTACGCGGCGCGCCTCGGCGTGAAGGCGGAGCTCCGCGTCTAGCGCGGCATCACGCGCCCATCACCTTCTTGCGGCTCTCCGCCTCGACCGTGGCCACCCACTTGAGGAAATCGAGGCCAAGCACGCACGCGGGCGTCATCGTCCCGTTCTGCGTCACCACCGACACCGCGGGGATCTTCATCGAATCGACCCAGTCGATCACGCTCTCGAGCGGGATCGACAGCGCCGCCCAGCTTCCGCCCTCGATCGGAATCTGCATGCGCGGCATCTCGAGCGCCGCGAGCGTGAGCGTCGTGAACACCGCGAGGCTCGGGCACGGCTGGCCCTGCGCGTCGCGCACCTCGATCATGGCCAGGCGCTTCGGCTGCGGCTTGCCGTCTTCCATCACGATGCACGCGACCACGTGCCACGCGGGAAGAAACAGCAGCGACCGCGCGAAGGCGATGTCGCGCGCCTTGTCGGCGGGCGAGCCGTTCTTCGCGAGCATCTCCTGCGACTGGCGCACCGAGTCGTTGAACTGGCCCAGCAGCGTGGCGTCTGCCTGCGCGCGCTGTTCGGGGGTCATGTTCGTTTCCTGCTGCGCTGGCTGCTGTCCATCCGTCATGGCTGCTCCTGGCTCGTGTCTGGCCGACCTGCGATGGCGGAGCGTCCGACGCCGCAGGGGTCGTCCATGCTAGTCTGAATGGATGCCGATTCCCCGACTCTCGCTCGAACGGACCGCTCTTCTGGTCATCGATGTCCAGGAGAAGCTCCTACCGACGATCTTCGACGGCGAGCGCGTGGTCGCGAACTGCGCGGCGGCGCTCGAGCTCGCGCGGTCGATCGGACTGCCTGCGATCGTCACCGAGCAGTACACCAAGGGGCTCGGACACAGCGCCCCCGACATCGCGGCCGCGGCGCAGGGCCATGCCCGCGTCTTCGAGAAGACACGCTTCAGCGCGCTCACACCGGAAGTCGACGCGCTGCTGTCGGCGCGCCGCTGCGACGACGTCCTCATCTGCGGCGTCGAGGCGCACGTGTGCGTGCAGCAGACCGTGCTCGACCTGCTCGCCACCGGGCGGCAGCCATTCCTGCTCACCGACGCGATCTCGGCGGGTCGACCTGACCAGATCCCTCCCGCCTTCCGCCGCATGGAACGCGCGGGCGCCACGCCGTCGGGCGTACTGGGGGCCGCCTACGAGCTTCTCGGCGACGCAGCGCACCCCCAATTCCGCTCGGTCCTGGGGATTGTGAAGACACTTCGTGCCCCGTTGCCGCTACCTTAGCCGCGCTCGGGAAGAGTGATCGGACCTGCGGCGCGTGCCGCGGTCGCTGCCAGAACGCTCCGCCAGCGAACTTCGGAGGCATCCATGGATCTCTACGAAACCCTCTGCCGTCTCGTCCGCGAGGTCGAGGAAGACATGAAGAAGGCGACCGGTGGCAACAAGGCCGCTGGAACGCGCGTCCGCAAGTCGATGCAGGACATCAAGGACGTCGCCCAGCAGATCCGCCAGCGCGTTCTCGAGATGCGCGGCACGGAGGAAGGCGGGGACTGACCCGCTGCACGGCCGTGGCGAGCGCAACCCTCTTCGACATTTCGGCGATCGACCTCTCGCAGACCATCTGCGACAGCGCATGCCTTGACCAGTTCCTGCCGCAGACGGGGCCGATGAGGCAGTGCGACCGCATTGTCTGGGCGAACGAGGACTACAAGAAGTGCGTGGGCATCAAGGATGTGCGCCACGACGAGTTCTGGGTGGACCACCACATCAAGGGGCGGCCCCTCTACCCCGGCGTGCTCATGATCGAGGCGAGCGCGCAGTGCGCGAGCTGGCAGTTCCGTCACCGCTACAAGCACCTCGGATTCCTCGGATTCCTGCGCTGCGACGAGGCCGTCTTCCGTGGCCAGGTCGTGCCAGGCGACGCCTTCGTGATCCTGGCCGAGGAGATCGACGCGAATTCGCGTCGGTTCATCTCCAAGGTGCAGGGTCTCGTGCGCGGCAAGCTCGTGTTCGAGGCCAAGATCACGGGCATGGCGATCTGAGCGACACGATGCTTCCGCCGCTTCGATTCGTCCCGGTCGCCAAGGCCCGCTCCTGGGGGGCCGACCGGCTGAGGTCGCTTGGCAAGCCCGCGCTTGCGAACCAGCGCGTGGGCGAGACATGGGAGCTCGCTGATCTCCCGGACGACATCGCCGACGGTCAGTCTCGGGTTGCCTGCGGACCGCTCGCTGGCCTCAAGATGCGCGAGCTTCGCGCATCGCGCCGCGACGAACTGCTCGGCCTCGCCACGCCGGCGCCAGACGGCGCCTTCCCACTTCTCGTCAAGTACCTCGACGCTGCAGAGAACCTGTCGCTGCAGGTCCATCCCGACGCGCGATACGCGGCGCTGCACCCGAGCGCGCACCTCAAGACCGAGGCGTGGATCGTCGTCCAGTGCACACCGCGCGCCCGCGTCTACCGCGGCATCGACCCGCGCGTCACGCGCGAGGAGTTCGCTGCGGCGCTCGCCGCGGGGCGTGCGCTCGAGCACATCACGAGCTTCGAGGTGGCGCCCGGGGACTGCGTGTATCTCCCGAGCGGCGTGTGCCACGCGCTCGGCGGCGGCATCCTCGCCGCCGAGGTCCAGACGCCGAGCGACACGACCTTCCGCGTCTGGGACTGGGATCGCAACGACCCCGCCCGGCCGCTGCACCTCGCCGAGGCGTGGGAGTGCATGAAGTTCGGCCGTGAGCAGGACGACGGGGTGGCCGCCTTCGTGCGCGCCGACGACGCCCCGCGATGGGATGTCGGCGGCGTGACGACGCGACGCTTGTGCCGCTCGGCGTTCTTCACGGTCGAGTCGATGGAGTGCGCGCGAGACGCATCGTTCGAGCTCGAGCCCACGGGCGTCCCGGAGGTCTGGATGACCACGGCGGGCCACGCGACGTGGCGGACCGCATCCGACACGGTGCACGCCGAGGCAGGAGCCACGGTGCTGCGCGCCGCGCGGATCGAGCCGGGCACCGTGCACGCGCGCGCCGGGACGCACATTCTGCGCTTCATCTGTGCATCGCCGCTCGACCGCGCGCTCGCGTGACGGAACAATCGGAGGCAACGCTGGCCCGTTCCCGCGGCCGCCGAGCCACACGCTCCATGATCCACCGCCGTCCGCAACTCGTCCCTCCTGCCCTGCTCGCCGCCGCGCTGCTTGCGGGGGGCGCTGTCGCCGCCGGTGATCTCGCGCCGCGCGGTCCCACGCAGGATGCCGCAGCGCGCGAGCCCCGCGTGATCGAGGTGAAGGCGGGCGATTCCTGGGAGTCGCTCGCGACCACCGCCGCCGCAGGCGACGAGATCGTGCTGCTGGAGGGGCTCCATCGCGCCGTGACGCTCACGGGGCTCCGCGGGACCGCGCAGCACCCGATCGTGATCCGCTCGCGCGAGCGGAACAAGCTCGCCGAGATCGCCCCGGAGCGCGAGGGGCTCAAGCTCGTCGACTGCCAGCACGTCCGCATCGAGCGCATCGTCATTCGCAACGCGCGACGCGCAGGGATTGTCATCGAGTCGACCGCGCCGGGGACTCCCGCGGGAACCTCAGGCAACATCGAGATCCTCGACACGCTCGTGGTGTCGGTCGAGGGCCTGGTCGAGGAGTCGGGGCTGCTCATCCTCGGCGCGAGCGACGTCACCGTGCGGCGCAGCCGCTTCGAGAACTGCAAGGGCTCGGCGATGCGCATCGAGAACGCCACGCGGCTCACCGTGCAGCGCGTGCAGGTGCGGAACGCCCGCGAGGGAGAGGCTGGCGTGCTGCTCCTTGGCGACTGCGACGAACTCGCCTTCGATGACCTCTGGATCGGCGGCCCCTTCGCCACCGCGCTCTCGATCGGCGTCAAGGATGCGCCCAAGGAAGGCGAGCGCGTGGCGCCGATCAGGCTTCCTGAACCCGCGCGCGGCCCGCAGCCCGCAGGGGCGACGCCGCCAACGCGCAGCGCGCCGCCCGCCACGCCACCCGCCTCCGCCGAGCCGGCCGTGGCCTCACCAGCGCGCGCCCGCGTGCGCGATGTGACCTTCGCCAACGTGATGGCGCGCAGCGCCGCGCGCATGTTCGAGCTCGGAAGTTGCTCCGGGGTGCGCGTGAGCAACTCGACGTTCCTCGACCCGCGCGATGAGATCTTCCGCTTCGTGCGGGTGCCAAAGGAACGCCCGCCGGCCGAGCTGCGCTTCTTCGACAACCTGGTGGCGTGGGAGCCGGGCACCCTCGAGCGCTTCTCCTCACTGGTGGAAGGCGCCACAGACCAAGGGCTCCGCCTCGGACCGAACCTCTGGTGGAGCAACGAGTTACCAGCCGCACTTCCCCTGCTGGGGCCCGAGGGCCGACCCTTTCCCGGCGTGTCGGACGTGCCGCAGACGATCGATATCGACCCCGACCTCGACGACAGAGGCCGCCCGCGCCAGGAAGATGCGAAGTTGTTCGGACGGAATGCGACCTGAGCATCGCGGCGGCTGGGCGGCGCATTGCCCACCGGGATTGGGAATGTCCCCGACCCGGCACGCGTCGATCGCCGGCCGCGCGAACGCGGCGCGGACCTTGGTCCGCATCACGCCACGCGATGAGAGCTGAAGCGACAGAACGGAGAGCGTCATGGGACAGCCCTTCTCGGAACGCGTCCTCAAGCACTGGATCGAGCGACTCACGCCAGGCCTCGTGCAGGTCTCGTTCGGCATCTGCCACGATCGGCACCGGGCGGAGGAGATCGTGCAGGAGGCGTGGATCCGCATCTGGAAGTCGCCGCCCGACGCGGGCGAGCCCGCGATCTCGAGCTGGATGCGCACGACCGTGACCAACTTGTCGATCTCTGCGATCCGGCGCAAGCGCCGCACATGGATGCTCATCGATGAATCGGGCACAGCGCGCGACGTGCGCGCCGAACGCCCCGGCGAGGAGCTCACGCGCCGCGAGGACCTCTCGCGCGTGACCGCCGCGCTGGAACGGCTCGATCCCGACAAGCGCGCCATGATCATGCTGCGCGTCAACGAAGGTCTCTCCTACGAGGCGATCGCGCAGCATCTCGGCGTACCGATCGGCACCGTGATGAGCCGCCTGAACCGCGCGCGACTCGCGCTCCTCGAGGAACTCGGCGAGCATGAGGACGTCGCCGCGGGCCGACCGAGCGACTTCAACATCCACCGTTTCCGCGACGCGACGCGCTGAGCAGGAAGGAACGACCCATGTCCGATTCGCATGAACACCGCGCCGTCACGCCGCTCGCGTGCAACGAGCTGAAGGCGAGCCTTTCCGCGTACCTCGACGACGAGCTCACGCGAGACGAGCGGCTGCGCGCCGACGCGCACATCGTGGGCTGCGGCCCGTGCCGCCGCCTCGTCGAGCGCGCCGAGGCGCTCGATGCGTCGCTTGGCGAGAAGTTCACGCTCGACCTCGAGGACGCCGCGCGCGAGGTCGATGGCGACTCCGTCGATGTCGGCGCCATGCAGGCGAAGGTGCTGGCCGCCATCGGCTCGAGCGCGCCGGTCGCCGCGACGCCCACCCGACGGGGCTGGCTGCGCCCGGCTGCGATCGCTGCGGTGCTCGCGGGCGCGGCGCTGCTTGCGGTGAGCTTCAGCGGAAACGACGCCGAGCAAGCGCGATCGAGCCGGCAGCCGACGCAACTCATCTCCCTCGATGCAGACGACAGGCAGCTCCTGTACTCGACGGGCGTGATCCTCTCGCACCTGCGGCGCGAAGGCTTCGAGCGCTCGGACGAACGCACGCAGCTTCGCGAGGTGGCTCGCTACGACGAACTCGTCGAGCGGCTCAACGCCCTCATCACCAAGCTTCCGGCCGAGGATCGCGCGGCGGTCGCGCTGGCGCGCGAGACCATCGAGTTCCTGCTGGACGCCTCCGACGATCCCGCGCGATGGGAGGAGATCCGCCGCGACATGGAGGCGACGGAGCTCGATCGCAGGGTCGACGGACTGAGCGACGCCTGAGCCTGCGCGCCGCGCGTGCGCGTCGGGTCTGAGAAGTGGCGTTCGCGGGCAATTCCTGCCGACGAAACAGCCCGACTTGCGGTGCGCCGATCGTGACGGCGAGTGACTCCGCGCGCGACCTGTATAGTCACCCCCGCGAATGGATTCGACCCGTCCCATCCCGTTTCACGTGGCGGCCGCCTACGGCGTCAAGCCGCTTCGACCGCAGCAGCAGCCCACGACGCAGCCGTTCACGCAGCGCGCGGGCGCGGCCATCCGCCCCCCCGTCGAGGGCGCATCCCCAGCCAAGGCGCTCGTTTCAGGGCGCGTCCCGTCGCCGGTTTCCCAGGGCCTGGGCTTTGACACCCCCGCGACCTCGACCAGCCGCAGTCCGTCCGGCGCCCTGCAGATGTACTCCCGCGCGGCGGACCGCGTGGAAGTTGCGACCGCAGCGCACCTTGGGCGGA
>JBIIRG010000234.1:0-4489 GCA_044341665.1 Phycisphaerales bacterium | reverse complement strand
AGATGGCAGAGAAGGGCTGGCGCGAGGGGGGCATCCCCATCGGCAGCTCGCTCCTCGACGCGCGAGGCAACGTCGTCGCGGCGGGCCACAACCAGCGCGTCCAGTCGGGCGACCCGACCGCGCATGCGGAGGTCGACTGCATCCGCCGCGCGGGGCGCCGCCGCGACTGGCGGTCGCTCACGCTCGTCTCGACGCTCTCGCCCTGCTGCATGTGCTCGGGCACGGCGATCCTGTTCAGGATCCCCCGCGTCGTGATCGGCGAGAACCGCACGTTCATGGGCGCCGAGGAGTGGATGGCGTCGAACGGCGCCGAACTCGTGGTCGTGCAGGATCCCCGCTGCATCGCGCTCATGGAGCGCATGAAGCGCGAGAAGCCCGATCTCTGGGCCGAGGACATCGGCGAGTGAGTGCGGCGCGCCCGCTCATCCTCGTGACGAGCTTCGAGCCATTCGGTGGAAGCCCGGTCAATCCAACCGTCGAGATCGCGCGACTGCTCGCATCCATGCCCTGCGCGCTCGGGGCACGCGCGTTCATCACGCTTCCCGTGGTCACGGGCACCGAAGCGGGCAGTGCCTGGGACCGCCTTGCGCCGCTGCTCGACGAGCTCGCTCCCGATGCCGTCGTTTCGCTCGGAGAGAACGCGCGTGCGGACCGCATCCACTTCGAGCGCGTCGCAGTGAATCTGCGTGACGCACGCATCGCCGACAACGCAGGCGTGCAGCTCAGCGACGCGCCGGTGATCGACGGCGCACCCGACGCATACTTCGCGCGCCTGCCGATCCGGGAGATGCACTCCGCGTGCGAGGCGTCCGGCGTGGCGGCGGCGCTCTCGCTGAGTGCGGGCACCTTCCTGTGCAATGAGCTCATGTTCCGCCTGCTCGATGGCGCGCATCCCGCGCTGAGCGGCTTCATCCACGTCCCGCAGCTGCCCGAGCAGGCGGCGCAACGCGGCGGCCCCTCCCTCGACGCCGCGACGAGCGCGCGCGGCATCCACGCTGCGCTCGAAGTGCTCGCCGCGCGAATCGCGACGGGAGTGCTCGCGTGAAGGCCGACGGCACGCCACGCGTGCTCGTCACGGGAGGCGCGGGCTTCATCGGCTCGCATGCCTGCGAGGCGCTCCTCGCCGCGGGGCTCCGCGTACGCGTCCTCGACGACTTCAGCACGGGAAACGCTGCGAACCTCGCCTCCATCTGGCGCGACATCGAGGTCGCCGAAGGCTCGATCGAGTCGCCCGATGCGCTCACGCGTGCCATGCGCGACGTCCGCGATGTCGTGCACCTTGCGGCGCGGAGCTCGGTCGCCGAGAGCATCACGGCGGCGGAGACCTACCGCCGCGTGAACGTCGACGGCACCCGCGCCCTTCTCGCTGCTGCAGCGGGAGCGGGCGTGCGTCGGATCGTGTTCGCCGCGAGCTCCAGCGCGTACGGCGACCACGCGGCGCCGCACGACGAAGGGATGGAGCCGCGCCCGATGTCCCCCTACGCAGCGACCAAGGTCGCGGGCGAGGAGCTCGTGCGCGAGTACGCGCGATCGGGCGCGGGCGATTCCGTCTCGCTGCGCTTCTTCAACGTCTACGGGCCGCGCCAGGATCCCAACAGCGCGTACGCGGCGGTCATCGCGCGCTTCAGCGCGCGCATCGCGGCGGGGCAGCCGGTGACCATCTACGGCGACGGCCACCAGACCCGTGACTTCGTGCACGTCACCGACACGGCCCGTGCCATCGTCGCAGCGATCAAGGTGCCGGCGGCGCTCGCGGGCGAGGTCGTGAACATCGGCACAGGCCGCGCGACGAGCGTGCTGGAGCTTGCCACGCTGATCGGCCGTGCGCTCGGCAAGCCCGTCTCCATTCTCCATCAGCCTGCGCGCGCAGGCGAGGTGCGCGACAGCGTTGCCGTCACGCGCCGCGCCGAGGCGCTGCTCGGCTTTCGCGCATCGCTGGCCATCGAGCACTGGCTTGCATCCATGCACCACGCCTGACTCCGGGACATTCGCACCAAGCAACGCTGCGCGCGATACAGCGCCGCCGACCGCACCGCTGCACGAGGATCCACGACCATGGGCTGCCTTCGATTCCTTCTCTCGCCGTTCGGGTGCCTCTTCGGCGCCATCGCCATGATGGTGGTCGGGTTCGCGGGCTTCGCGATCGCGCTCAGCGCGCTCGGCACACCCGCCTGCTACCGCGGCGATTCCTGGCTGGTCAGCGACACGTTCGCGGCGATCCTGCTCGGCATCCACTTTGTCGGCGCGATCATCGGCGGCGCCGTCGCGCGCCGGACGGGCGGCGGCTTCGCCGTGCTCCTCCTGATCGGCGTCGCCCTCGTCATGAGCCTGGTCCCGCACCTCGACAGCCCGTTCGACGCTGCGAAGTCGCAGCGATTTGCAGGGCGGCCCGAGTCGCGGGCGAGCGACACCGCGCTCACCGACCTGACCACGTGGACCGAGCAGCCAGACTGGATGCGGTACGCGGGTGCGCTCGTCGGACTGACAGGCGTCGTGTTTGGAAGTTCGCTTGCGGCCGGCCGTCGCACCTCCAGCAACACGGCGCCGCGCCGCAAGGAACGATGACGCGAGGACAGACCATGCGAGGTCGGACTGCGCAGCACGATCCACGCTGCCCGAAAACGACGACGGGCGCCGCAAGGCGCCCGTCGCTTGGTTCACGTTGAGCCCGCCCGAGGTCAGGCGCGGAAGCTGGCCTTGTAGGCCGCCACGGCGCTCTTGAACTCCTCGTCGATGCCCTTGAAGGACTTCGCCGCGACGAGCTTGTCGCGCAGGTCCTTCTTCTGCGTCTTGAAGTACTCGAGCATGCCGGTCTCGAACTTCGACACCGCGGGAATCGCGACGTCGTCGAGGAAGCCCTTGGATGCCGCGAAGATCGAGATGCACTGGTCGATGACGTCGTACGGACGGTACTGACCCTGCTTGAGCAGCTCGACCATGCGCGCGCCGCGGTCGAGCTGGCGCTTCGACGCGGAGTCGAGGTCGGTGCCGAGCTGGGCGAACGCCTCGAGCTCGCGGTAGGCCGCGAGGTCAAGGCGCAGCGAGCCCGCGACTTCCTTCATCGCCTTGATCTGGGCGTTGCCACCGACGCGCGACACCGAGATGCCGACGTTGATGGCGGGACGGATACCGGCCGAGAAGAGCTCGGGCTGGAGGTAGATCTGTCCGTCGGTGATCGAGATGACGTTCGTCGGGATGTACGCCGACACGTCGCCTTCCTGCGTCTCGATGATCGGGAGCGCGGTGAGCGAGCCGCCGCCGTTCTCGTTGGAGAGCTTGGTGGCGCGCTCGAGGAGGCGGGAGTGCAGGTAGAACACGTCGCCGGGGTACGCCTCGCGTCCAGGCGGACGGCGGAGGAGGAGCGACAGCTCGCGGTACGCGACGGCCTGCTTCGAGAGGTCGTCGTACACGCAGAGGACATGCTTGGGCGCCTTGCCCTGCTTGCCCTGCCACATGAAGTACTCGCCCATCGCGCAGCCCGCGTAGGGGGCGATGTACTGCAGCGGCGCCGCGGCGGACGCGCCTGCGTTCACGACGATGGTGTAGTCCATCGCGCCGTTCTTCTTGAGGGTCTCGACGACGCCCGCGACGGTCGAGTCCTTCTGGCCGACGGCGACGTAGATGCACACGACCGCGTCGGGCGTGCCCCAGTACTGCTTCTGGTTGATGATCGCGTCGAGGCAGACGGCGGTCTTGCCGGTCTTGCGGTCGCCGATCACGAGCTCGCGCTGGCCACGGCCGACGGGAACCATCGAGTCGACAGCCTTGATGCCGAACTGAAGCGGCTCCTTCACGGGCTGGCGCGCCGCGATGCCGGGGGCGACGATGTCGACCTTCTGGCGGCCCGAGGCGTTGATCGCGGGGCCACCGTCGATCGCGTTGCCGAGGGGATCGACCACGCGGCCGAGCAGCTCGGGACCGACGGGCACCTCGAGGAGGTTGCCGGTGGCGCGCGCGGTGTCGCCTTCACGGATCGAGGTCGCGTCGCCGTAGAGCACGCAGCCCACGGTGTCGAGCTCGAGGTTCATGACCTGGCCCATGACCTTGCCCGCCGAGCCCTGGAACTCGATGAGCTCGCCGGCCATCGCCTTGGAGAGGCCGTACACGCGGGCGATGCCGTCGCCGACCTCGACCACCTGACCGACCTCGGAGATCTCGAGCTTGCCCGAGTACTGCTCGATTTCCTGGCGGATGACTGTCGTGATCTCGTCGCTCTTGATCTTCACGGATGTGTCCTCGTGGTTCGTTCTCGTGTCAGCGGATGCTGTCGTGTGCGTGCGGGAATGGGTTCAGGCGAGGAAGTCGCCGAGGCGCGAGCGGATGGTGCCCGTGCCGCGGGTGGAGACCGTCTCGCGCATGTTGCGGAGCTGGGTGGCGACCGAGGCGTCGATGAGCTGGTCGCCGATGCGGAGCTTGACGCCGCCGATCATGCTCGGGTCGCTGTACTGGTGCAGGACTGCGTCCTTCGCGAACGCATCCTTGACGCGCG
>JBIIRG010000233.1:0-4505 GCA_044341665.1 Phycisphaerales bacterium | reverse complement strand
CATCGTGATGACCTGCCGCATCGCGGGGCTTTCGCCGATGATGCCCTCGAAGCCGAAGGCCGCGTCGACCTGGCCCCTGAGCGCCTGGTTCTGGCTGCGGAGCATGACCGTCTCGGCGGCGCGGTGCACGAGGTTGCGCAGCACCACCAGGTCGACGGGCTTCTCGATGAAGTCGTAGGCGCCGCCCTGCAGCGCCTTCTTTGCGGTCGGAATGTCGCCGTGGGCGGTGACCATGATGGTCTCGGCGTGCGGCTGCTCCGTGCGCGCGAGCGAAAGCACGTCGAGGCCGGCGGTCTCGGTCTCCATGACGAGGTCGGTGACGACGACATCGAAGTGCCCGTGGAGGAGCTCCTCGCGGGCGGCCGCGAGCGAGTGCACGATCGTGCAGACATGACCAGGCTTGCGCAGCGCCTCGGCCATCGCCTCGGCGTGATCGCGCTCGTCGTCCACCACGAGGACCTGCGCCCTCACGCTTCCCTCGCTCATCGCCTCTTCTCCGTGCTGCCTGCGCGTGCGTTCGTCTCGTCCGTGTCGGCGGGGCAGAATCCGCAGACGGTGCCGGAGGCCTTGATGGGCGGATCGGTGACGGGCACCGGGCGGATGACGCCGAAGCCGTCGAGGCGCGCCACGTAGCTCACGCCGCCGCCGACGCGGTTCGGGTAGATCGCCACGATCGGTCCGCTCAGGAAGATGCTGTCCTCGACGACGAGCTCGCCCGTGACGGGGTCGAGGCCGACGACGTCGATGCCGCGGTCGTGGCCGATCCAGATGCGTCCGTCGGCCGAGGCGAGCGTCGAGACGAGTCCGTCGCGCGAAGGCCGCAGGGAGATCGCACGGTCGGCGACGCGGAACAGGACCTCCTCGCGCCGCTCGTCGCACGACGCCGCGCCCCACGACACCTCGGCGCGGGCGCTCTGCTGGTCGGGCGAGACGATGTCGCGCGTGACGAGCTCGGCCGACTCCTCGATGAGGTACATCCATGCGCCTTCGTCGCTGGCGGCGAGGATGCGGCGACGGTCGGTCTGCGAGACGTCGAGGCGGCCCGGGGCGCGCTCCGACCAGTAGAAGGTGTCGCCGTCCTGGTCGCCCTCGGGGAGGTAGCGGTAGAGCGAGCGGCCGAAGGTGCCCGAGACTGCGAATCGGTTGCGCTTGACCTTGCCGACATCGAGGGCACCGCGCACGCGCACCGCGACCAGCGAGCCGAGCTGCGTGCCCTCGCCGCGCACGGTGGTGGCGCGGCCTGGCGTGGTCTCGAGCTTCCAGGTCGAGACCTCGGCGTCGGTGACGACGAAGAGGCGGTCGTCGTGGATGCGGATCGCGCGCACGAGCCCTTGGACCGCGCTCGAGGATCGCTCTCGGAAATCGGTTCCCATGAGTCCGACCTGCGCGCCCTCGTTGCCTTGGAGGACGAAGGCGTAGCCGCCGCCGAACTCGGCGGGCGCGGGGATCAGCATGCTCGCGGCGCCAAGATAGGCGCCGTCTCCCACACGCAGGATGCGGCGGCCGACGCAGGCCGCCGGGCCGTCGGTGGCATCGACGATGGTGCCCACCGTGTTGTCGGACAGGAAGCGAAGCGGCGGCGTGGGCGCGGTCGGGCGGCCCTTCTCGTCGCGCGACTCGCCCTCGATGGGCGCGTCGGCGAGCTTGATGGCGCCGCCGACGCCCGAGACCCAGATCGTGTCGTCGAGCACCGAGAGGCGGCGCGGCGCGATGCCGAGCTCGGGACGGCCCCAGCGGGCGCGGAGGCGCGGCGCCCGCACGTTGGAGACATCGAGCTCGACCACGGCGTCGTCCTCGAGCACCACGAACAGGCCGCCGCGATGGAGCGCGAGGTCGACCGCGGGACCTGTCGTGCCGCGGGGCGAGAGCTCGATGTCGCTGATGAGCGTTCCGGTCTGCGCATCGAGGATGAGGGCGCGGTTCGCGAAGGTCTGGAACCAGTGCGCCCCGTCGATGACGAGGGCGCGGTGCGCGCCGCCGAAGGCGCTGACCACGCGCATCGAGCGCGGCGTGGGAGGGAGCTCGGCTTCATCCTCATCGACAACGGGCGTTCCGGGCGCCGCGGTGCTGCAGGCCAACGGAAGCGTGGCCATGAGCGCGGCGCACAGGGTCAGCGCCGCGAGGCTCACGGCGCTCACGGCGCGCACGGCGCGCGCGAGCACGGACGGGAGTGCCATCGGGCGCGCCGAGGCGAGCACCGAACGGAACACCGGCGGGGACGCGTGCCAACTCAGGGAAATGCTGCTCCGAACGCGGGATTGCATGGGCGGTAGAGTACCCGTCCGCCCCACGCGGGGACCGCGGGAACGACCGATGACGAACGAATCCGACCGACTGACCAAGCTGCGGGCGCTGCTGGCCGCGGAGCCCGACGACGGGTTCCTGCTCTACGGCATGGCGCAGGAGCTGCACAAGCTCGGACGGTTCGGCGAGGCGGCCGAGTTCTACGACCGCGCCATCGCGGTCGACCCGAAGGAGTGCTACGCGTTCTTTCACAAGGCGAAGGCGCTCGAGCAGGCGGGACGGCGCGACGACGCCGCAGCCGCGCTGCGCCTCGGGCTCGCGCGGGCGCGGGCGGTGGGCGACCGGAAGGCAGCGAGCGAGATCGAGGGATTTCTCGATGAGTTCGAGTGACGGCGCAGGATGCGCCGTGACGGATGCGAGCGTGAGGCCCCGCGCGGTTGCGCGGAGAAAGGCGTGGAATCAAGGATGGCCAGCAAGAAGCGCGTGAAGAAGTCGCCGTTCAAGAACGTCGTGAAGAAGAAGGCCGTGAAGAAGCCGGCGAAGGCGTCTGCGGGGAGCGGTGCGAAGAAGGCTGCTGGGAAGGCAACCAAGAAAGTCACCGCAAAGGCCACCAAGGAGGCCACCAAAAAGGCCACCAAGAAGGCCACGTGCAAGTCCACGCGGGCAGCGCCGCCGGCGACGCTCGCGAACGTCGGCGCAGACGCTGCGCGCATCGAGTCGATCACCCCGACGAAGGACGGCGGGCACTGGAGCCTGCGACTGGGCTCTGGCGTGCGCGTCAAGGTCGCAGCGTCGGCTGCGCAGACCGCGGGCGTCAAGGTCGGCGGATCATGGAGCGCCGCGCTTGCGAAGCGCGTGCTCGAGGCCGCGATCGAACAGGAGATGTTCACGCGCGCCATGAGCATGCTCGCGCAGGATGGCCGCATGAGCCGCGCGTCGCTGGTCGATGCGCTCGGCGGCGATGCGCGCGCGCGCAAGGCCGTCGCGTCGCTCGCAGAGCACGGATGGACGGCATGAGCACGCTCGACGCACGGGGGCTTCCGGCGGGCTATCCCTACCGCCCCGACGACGAGACCACGCCGCGCGAGCTCGTGGCGCTGCGCGCAACGGGCAGCGTGGTGGTGCTCGATGTGCGGACGCTTCCCGAGTGGGAGATCTGCCGCATCGACGGCGCGCGGCTGCTTCCGCTCCAGGAGCTCGAGCGCCGCATCGACGAACTCAAGGCGGAGCTCGACGACGATCTCGCGCGGCGCGTGGTGGTGAACTGCCACCACGGACGGCGCAGCCTGACCGCGACGTACATGCTGCGCGCCGCGGGCTTCACCAACGTGACGAGCCTGGCGGGCGGCATCCATCTGTGGGCGCAGGACGTCGACCGCGCGATGCCGACCTACTGACGGCGTGCGACTCGACATCGAGCACTCGGAGGCACCATGCTCTGGCAGCGACTCATCACCGGCCCCCTGCTTGTCGCACTGATCCTCGCGGTCGTGTGGATCGATGCGTCGCTCGATGGCGTTGTCGACGCCCGCGGCCTGCCGCGCGGACTGGTGATGTTCGGGTTCGCGGCGCTGCTTTCGGTCCTGATCGCGCGCGAGATCACGGCGTTCCTGCGCGCGGCGCAGATTCCCGCGAGCCTGAGCGCCGCGGTGACGGCGGCGCTCCTCGGACTGTTCGGCACGGCAGGCGGCGCGCTCCTCAACTCGGATGCGGGGACGGCGGGCGGCGTGGCGACGGCGCTCTCGCTGGCGCTGCTCGTCGCGCTCCTGCGCATGGCGCGCGAGCGCGACCCGAAGGGCTCGCTCATGCTCGTGGGCGGCACGCTCCTCGCGGGCGTCTACGGCGGCGTGCTCCTCGGATTCTGGATGCTGGTGCGGCTCGAGCACTCGCCGTGGCTGCTTGTGGGCGCCGTGCTCACCACCAAGTCGTGCGACATCGGCGCCTACTTCACGGGCATGAGCATCGGACGCCACAAGATGATCCCGTGGCTTTCGCCGAAGAAGACCTGGGAGGGCCTCGCCGGCGGCATCGTGACCGCGAGCGTGGTCGGCGCGCTCCTCGCGCACTTCGGCTCGCCGCATCTCGACGCGGCGGACCGCGTGTCGTGGGCGCTCGGCGCGGTCGGCGGCGCGCTGATGGCGGTCGTCGGACAAGCGGGCGATCTCGCAGAGAGCGCGTTCAAGCGCGATGCAGGGCTCAAGGACTCCGGCCGCGTGCTGCCTGGAATGGGCGGCGTGCTCGACGTTCTCGACAGCCCGCTG
>JBIIRG010000232.1:0-4552 GCA_044341665.1 Phycisphaerales bacterium | reverse complement strand
GCTGCGCGTGAACGCGGGCTCGATCGAGTCGCCGATCGCGGGCTCGCTCGATGAGCGCGAGGGCCGGCGGTGATGGTGACGGCCGTGAAGGCGGGGCTCGCAGCGGGCGCGCTGTGCGCGATGCTCGCGTGCGTGCCGACGGCGTGGTACGCGGAGCAGTTCGCGCACCCCGCGCGGGTCGCGAGGCTCGGCGGCGCGGTACCCGAGGCGACGGTCGCGGGTGCGGTGGCGTTTCGCGGGGCGGCGGCGTGTGCGGCCGTGCTCATTCCGCTGCTGTCGTGGGCGCTGGTGCGGATGTGCCGAGAGCCGGCGCGGCGGGCGCGCGCCGCCTGGCCGCGGGATCGACGCGGGTGGCTTGTCCTGGCGGCGATCACCGCGGCGGGCGCGGCGCTGCGGGTGGCGCTTGCCTCCGAGAGCCTCTGGTACGACGAGATCTCGGCGTTTCTCTCGTTTGCGATCGAGGGGCCGGGCGTCGCGTTCGGGTCGTACGCGGTGCCCACGAACCACGTGCCGATGACGCTCGCGGTGTGGCTGATGTGGAGCGCGTCGGGTGGTTCGCTCAACGAGCTCGTGCTGCGCGCACCGGCGCTGCTGGCGGGCGTCGCGGCGATTCCGGTGGCGTACGCGCTCACGGCGACGCTGTTCCCCCGCCGGGCTGCGCCGCTGGGCGCGCTGGTCGCCGCGGTTGCGCCTGTCCTCGTGCTCGGGAGCGCCGAGGCGCGCGGCTATGCGTTCGTGATGCCCGCGGCGCTGATCGCCGCACTCGCGCTGGCGCGCGCCATGCGCACGCGGGCGACGGCGGACTATGCGGTGTTCGCGGGCGCGTGCGCGTTCGGGGCGTGGGCGCATCCGGTCGCGATCCTCGTGCCGTTCGCGGCTGGCGTGATCGGACTCGTCCGCGATCGGCGGCTGGCGGTCGCGGCGCTACTCTCGGGCGTGCTGGCAGCGCTGCTCCTCGCGCCACTCATGGGCGATGTCCTCGCGGCGCGGCGCGACTACCTGCAGAGCTCGGGCGATCAACCGACGGTGTTCTCGCGCGAAGGCTACGAAGCGCTGCTCGGGCTCACGCTCTCGTGGAGCGACCGGTGGCTCGCGCTGCCGAACCTGCCGCTCGCCTGCGTGTTCTGCATCGGTGCATGGGCGCTTGTCCACCGTCGGCGCGCGCGCGTGGCGATCATGCCGTTCGCGCTCGCGTTCGCACTCGCGTTCGCGCTCTCGATCGTGCTCGGCACCTGGCTCTACGCGCGCTTCCTGCTGTTTGCGGTCCCGATCGGGGTGATCACGCTGACCGCTGCGGGAGCGCGCAGCCATCGCCGTGCGGTCATCGTGGGCAGCCTCGTGGTGGTGAGCTCGCTCGCGAGCATCGCGATGGACTGGCGCAAGCAGCCGATCCGCGATGCAGTCGCGGCCGTCGCGGCACGGCGCGCCTCCGACGACGGCGTGGCGACCATCGGCCTGCCTGACAACGCGGTCGGCTTCTACGCGCAGCAGTTCGGCTTCATGGCCGCCGACACGGGGTTTCTTGGCAAGGACCTCGCCGCGGTGATGGAACGCGACCGTCCGCGGTTCGTGGTCGTGCTGTATCCCGATCGGGTTGCCGACGGCGTCCTGCGGCTGCTTGACGCGGACTTCGACCGCACGCACCGCCTCGAAGGCTGGGCCGACTGGGGCGCGGGCGCCGTCGAGGTCTGGGAGCGGCCCCGCTGACGCGTCCGCGATCGCGGCGGGCCGTCGCTCAGCCTGCGAGGAGTTCGGCGATGTCGCGGTCGGCGAAGGGAAAGCGCATGCGCGCCATGGCGGCGTCGAGGCGCTCGCGCAGCGGGAAATCGCGGCGATGCCGCGCAAAGAAGACGAGCACCGCGCGGCCGACCTCTGCGGGGGTGCGCGTGCCGTCGGGGCTGAACACGTTGTAATCGGCCCACGAGAGCCGCAGCTCGTGCAGGGTCGAACCCTCGGCCGAATCGATCGACGCGTGCCAGATCCACGCCTGCTCGGCCTCGCGCTCGGCGCCAAGGCGGACGGTCGGCTCCTGGCTGCGCGTGTGGTGTTCCGAGGACATCGAAACGAGGATACCATCGACGCTCCGCTTCTTTCGCGAGCGCACCCCGCATGGGCTTCTTCCTCGAGATCTTCCGCCTCGGCATCCGCAACCTGCGGCTTCACAAGCTGCGGTCGACGCTCACGAGCCTCGGCATCATCCTCGGCGTCGCCGCGGTGATCGTGGTGGTCGCGGTCGGCGAGGGCAACAAGATCAGCGCGCTGCGCGAGGTGTCGGCCCTGGGCGCCACGAACATCATCGTGCGCTCGTCGAAGCCTCCCGAGGCGGCGAACGCCGGCCAGGCGCGCACCTTCTTCGTCTCGTACGGACTGCTGCGGCAGGACCTCCGGCGGCTGCAGGCGTCGCTGCCCGATGCCTCGGCCGTGGTGCCGCTGAAGGCGGTCGGCTCCGACGTGTCGTACGAGAACCAGCGGATCACGAGCCAGGTCTTCGGCTCGACGCCCGAGCTCCTCGATGTGGCCCGCCTGCGGCTCGAGCCGCGCAGCCGCTACATCAGCGACGAGGATGTCGCGTCGCGCGCGCCCGTGTGCGTGATCGGCAGCGAGGTCGCCAAGCAGTTCTTCCGCCTGCGCGACCCGATCGGAGCGACCATCAAGGTCGACAACACGGTCTTTCGCGTGATCGGCGTGCTCGAGCCCGTCGGCCTCGCGGGCGGTCGCGGATCGGCGCTCGTCGGACGCGACCTCAACAAGGACATCCACATCCCGATCACGACGGCGGAAAGCCAGTTCGGCGACATGGTCATGCGTCGCCAGTCGGGCTCCTTCAGCGGCGAGCAGATCGAGCTCTCCGAGCTCTTCGTGGTGGCGCCCGACACCGAGGCCGTGGTGCCGCTCGCCGAGCGCGTGCGCCGCGTGATCGACGCGGGGCACCCGGGACTCACCGATGTGCAGATCGTGGTGCCCTGGGAGCTCCTCGAGAACGCCAAGCGCCAGATGATGGTGTGGAACGTGATGCTGGTGGTGGTCGCGGGGATCTCGCTCCTCGTGGGCGGCATCGGCATCATGAACATCATGCTGGCGAGCGTGACCGAACGGACGCGCGAGATCGGCATCCGCCGCGCGCTAGGCGCAACGCGCAAGCACATCGTGCTGCAGTTCCTCGTGGAGACGGGCGCGCTGTCGATGCTCGGCGGCGTGATCGGCATCCTGCTCGGGGTGGGCATCTCATGGGGCCTGCAGCCGCTCGTCCAATGGCTGGTGCGCCTGCCGTTCCTCGCGGGCGCCTTCGAAGGACGCCTCACGCTCGAGCCGTCGGTCACGCCGTGGTCGATCGTCGTGAGCTTCGTGGTCGCCGCGGGCGTGGGCCTCGTGTTCGGCATCTATCCCGCGATCGTGGCGAGCCGCAAGGATCCGATCGTGGCGCTGCGCCACGACTGAGCTCGGAGGAGGTCAAGGCGCGTCGGAAGCCGCGGGCTCGGGCATGAGCGCCTCGAGCTGCTTGCCGTGATACTCGACGGGCACCTCGACCGAGAAGGTCGCGCCGGACCCCGGCACCGAGTACAGCGACACGCGCGCGCCGAGCCGCTCGGCGAGCTCGCGGCAGATCGCAAGGCCAAGACCCGTGCCAGAGTGCGCGCGCGTGTGGCTCGCGTCGACCTGTCGGAACTTCTCGAAGATCGTGTCCTGCATGTCGAGCGGGATGCCGGGCCCCTGGTCGGTCACGCTGGCCGTCACGCAGGGCGTGCCGTCGTCGCGCACGGTGCGGCGCGCCGCGATCACCACGCGCGTGTCCTCGGGCGAGAACTTGATGGCGTTCGACACGAAGTTGAACAGGATCTGCTGCAGCTTGCCCGCGTCGCTCTCGACGCCAGGAAGGTCGTCCTCGATCTCGGTCTCGACCGCGATGCGCCTGGCAAGCGACTGCGGCCGCATGATGGCGGCAAGCCCCTCGACGACATCCTTGACGCTCGCGGGACCGATCGTGACCTCGAGGCGCCCCGCCTCGATCTTGGCCATCTGCAGCAGCTCGTTGATCATCTCGAGCAGGTTGCGGCCACTCTGCAGGATGTTCGAGATGTAGCGGCGGCGCTTGGGATCGGCGCTCGGGTCGGCGCGCGCGATCTCGTCGAGGAGCTCCGCGAAGCCGATGATCGAGTTGAGCGGCGTGCGCAGCTCGTGCGAGACATTCGCGAGGAACTCGCTCTTGAGGCGGTTCGACTCGAAGAGGCCGACGTTGGCCTCGGCGAGCTCGCCGATCTTGAGGTCGAGGCTCTCGTTGACGGCGCGCAGCTGGCGCTGCCCCTCCTCGAGCCGGTCGAGCATCCCGTCGAAGGCGCGCGAGAGCCGCTCGAAGTCGTCGCCCGTCGCGAGCTGGGCGCGGGCCATGGTGCTGCCCTGCTCGATGCGGCCCGCGACCTCGGTGAGCGCGCGCACGGGACCGAAGAT
Source organism: Phycisphaerales bacterium (assembly GCA_044341665.1). GTDB lineage: Bacteria > Planctomycetota > Phycisphaerae > Phycisphaerales > SM1A02 > QWPT01. The sequence goes on along the minus strand of JBIIRG010000232.1, from coordinate 106 downwards.
GAGGCGGCGCAGGATCAGGTGGAAGACGAGCATCGCCAGCGCCACCGCGATGATGCCCGACGCCACGATGTACACGCGGTTGACGAGGATCTGCGCCTCGGCGAAG
>JBIIRG010000231.1:0-4573 GCA_044341665.1 Phycisphaerales bacterium | reverse complement strand
GGCCCGCGGCGGGATTGCCCTCGAACCACGTCGCGTAGAGGCGGTTCGGGTCGAGGCCGTAGACCTTGGTGAGCAGCTCGAAGCCCCAGCGGATCGACTCCTGCTTGAAGTAGTCGCCGAACGACCAGTTGCCGAGCATCTCGAAGAAGGTGTGGTGATAGGTGTCCTTGCCCACATCCTCGAGGTCGTTGTGCTTGCCGCCCGCGCGGATGCACTTCTGGGTGTTCACGGCACGCGTGTAGCTGCGCTTGCCGCGTCCGAGGAACACGTCCTTGAACTGGTTCATGCCCGCGTTGGTGAAGAGCAGCGTCGGGTCGTCGTGAGGAACGACGGCGCTCGACGGCGCAAAGGTGTGGCCTGCCTTCTCAACGAAGAAGTCGATGAAGGCCTTGCGGATTTCGGCGGCGGTGGTGGGTCGCGAGGAGACGGACATGGAGCGGGAAAGATACGGTGACTGGCACGTGCCGTGACGTGCCAGTGAGTGCACGACACGTGCCAGTCACCGATTCCACGCGGCGGCGCGGTGCGAGGCGACGGGCCTTCGGATGCGGTTTCTGGCGCGGCAGGGCGCATCTGGCATGTGCCGGCAGGTGTCGGTGAGTGCACGGCACGTGCCAGGCACCGATGGTTGATAGGCTGCGCGCATGACGCGTCGCAGGCCCTTCGTCGGTGGCAACTGGAAGATGAACCTCGACCGCGCGCAGGCCGCCGCGCTTGCCCGCGCGACGGGTGAGGCCGCGGCGGCGGCGCGCGGACGGGTCGACTGCGTCGTGTTCCCCGCCTTCGTGCACATCGCAAGCGCGCTCGAGGCGGTCCGCCAAGGGGTGGACTGGCCGCAGATCGGCGCGCAGGACTGCTCGGCCGAGCAGTCGGGTGCCTTCACCGGGCAGGTTTCCGCTGCGATGCTCAAAGACGCGGGCTGTGCGTCCGTACTTATCGGACACTCAGAGCGACGGCACGGCCTCGGCGAATCCGATTCCACCCTCTGCCGCAAGCTCGCTCGGGCTCTCGAGCACGGGCTCGTGCCCGTCCTCTGCGTGGGAGAGACCCTCGCGGAGCGCGAAGCCGGCCGCGCCCACCAGATCATCGAGTCCCAGTTGCGAGGCGCCTTGGATGGTCACACGGAAGCCTCTGTCGCACAACTAGTTGTGGCGTATGAACCCGTCTGGGCCATCGGTACGGGACGCACCGCGACCCCCGATGATGCAGCGGAGGCCCACCGCACGGTGCGACGGACGCTCGGGGACCTGTATAGTGCCCGATTCGCCGAGCAGGTCCGTGTCATCTACGGGGGCTCGGTGAACGCCAAGAACGCCGCCGAACTCTTCGCCCGCGAAGACATCGACGGCGGGCTCGTCGGCGGGGCGTCGCTGATCGCGTCGGATTTCGCCGCGATCCTCGCCGCCGCAGCGGGCCGCTAGCCGATAGAGGTGCGCCGTCGGAGCGCACGCCACCGAAGACCACGTTCCCAACTGCCTGTGCCACAACGGTCAAGCAGCGCGGAGCGCGACAGAACGACCAACGATAGTCCGACAGAACGGGTTCCCATGTCCATCCTCTTCAACATCCTCACGCTCCTCTTCATCGTTGTCTCCGTCGCGCTCGTGCTGATCGTGCTCGTCCAGCGTCCGCAGGGCGGTGGCCTCACCGGCGCGTTCGGCGGCGGTGGCGGAACCGACACGGCGTTCGGCGGTCGCACGGGCGATGCACTCACGGTGGCCACGATCACGGCGTTCACGATCTACCTGCTGATCGCGATCGGCCTCAACATCACGACCAACGCAGCGCGCAGCGCCGCGATGGAGCCAGCGTCGAACACGGCTGCGACGACCGACACGCCTGCGGCACCGGGTACCACGCCCACGACTCCTGGCACCGCCCCCGGCACCACGCCCGCGACCGCCACGCAGCTCACGCCTGAGGAGATCGAGAAGCTCATCACGGACACCGATCCGAACGCGCCCGCGACGACGCCTGCTCCGGCGCCGACTCCCACCCCCGTGACGCCCGCCCCGGCGCCCGCGCCAGGCGGCGGCCTCTGATCGCAGCCGACTCGGCTCGCTGACTGCACCCGCATGATTCGCTCCATGACAGGATTCGGCTCCGCCACCGCTGATGCGGAGGGCTGCCGTTTCTCGGTCGAGATCAAGAGCGTCAACAACCGCTTCTTCAAGGCGACGGTTCGGCTTCCCGAGGAGCTCTCCACCCTCGAGACCGAGCTCGAGACCGCCGTCGCCAAGCGACTTGGCCGCGGCAGCGTGATGGTCCTCGTGCGGTTCGTGCCGGGAGGCGCGGTCGCTGCGGCGGAGGTCAACCCCGATGCGGCACGGAGCGCCCTCACCGCGCTGCTCGCCGCGCTTCCATCCGAACTCCGCGACCGCGCCACCGTCGACCTCGGCGCGCTGCTCACTGTTCCCGGCGTGCTTCGCACCGATGGCGTCGAGCGGATCGTCGAGATGGCCCGGCCCATCGTCGCGCGGCTCGTCGACGAGGCCTGCGACCGCGTCCTCGCGATGCGGGCCCGCGAGGGCGAGGGCATCTCGCGCGAGCTCACCCGTCACGGCGAGGCGATCCGCGCCGCGCTTGCACACGTTGCGGCACGCGCACCGCAGGCGACCTCGGCGTACCAGGAGCGCCTGCGCACGCGCATGAACTCGCTGCTCGCCGAGGTCGGCGCCACCGCGGCCGAGCAGGACCTCCTGCGCGAGGTCGCCGTCTTCGCCGAGCGCTCCGACGTGGCCGAGGAGGTCGCGCGCCTCTCGGGACACCTGCAGCAGTTCGAGCAGGTGATCTCGCCCGCGCATCCCGAGCCCGCCGGCCGCACGCTCGACTTCCTCTCGCAGGAGATGCTGCGCGAGGCCAACACGATCGCGTCGAAGTCGCAGGATGTCGAGATCGCGCGCCGCGTGGTCGAGATGAAGACCGCGATCGACCGCATCAAGGAACAGGCCGCGAACGCCGAGTAACGCGTGCTGCCTTCCGACCGATCATCGCACGGGTCGAACGACGACCACTTCCACCTGCGCCCTGCTGACGGAGCGATCGACGCGCAGCGCGAGAAGTTCCAGGCGCGCGAGATCGCCACGGTCCTGTCGCACTACGACCTCGGCGTCATCACCAACATCCGCGAGTACCGCCGGGGATCGCGCCGGTCGCCCAAGCTCAAGCTCGAGACGGAGCGCGGCGAGTACCTCCTCAAGCGCAAGCACTCGGGCCACACGGCGGCGCGTGCGCAGGCGGGCCACGCGCTCCAGGAGCGTGCGTCGGCGGCGGGCGTGCCCGTCGCGGCGCTGCTGCCGACGCGCGGCGGCGCCACGCTCCTCGAGCTCGGCGAGCGTCTGTACGAGGTCTACGACTGGGTGCAGGGCGGGCGCTACGAGCGCGACCCCGCGCAGGCGTTCGAGGCGGGCGTCGCGCTCGCACGGCTGCATCGCGCCTTCGCGTCGATGGAGCCGTCGGCGGATCTGCCGCGCGGGGGCTTCTCCGACACCGATGCGGTGCGCCGCTCGCTCTTCCTCGCCGACGCGTCGGCGAGCCTGCGTGTCGACGCCGACGGGCGCGCTGCGATCGGCGGCTTCGTCGCATCGCTCGACGCGCACATCACGCGTGCCGAGAAGAAGCTCGCCGAGAAGGGCCTCGCCGCGCAGCGGCCCGCGGTGTGCCACGGCGACTTCCACCCCGGCAACACGCTCTGGTCGGGCGTCCGGCTGGTCGCGGTCATCGACTTCGACAGCGCTCGGCACGAGTCGGTCGCAGCGGAGGTCGCCAACGCCATGCTGCAGTTCTCGCTCAAGCACCGCGTGGGGGAGAATCCCGACGCGTGGCAGATCGGACTCGACACCGACCGCCTGCGCGCCTTCTGCGCGGGCTACTGCTCCGAGCCCGCGCTCGTGCCGCGTACCGAGCTCGCGCCGCTCCTCCCGTGGCTGATGATGTCGGCGGTGGTGGCCGAGGCGGCGGCGCCCATCGCGCGCGACGGCGATTTCGCGGGAATTCCCGCGGTCCCGTTCCTGCGGGCGACCTCGCATCTCGTCGACTGGATCTCCGACCGCACCCGCGCGATCTCGGGCGTCTTCAACGCGTGACCGCGCGGAAGGCGTGCTACCCTTTCCAACGCCATGCACGCGCTCGCACTTGCAGCAGCCATCCTCGCCGCGCCGGCGCCCGCTCCCGCGCCGCAGCTCGTTGTCCTCGACGGCAACCAGCAGGTCGTCGTGCCGCGCGCCGAGCCCAAGCTGCCGAGCGACCAGGAGCTCGCGCAGGTACGCGTCGATCCCGAGCTCGTCCGCCTTGCGCGGGAACTCGATGCGCAGGCCTTCGCCGAGCGCCGCGCCGCGCGCGAGGCGATCATGGCGCGCAAGCCCGCGCCCGACGAGCTCATGGCGCTGCTCCTCCGCAAGGACCTCGGCGACGAGGCGCGCCACCAGCTCGTGGGCATCCTGCGGAACCGCATCCTCACCGCCCCGCGTGGCGCGCTCGGCATCCGCATGGAGAACGCCGCCGAGCGCGACGGCGGCGTGCGCGTGACGGGACTCGTGCCGGGGATGCCCGCTGAGAAGGTGCTCAAGTCGGG
>JBIIRG010000230.1:0-4593 GCA_044341665.1 Phycisphaerales bacterium | reverse complement strand
CTCCAGCGACGATGTGGCGATCATGGTGCCCGACGGCGAATCGCGCCGTGAGATGGAGCGGGCGCTTGCCTTGGCCGAGTCACCCGCGACCGCGGGCGAGGCGCGTGCCTTTGCGGCCACTCGAGTGGGCACGCTCCTCGCGCGGCTTGAACCGCTCGTCGGCGAACGTTCCGCCGAGTCGCTCGCCGCATTCGTTCGCCACGACGACGTGGCAACGTGGCTCCGTGAGAAACACAGGGTGTCGGACGCAGCTTCCACGGTGAGCGGGTACCGCGCCGCGACGCTCGTTGGCGAGTGGGATGACGAAGTGGTCTCCGGTGCCGACGTTGCGCCGGCGTTCGCCCGGGTGCAGAAGCATGTGAGGGAGCTTGTGGAGCCGCTCCTCGGTGCTCGTCCGGCCCACGCGTGGGCGCGGCCCATTCGGGAGGTCATCCGCGCTGTGGTGGGTGAGGATGTTCGCGGCGCCTTCGCGGGCGAGCGCGCTGGTTCGATTCGCGCACTCGATCGCGCACTCGCCGAACTTGCCGAGGTTCCGCAGGCCTTCGCCACGCCGATCGGATGCGGCGAGGCGCTGGCGCTTCTGCTCGATGAACTCGGGCGACGCGAGGTTCGCGGCGAGGGGCATGCGGACGGCGTGTCGGTCATCGGCTGGCTTGATGCCGGAATGACCGACGAGCGCGTGCTCGTGCTCGCTGGATTCGCAGATGGCCAGGTGCCGCAATCGGCGCCTTCGGATCCCGTGCTGCCGGACGAGCTTCGGCGCGAGCTCGGGCTGCCGTCCTCCCGTCGCTTCGCGGCGCGTGATGCGTGGATTCTCGACGGCATCCTCACGCGCGCACGCGCGCGTGCGGGCGGACGCGCGCTCATCGTTGTGCCGCGACGCACCGCACAAGGCGATCCTCAGAAGCCGTCGCGGTTCCTGCTGCGAGTCCCGTTGGCGGAGTTGCCGGCGCGCGTGACGCAGCTCTTCGGAGGCGATTCGGTCAAGGTCGTGGGGGATGTGCACGGTGATCGTCACGGGGGCGTCGATGCATCACTCGGTACCGCCGACTTCAGCGTGACGCCTCCAGTCCCAGGTGCTGCGATTGATTCGGTGCGCGTGACGGCGTTCCGCACCTATCTCAAGTGTCCGTACCTGTTCCAGCTGCAGATCGATCCACGGTTGCGGCTCGATTCGCGGGAGGAGCGCGCTGCGGAGCTCGACGTGATGCAGTTCGGCACGTTGGTCCACGCGGCGCTCGAGGGCTGGGGGCGTGAGGAACTCACGAACGAGGTCCCGACCTGCGATCCCGGGGCGATCGAGCAGAGCCTCTGTGCGCACCTCGACCGATTCGTCGCCGCCCATCATCCGAAGTCGCGGGTGCCCGCGCTGCGCGTTCAGATCGAGATCGCGCGCAGCCGTCTTCGCCGGTTCGCCGCGCTGCAAGCCGAACACGCGAAGGAGGGCTGGCGCGTGCATGCGGTCGAGCTCTCCTTCATGCGCCGTCCGTTTGGAGACGCCGTGCAATCGCCGCAGTTCCCCGACGCGGGCGGGGTGTTCCTGACCGGACGCATCGATCGCGTCGACCACCACGCAGCGTCAGGCCGATACCGCGCGCTCGACTACAAGACCTCGAGCTCCGCCGATACGCCCACCGACACCCACATGAAGATCTCGGGCGGAAAGAAGGCGCGCAAGGTCGAGTGGCTCGACCTGCAGCTGCCGCTCTATCGCGTGCTGCTCCGGTCGCTGCCTGCGCCGGTCGACGTCGCACCGACCGACCTCGGCTACATCAACCTCGGACCCAACTTCGAGAAGAGCGGCTTCTCCTTCCTTGAGGCGAGCGAAGAGGATCTCGAGAAAGCCCAGGAGCTCGCGCGTTCGATCGTGGGCGAGATCCGTGCGGGCAACTTCAAGCCGTCGGAACGGATGCCGCTCTGGGCAAACGACCCGCTCGGTCCGATCTGGGGGGTAGGCATGAGGCCGTCATCGGCTCCAGCGGTCGCGGGCGCCGCCAACGAGGGAGGTGCGGCATGACGGCGCGCTGCTCCGTGGTGATCGCCAACGCGGGATCGGGCAAGACCTGGACGCTCGCCAACCGCATCATTCGTTGGGCGATCGACGATCTGCGCGCCGGACGGCAGCCCGAGCCCGCGCGCGTGCTCGCGGTCACCTTCACGCGAAAGGCAGCGGGGGAGATCCTTGCACGCATCCTCGCGCATGCCGCACAGGGTGCCGCCGCGGGCGCAGCGGGTGAGGCCGCCCGCAAGGACTTCGAGGCGATCATCGGTCCGGCCACCCAGGAGGATTATCTCGGTGTGCTCAAGGCCCTCTGCGCCGAGCTCCACCGGCTTCAGATCGGGACGATCGACGGGTTCTTCCATCGCATCGCGACCTCCATGCCCGCCGAGGTCGGCCTGCCGACCGACTGGACGCTCGGCGAGGACCGCGCGCTCGAGGAGCTCCGCGCGCTGGCTGCTGCCGAAATCCTGGCGAAGGACGACGCCGAGCAGCTGATCCTCCTGCTTGAACGGGGCGAGCCGAAGCCGTCGGTCACGAGTGCCATCACGGGCCTTCTCGGCGGCTCCGTGATCACGCCCCTCGACATCTATCGCGCGACCGCCGCGGGTGGACAGTGCACGATCGATCGCGCATGGCGCTGGATCGATGCGCTGCCCGTGCAGGCGGACCTGAGCCGCGAGCAGTTCGATGGGCTTGCTGAGCTCGTGGCGAGCCTCAAGGTGCCCACCAAGCGCAACGGCGAGCCCGACGGACGGTGGCAGGCGGCGCTTGACGCCGTCGTCGCGTTGATGCGGGCCCATGACTTCCGTGGCCTCGCGGCTTCTTCGTTCTTCCTCAAGATGCGCCGCGGCGAGTCCTACTACGAGCCTGAGATGCCGGCGGAGTTCACCGAGGCCGCCGAGCGTGTCGAGCCGCATCTCCGCAAGGCGCTGGTTGCCGACCTTGCTCGCCAGTTCGAAGGGGCGCTTGCGGTGCTGCCTGCGGCAAGCGAGGCGCTCGATCGCCTGCAGCGCGAGCGTGGAATCTACGGATTCGGCGACATCGGCCGCGGCGTGGCGCGCGCGGCGTCCCGCGCAGGCTCGCGTGTCGCCGATCCGGCGTCGCTGCGTGCAGCGCTCGGAGGCGATGTTCGCGACCTCGCGATCGACGAGGCGCAGGACACGTCGGTGGAGCAGTTCCTCTCGCTGCGCCCACTGCTCGCGGAGGTGCTGTCGGGGGCGCGTGGAGGGCGGTTCCTCCTCGTCGGTGATCCGAAGCAGTCGATCTATGGCTGGCGCGGCGGCACACCTGGTCTCATTGCGCACATCGAGCGTGATCATGCGCACCAGCTCGGCGCGGGCGAGTCGCTCACGCGCAGCTTCCGCTCGTCGCCGCTCGTCATGGACCTCGTCAACCGCGTGTTCGGCGACCTCGCCGGCGACCTGCTGCACTTTGTCGAGGCCGCGCAGAAGGAGGACCTCGTCGGCTTGTCGGACTGGGTGCGCGATCGCGGCCTGCCGCCCGACGCGACGGAGAGTGCCTTCAAGCGGGCCGTCCACGCCTGGCCGTTCGCCCGCCACGAGTCTGCGAAGCCGAAGCTCGCGGGCCGCATGACGGCGTACGCGTATGGGACGCCCGAGACGACGCCCGAGACGAGGCCCGAGACGAGGCCCGAGACGAGGGCTGATACGAGGACTGCGTTGAAGCGCGACGTGAAGGCTGCGGAGAAGGACGACCCCGCGGAAGCGGGCCGTGCCGACACGCCGCCGAAGGAGATCTCGGCCTGCGCGTGTGCAGCCGCGATCGCGGCGCGGCTCCATCGTGCATCGCCGGGCCGGTCCGTTGGCATCCTCACGCGAACCAATGCGGAAGTCACGGAGACCATCGCCGAGCTCAAGGCGCTCGGTGTCTCGGCAAGCGACGAGGGACGCGCGACGCTGCTCGACTCGCCGGCGGTCGTGCGGGTGATGGCGCTGCTGCGGCTCATCGACGATCCGCGCGACCGCATCTCGCACTTCCTCGTCTCGCGCGGCGCCATGCGGGCGGTCACGGGCCTCACGCCTCTCGAGCATCACCCGGACCTGCAGACGGCCGACCGCGCTGCGCAGGAGTTCGCAGCGTCGCAGCGGGCTTCCATCGCTGACGAAGGGCTGGCCGCGTTCCTGCAGCGCGCCCTCGACGGGCTGCGTGCGCAAGGCCTCTCGGGGCGCGACGCATCGCGCCTCGCGCGCGTGGTCGCCATTGCCGAGGGTCTGGCCGAGCGGCCCTCGGCGCGGCTGGTCGACTTCATCGATGCCGTCGCTGCCGACAAGGCAGACTCGAGCTCCTCCGACAAGGTGCGCGTGATGACGATGCACAAGTCGAAGGGTCTCGAGTTCGACGAGGTCGTGCTGGCGTCGATCGACGAGGGCTGGGGCGCGGCGCCCACCGACTGGGGCATGCTCTGCACCAGTCCGACGGATCCGCCGACCATGGTCGCACCGCTGGCGAACGAGTCGATTCGTCGCTGGGTGCCCGAACTGGCGATCTTCGAGCGCGACGAGCGGCGGCGGGGACTGCTCGACGACCTCTCGACGCTGTATGTCGCGCTCACCCGCGCACGCCAGGGCCTC
>JBIIRG010000229.1:0-4716 GCA_044341665.1 Phycisphaerales bacterium | reverse complement strand
AGCCGTCGTTGCCGATGGGGGCGAACTTGGTCAACTCGATGTCGTAGACCGTCCCCTCCGCCTTCTGCGGATCGCCCTGCAGCGTGCTCACGGACAGATAGCGGCCGTCGGCGCTCACGTTCGCCTGGCCGCCGACCCCGTTCCCCGGAGGAATCGTCGTACCGACGAGCTGAACCACGCCTGTCTCGCGCGTCCAGTACCAGTACGACTGGGGGTCATGCCCGCCGACGACGCGACCGTCGTCGCTGACCGACTCGGCATACGAGTAGGAAACCGCGCCGAGCAGGAAGAGCTCGGCAGCGGACAGCGTGCTGACGGGAGCGAGCGCGGCAACGACGAGCGCAAGTGGAGCGATGGGGCGAGTGGTTGAGCGGAGCGATTGCATGGGCGTGGAGCGAAGGGCGGACGACTCAGACCTCTATCGAAAAGAGGCCTGCGTGCGGGCGAACCCGCACGCAGGCCATGAGCTTCAAGCGTTACATCACTGGCACGGACCCCATGCCGCAAGCAGCACGGCGAGGTCGGCGGCGTCGACATTGCCGTCGCCGTTCGGATCGGGGCTTGCGGTGCCCCATCCGGCGAGCAGCGCCGCGAGATCGGCCGCGTCCACCGCACCGCTGCCATTCACGTCCTCCGGGCAGGGGCTCGAGGTCGCCCCGATGCGGATACGCGCGATCGCGTACAGACCGCTGACGCTGTCCGATGCGCTCACCGCAAGCCAGCCGGTTGCGCTGATGCCGGTTCCGCCGCCATCACCGTTGTTTCCGGTGCCTCCGATGAGGGTGATCTGGTTGCACGGCGTGCCCGTGAAGGTCGTGTCGCCGGTCTTCGCGAGGAGACGCAGCCCGCCGACCTCGTCCCACGCAAAGAGGCCGGTTCCGCTGGTTCCAGCGGCGGCGTCGGCGTAGTTCGCCTTGAACACCACGTTGCCGTAGTCGTCGACGCAGATGCTCGTCGAGCCGTTCACGCTGGCGAACACCGAGCCCGCGACGCCGGGCACCGGGTCGGACTGCCTGCAGATGGTGAACTTGGTGCCGTCCGCCTTGCGCGCGCCGACGAAGGTCGCGGGCGCGGGGGAGGCGATCGCCGTGCCGTCGGCGTTCATCAGGATGCCTTCGAACGCGTAGAGGCCGTTGCGGGCCCGCACGTTGCCACTGGAGTTCACCGTCGAGAACACCTTTCCGGCGAAGTCGGGGTTCGACGAATCGGTGATGCCGGGAAACGCGTCGCCCTTGCGGATCAGGATCTCGAAGGTCCCATTCGACTCCTTGATGATCGCGGCGTTGTCGACCGTGGTCACCGCACCTCCGAGGGTCGCGGAGAACACGATGGACCCATCGGTGCCCAGCGGCCGCTGGCCGAAGCCGAAGGAACTGGTGTTGGCGAAGGTCAGCCCGTCGAGACCTGGGATGGCGTCGCCCTCCCGTGCGAGGATGCGGTAGCCGCCGCCCGCCACGAAGGCGTTGGTGCAGTACACGCTGTCGTTCGCCGTGGTGATCCCCGCGCCGACGAGCTTGGCGGAGAAGAGGAACTTGGAGCCGTTGAGGAACTGGCCGAAGCTGTCAGGGGTCAGGGTCAGGCCCTTGAAGCCCTGGGCAGCGTCACCCTTGCGGACGATCAACTGGTCGGGACCAGCGTCCACGAGCACCAGCGCGGCGTTGTTCGCAGTGACCGTGTCGCCACCCGTGAGGGTGCCGTAGTAGAGGAGCTGCCCTTGGCTGTTGACCCGCACGCCCGAGCCAGCCGAGACATTCGCCGCGAACTGCGCACCGGCGGTTCCGGGGCAGAAGTCGCGCCCCTGGAGCAGGAGCGACGGGGCGCCCGACGCGGGGATGAACCACATCGCAGTGTCGTTGGTGCCGGTCGTGATGCCGGGGCCGGTCATGAAGCCGGACGCGAGGAATCCGCCATCGGCGGAGCTGTTGTTGGCACTGACGATCGAGTTGTTCGGGCTGGCGGTGCGCGAGAAGATGGCACCCGACGGCAGGTCGCCAGGGACGCCCGAGTTGTTGCGGATCACGAGGTCCCACGCCCCACCGCTGCCAGCGAGGACCACGAGGTGATTCGCGGCGGCGCCGGTGTTCGTGATGCCGGGACCAGCGATCTGGCAGCGGAACCGAACGCGACCGTTGTCGTCCACGGTCGGGTTGTTAAAGGTGTTGGGGACGATCACGGCATCGGCGATGCCGTTGATGTTCGCCGGGCGGATGCCATCGGCGAGGGTGAGGATCTCCCAAGTGCCATCGGCAAGCGCCGTCGCTGCGAGGGTGGCGGACAGAAACACTCCGATGGTCGCGGGACTGAAATTGCGCATGAAGACCTCGCTGGTAGGCAAACTCACGGACATCACGGGACTCCGCGCGAGCCAGAGCGGGCGCGGGTTTGGAGAGATTAGTGCACCTTTTTGTCCCTGCAAATTTCCCTAAGGAAATTCTCGCAACAAGATAACGGCGTCGCAAGACTCATTTTGAGTTGTACGCCGATAGTGGAGGCAGGCATCCGCCGTAAGGGCGCGATGCCGCGCAACTTCGGAAAGACTTCATGCCCCAGAGAAAGCGAAGGCTCACTTCACTCTCCGCCGCTGCGCGGTCGCCCCGCACGGTGGTCGACCTTCGGGCGCGTCCCGGCGTCCCCTCCGCCTTGGATTCGGCATTGGGTGCGTTTCGCTCCGAGTGCGATGCGGCGATCGGAGTGCTGCGAGCGGCCCTCGGTCGCCTGGGCGCCGCCGCCGAGTCTGATCCGCTCCGCCCTCAGGAGGTCTCCAGACGCTTCGGGATCAACAAGAACCTGACATGGAAGATCGCCCGCGTGCTGCTCGCCACGGACGCGCTGGAGGCGATCCCCATGATCCCGGGCCCCGAGGGGATCGAGATCTACCTGCGCGCGTTCGAGTCGAAGGACGCGCTCCGTACACATACGGCGGCGGTTCGCGAGGCGCTGACGCAGTTCGAGGGCGTCATCGCAAGGCACTTCGGTGATCGCGCGCAGCTTGAGGTGGTGCTCGATGGCCTCCGCACCGACGGCAACCTCGAGTCGTCACGCCGCATGGCGTTCAAGGGCATGTCGGGCGTGTTTGGCTTGCGCGCCCGCGTGCGGCTCACGGTGCACATGCTCTTTCCGAGCGCCGACACGCCTGGCGTGGGCGACGTTGCGCAGCTGGTCGGACTGGCCGGACTGCAACGACTCAGGCCGATCGGGGCACTCCCTGTGTTTCGAACGACAGGCGGATCGCCAGCCAACAGCCGCGCGATGACGCCGCTCGTCCGCACGGCCGACCGGAACGACGACGACTTCCTGCTGCGCGAGTTCTCGAACTTTCCCAGCGCCACCGTCCACACCCGCGAGTTCGGCGGGCAGAAGATCCTCGAGCTGTCCGAGGGGCCGATCGGCCGTGTGGGCGAGTCGGACATCTTCTTCGGCACGCTGCTGAAGGGAACCATGGCGCTTCGGCGCACGCCGGACGAGTTGAGCCACGAGTTCTTGACGAACGTGAGCGTGCCGAGCGAGTCGCTGGTGCTCGACTTCTACTGCCATCGGGAACTCGTCGGGACCGAGGCCATGACCGCCACGGTGCACTCGACGCTCGGCCAGCCGCTCTCGAGCGATGCCGTGCAGCGCGAACAGTCACGCCTGCCGATGGACCTGTCACCCGCCGTGCTCGAGCAGCTGCACGAGGCACCGCCAATCCCCTCGATGCCGCGCTACCCGCAGATGGTCGCGCAGGCCTTCGACGCGGTGGCGCAAGACATCCGTGACTTCCGTCTGGTGCGGGTATGCGCAGACTTCCCACCGGCGCCCTCGGCGGTGCTGGTGCGATGGATGCTGCCGGAGTAGCGCGCGGTCGGAACGCTGCCCCCTTACGGGCACGCACCCCACGCCGAGAGCAGGACCGTGATGTCGGCCGCGCCCACCACGCCGTCGCCGTTGAGGTCGGCGGCGCTTGTGGTGCTGCCCCAGTCGCTCAGCAGCGCAGCGATGTCCTGCGCGGCCACCTGACCGTCGGCATTGAGGTCGCCCACGCACTGCACGGGACGCGGCAGGTCGAGGATGAAGCCCTGGATGCCCGTCGGAGTGCGGGCGGTGCCAACGACGGTGTAGCCATCGGCAGACAGTCCGAGCGGCAGCGCCATGCGCACGCCCGTCGGGATGGTGATCCCTTCGCTCGCGGCGAGCACCTCGAGCGAAGTGAGCACGCCGTTGACGACCATGTAGCCCTCGCCCGCGGTCGCGGGCGGGAATGGCGTTCGGTAGAACATCAGGATGCGCGAGGCGTCGTCGCTGATGCCCGTGGGGTAGCCGCGGAAGCCGGCGATTGGCGTCGCAGGGAGCGGGATGTAGCCCGTCTGCTCGCTCCAGCGCCAGGCGAGGTTGTTGTTGGTCGAGGCGCCGAGTCCAAGGATCCACGTGCCGTCGTCGCTCACGACGCCCGCCTCGCCGAGCGGCTGGCCGGTCTGGGTGTAGATGATCTTCTCGACGCCGTTCTTCCAGTAGGCGGCCTGGCGTGCGCCCTGGGCGGTGTCTTGCCAGCCCGCGATCACCGAACCGTTGCCGCTGCAGGCGTTGGCGCGCGAGGACGCGCCGGAAACGAGCGTCCCGAGGTCGACGAGCCCGCCCGTCGCCGAGTAGCGGTAGGCGCGGGCTGCGCAGAGGTTGTGCCAGCCGAGCCCCACCATCGTGGTTCCGTCGCCCGACATGCCCCAGCAGCTGGTCGCGGAG
>JBIIRG010000228.1:0-4726 GCA_044341665.1 Phycisphaerales bacterium | reverse complement strand
CGCGGCGACCTCGGCCAGGCGGCGGTTCTCCCATGCGCCCTGCGCGAGCGGCTTCTGGCAGTACACGTGCTTGCCCAGGTTCATGGCCGCCATCGAGATCGGCGCGTGCATGTGGTCGGCCGTCGAGCAGACGACCGCGTCGAACTTGTCGCCCATCTTCGCGTAGGCCTCGCGCCAGTCGCGATACTCGGCCGCATCGGGGAAGCGCGCCTTGATGGTCTCGCCCTTGTCGTTCTTCGAGTCCTTCTTCCAGCGGTCGATCTGGTTCTGGTCGATGTCGACGAGGCCGACGATCTCGACCATCTTGTGGCTGGCGACCTCGCCGAGGTCCGACGCGCCCATGCCGCCGCAGCCGACCTTGAGCACGCGGAGCTTCTCGTTCTGCCCAAGCCCGTTGCGGAGGAACGCGGGCGCGGTGCCCGAGGCGATCTGCGCGGCGAGGCCACCGCCCAGCGAGGCGGCGATCGGGGTGGCGAGCGAGGTCAGGACGAAGCGACGGCGGGTGATGCTCATGCGATGGAACTCCTGTGGCGCGCATTCAACCACAAAGCGCGGGGCGCGTTGAGCCGCGGGCAGCATTTTCGGCGGCTTGAGAGGGTCGCGGAGCGCGGATCGGCCGTCGAGCATCCGTCGCGCGACCGTCACTCCGCCGAGCGCTCGACTTCGATCTCGGTGGAGTGTGACTCGCGGACCGCCCACGACACGCTCTTGGTGGCCGGCTTGCCATCGCCGCCGCGCGCGGGCATCGCCACGATCCAGCGCAAGATGCCGCGGGTCCGCTCCGTCGCCAGGTACTCCGCATCGGTCGAGAGCGGCTGCGAGAGGTCGCGGAGCTCGACCTTGATCTTCTCATCGCGCGACACGGGAACGCGATCCGACAGCTCGACGGTCGTGGCGCCCGGCGCCGACGACACGAGGTCGATCCGCCACTGGTCGCTGCTCACCGCGGTCTTGCCGAACACGCCCTCCTCGCGCTTGCTGCGCGAGACGAGCACGCGCTTCGCCTCGAGCCGCGGATCGCCGCCCAGCCAGAAGCTGACCTCGGCGCCCGGGATGATGCTCGGCATCTCGGCCTCGCCCACCGAGTCGTCGCCCACGAAGAGGCGCGCGCGGCCGGCCACCAGGCGCGAGGACCAGGTGTTGCGCGTCTTGGCGCGCAGGTAGACGACGGGATCCGCGATCGGCCGCGCCACATGCGAGAACTCCGGCTTGAGATCGATCGTCGCGACGCGCTGGCTGCGGGTGCGCGACGAGTCGCTCGGGATCGTCACCTTGCGGGGCAGCGCGTACTGCACCACGGCGCCGCCCTCGCCCTCGGCGTCGGCGTACGCGGCGTCGAGCTGGATGCCGAGAGACACGCCCTCGGCGGGCGCGCCCGGGTCGCCGAGGATGCCTCCCGTCAAGCCGCTCCCGTAACCTCCACCACCGCCACCAGGCTGACCAGGCTTGCCATCGGGCACATCGGCGTCCATCAACTTGGCGAAGCCAACTCGATCGATCTCGCCCGCGGTCGCCGGGGCGATCTCGCGCACCGACAGGTACTCCGCCTCGATCTCGGGCGGCGCGGGGCGGCTGCTCGGCTCCGCAGTCGACAGCGTGAGCGCGACATCCGTCCAGTCGACCCCGGTCGACTGCGTGATGACGGCGTTGAACTCGATCGTGAGCGCGTCGGCCGCGTCATCGCCCGTGTCGACGGCGCGCACCGCGTAGTCGGGCGTCCATCCCGCGGCTCCGACGATGTACCTCACGTCGACCGACGCGGCACCCGGCTTCGAGCGCCCCACCGCCACGATCGCCGCGCGCGTCACGCGCGTCTCGCCGCCCAGCCGCTTCACGCGCTCGGTCAGGGCGGCAATCGTGTCCTGCTTGGCGCGGATGCTCCCGTCGAGCACCGTCCGCTCCTCGATCAGGCTCTTGCGCGCCGAGTTGAGGAACGCGACCTGCTGCGTCAGCGCCTCGGGATCAAGCGACTTCGAGCCAAAGTCCTTGGCGCTCTCGGTCGCCGTCTTGGCGGCGATCGCATTGAGCAGGTTGTTCTGGTCGGCCAGCCGCACCGAGTGCAGCGCCAGCGCCTCGCCCTCGCGACGCGCCGCCTCGAGGTCCGCGATCGCCTTCGCAAGCTCCGGGCTGGTGGCTGCGCTCGCGGTCACGCGCGTCGACTCGTAGCGGACATCGAGCAGCTTCGCGCCCGTCACGCGCGCCGAGAGCGACTCCTCGTTGATCTGAGCGGACAGGCCCTCCACGCGCAGCTCGTAGGTCCCGAGCTCGTCGGGCACCTCGGCGGTGTGGGTGATCATCGCCGACTCCTGGTAGAGGGTCACCGCCGTGATCGGCGCCTCGACGGTCACGGCGCGCGCCTCGGGAAGATCCTGCGCGGTTACGGCGGATGCGAGCGAGAGAGACACACATGCTGCGAGGAGGATGCGCATGCGGGCAGGATACGGGGCGGGCGGGATACGGGTTGCAGTCGTACATTGCTCGGATGCCCTCCAAGCACACGACCCCGCGCGCCGCCAAGAGCACCGTCACCGTTCCGCCCGCATTCGATCCGGACGCCGCCGCGACGGGAGATGGGCTCTTCGGGCTCGACACGCGCGTCGAGGACGCAAAGCTCGTCGTCATTCCCGTTCCATTCGATGCGACGACGAGCTACCGCCCCGGCACGGCGAGCGGCCCAGCCGCGGTGCTCGAGGCGAGCAAGCAGGTCGACCTCGAGGACCTCCAGTACGGTCCGATCTGGAAGACCGGCTTCGCGATGCTGCCGATCCCGCGGGACATCGCGGCGCTCTCGAAGTCCGCGCGGCGCGCGGCGGAGCCGATCATCGCCGCAGGCGGCGCCGTCGCGGGCAACCGCGCCCATGAGCGCGCGATCGCCGCGGTGAACGCGGCCAGCGAGCGCGTGCACGGCTATGTGGCGACCGAGGCCGAGCGCATTCTCGACCGCGGCGCGATCCCGGCCCTGCTCGGCGGCGATCACGCGAGTCCCTTCGGCCTCATCGCCGAGCTCTCGCAGCGGCATCCGGGCATGGGCATCCTGCAGATCGACGCCCACGCCGACCTGCGCGAGGAGTTCGAGGGCTTCCGCTGGTCGCACGCGAGCATCTTCCACAACGTGATGACGAGGCTTCCGGGCGTCGGGCGACTTGTGCAGGTCGGCATCCGCGACTTCGGCATGCGCGAGCGCGCCTTCGTCGACGATTCGCGCGGCCGCGTGCGCTGCTTCTACGACCAGCATCTGCGCGACCGGCAGTTCGCGGGCGGCGCCAAGGGCTCGTGGAGCGCGATCTGCAAGGACATCGTCAAGGCGCTGCCGAAGGACGTCTATGTCAGTTTCGATATCGACGGCCTCACGCCCGACCAGTGCCCCGACACGGGAACGCCCGTGCCCGGCGGGCTCACCTTCGCCGAGATGGCGCATCTGCTCGAGACGCTCGCCAAGAGCGGCCGCCGCGTGATCGGCTTCGATCTCTGCGAGGTCGCGCCCGGCAAGGACGACGGCGAGTGGAACGCGAACGTCGGCGCGCGTGCCCTCTACAAGCTGCTCGGCTGCACGCTCAGGAGCAATCGGCTGCTGGCGTGAGCGACCCGAGCCTTCGATGTCCCTCGGGTGCCCGTCAGTCGCCCGGCGGCGAAGCCGACGGAGACTGCGGAACGCTGGACGTCAGCCTTCGATGGCAGTGATCGGCGTCACTTGCCCTCGTCACCCGTCGCGACTGCGTCCGGCTCGTCCGTCCGCGCGCGCGCGAGCCATGCGTCGCTGCGCGCATCCATCGCGGTGCGTGCGTCGGAATCGAGCTTGCGCCCGAGGTTTCTCGCGAAGCGCTCGGCGGCGCTGCTGCGCTCGCCCGTCATGGCCATCGCGCCGTTGCGCGCCCAGAAGTACGCCTCCGAGTCGCTCTTGGCCACGCCGCGGCCATCGCGGTACATGCCCGCGAGATTGAGCATCGCCTCGGGAACACCCTGCTTCGCAGCGGCGATGAAGAGCCGGACCGCCTCGGCCGGCTTCGCGTCCGTGCCCTTTCCGTCGGCAAAGAGCGCACCGAGCGAGGTCATCGCGCCCGCGTGCCCCTCCTCGCTCGCACGCGCGTACCAGCGGATCGCCTGGCTGAAGCCGAGCGCATCGCTGCGGTCGCCGCGAGAGAGCAGGTCGCCGAGCATGACCATCGAGCGCACGTCGCCGAACTCGGCCGCCACGCGGAACCAGTGCAGCGCGCGCTCGCGGTCCTGCGCGATGCCTGTGCCATCGAGATACGCAAGGCCCAGGTTCGCCATGCCGTTCGCATCGCCCGCATCGGCGGCGCGCTGGTACCAGCGCACGGCCTCGGTCGCGTTCACCGTCGTTCCGCTGCCGAGCGCGCATGCCGCACCCACGGCGGTCATCGCCCGCGCGTTGCCAGACTGCGCCGACTTCAGGTACCAGGCGAACGCCTCGTGCTCGCTGCGGTCCACGCCGCGGCCGCGGCCGTACATCGACGCCAGCAGGAACATGGCCTGCGCGTCGCCTGCGCGCGCCGCCTTCGTGTACCAGCCCACCGCGGCCTCGTCGTCGCGGGCAATGCCGGAGCCGCTCGCGCAGCGCGCGCCGAGCGCGGTCATGGCGCGGGTGTTTCCCAGCTGCGCGGCCTTCTGGTACCAGCGGCGCGCCGCGTCCTCGTCGGCGCGCACGCCCTCGCCCGACGTGTACATGGCGGCGAGGTTGACCATCGCGCGCGTGTCGCCCTTCTCG
>JBIIRG010000060.1:0-14429 GCA_044341665.1 Phycisphaerales bacterium | reverse complement strand
AGACCCCCTCGACCCGCTTGGGTGAGCCGCGATCGGAAGCTACCTTGCAACGAATGCCGATTCACGACCCCGTGGCCCCCTCGAATCCGCGTCGGCGCATCCTGGCGCTGTGCGGGATGGGACTGACGGCCGCCGTGCTGCTGGCGGCGGCCCTCCCCGCGGAGCCGCCGGCCGAATCACCTCCGGGTGCGCGTCCGGCCCCCTCGGCGCCGCCGTCCGACGCCCCCGCGTCCGATCACGGGGACGCCGAGAAGGGCCTGAGCGAGGAGACGATCGTCAAGCGCGCCAACGCCGCCCGCGAGAGCTGGTGGGCGTACCGGGCGCTCGTGAAGCCGACGGCGCCTGCGGTCCGAGGCTCCGCGTGGGGCCGCAACGAGGTCGACCGCTTCATTCTCGCGAAGCTCGAGGAGAAGGGCCTCGCCCCCGCGCCCGAGGCCGACCGCCTGACCCTCATCCGCCGCGCGAGCTTCGACCTCACCGGTCTGCCGCCGACCCCCGAGGAGATCGCGGCGTTCGAGGCCGACACCTCGCCCGACGCCTACGAGCGCCTCGTCGACCGACTCCTCGCGAGCCCGCACTACGGCGAGAAGTGGGCGCGCCACTGGCTCGACCTCGTGCGCTACGCCGACACCAACGGCTTCGAGCGCGACAGCGACAAGAACGCGGCGTGGAAGTACCGCGACTTCGTGGTGCGCGCGTTCAACGACGACATGCCCTACGCGCGCTTCGTCAAGGCGCACGTGGCGGGCGACGAGCTGCCTGACCGCGACTTCGACACGCTGGTCGCGACGGGCTTCTTCCGCCTCGGGCTCTGGGACGACGAGGTGCCCGACCTCAAGCAGGCGCTTGCCGACGACATGGACTCGATGGTCGACACGACCGCGCGCACGTTCCTTGCGATCAGCATGAACTGCGCGCGCTGCCACGACCACAAGGGCGATCCGATCCTTCAGAAGGAGTACTACCAGTTCGCCGCGTACTTCGCGGGCGTCGCGCCGTACAAGGAGTCGCCGTTCAACTCGATCGAGGCCGACAACGTGCTGCGCATGGTGCGCAGCGACTTCGGCAAGGTCGACCCCGAGGCCGAGATCAAGGCGTTCAACGAGCGCCGCGACGCGCTGGTGGGCGAGATCCGCGCGCTCGAGGCGAAGTCGGGCCGCGCCACGCTCGACGCGTTCCCCGGCTGGGCGCCGGCGGAGGGGCTGGTCGCGCATTTCCCCTTTGAGGATCCAAGGTCCGCCACGGCGGCGAACGCGGTCCCCGGCGGCGCGGCGGCAAGCGTGCGCGACGCGGGCTTCGAGGCCAACGGCATCATCGGCCGCGCCTTCCGCTTCGACGGCGGCGACGACCGCGTCGAGCTCGAGCGGCCGGTGGGCGACGACTTCACCATCTCGTTCTTCTTCCGCACCACGGATGTCGGCGGTGGATCGGACAGCGACCGCCGCTGGTTCCTCGGCAAGGGACTCGTCGACGGCGAGGTGCCGGGCATCGTGCGCGACTTCGGCGTGTCGTACATCTCGCACGGCTACATCAGCGCGGGTACGGGCGACCCAGAGACCTTCGTGTCGTCGGGCCCGGGCCACAACGACGGCCGCTGGCACCACGTCGCGTTCACGCGCAGCCGCGAGACGGGCGACATCACGCTCTTCGTCGACGGCGCGCCCGTGGACCGTGCGCGTGGCTCGAAGGCGCGCCTCGACACGCCGCGCAAGCTGTCGATCGGCGCCATGCTGCCGGGCGGCGGTGCGTTCACGGGCGACATCGACGAGGTCCGCTTCTACGACCGCATGATCGACGACGCCGACGTGCGCGCGATGGCGTTCGGAATCGCGCGCCCCGAGTCGGTGCGCAGCGACCTCGCCGCGAAGGCAGGCGACGACGCGGTGCGCCGCTACGACGAGCTCCACGCCCAGCTCGCGGCGATGCGTCCGCCCGACTGGAAGGGCGAGACCGTGCTCGCCGTGCGCGAGATGAAGTCCGTGCCCGAGACGCACGTCATGCTCCGCGGCAGCCCGCACGCGCTCGGCGACAAGGTCGAGCCCGCGGTGCCGCTGATCGCGGCGCGCACCGCGCCCGAGCCGGCGGTCAAGCCTGCCCACGGCGAGAGCTCGGGGCGTCGCCTTGCGCTTGCCAACTGGATGGTCGACCCGCGCAACGGCCTCGCGTGGCGCACGATCGCCAACCGCATCTGGCAGCATCATTTCGGCGAGGGACTGTCGTCGACCCCGAACGACTTCGGACGGCTCGGCGAGCAGCCCACGCACCCCGAGCTCCTCGACTGGCTCGCTGCGACCATGGTGGAGCAGGGCGGCAGCATGAAGGCGATGCACCGCCTGATCATGACGAGCGCCGCGTACCGCATGTCGAGCGTGCCCGGAGAGCAGGAGCTCGCCAAGGATGCGCCCAACGAGCTGCTCACGCGCTTCCGCATGCGCCGCCTGTCGGCCGAGGAGCTGCGTGACTCGATGCTCGTCGCCAACGGCACCTTCAACCCTGCCGTGGGCGGGCCGCCGGTGCTGCCGCCGCTTCCCAAGGAAGTGCTCGCGACCTCGTCGCGGCCGTACGAGGTGTGGCCGGTCACGCCCGAGGAGTCGTGGTCGCGGCGCAGCCTCTACATCAAGCTCAAGCGCTCGATCCAGCATCCGCTGCTCACGTCGTTCGATCTCGCCGACCTCGACAGCCCGTGCCCCGTCCGCTTCTCGACCGTGGTGCCCACGCAGGCGCTCTCGATGATGAACGGCGAGCTCACGAACCGCGAGGCGGCGCTGCTCGCGCGCCGCGTGGAGCGCGAGCACCCGGGCGACCTGCGCGCGCAGATCGTGCGGGCCCGCCAGCTCGCGAGCGGGCGCACGCCCGATGCGAAGGAAGTCGACGAGGCGATCGCGTTCCTCGACGACATCCAGAAGCGCGAGGGACTGTCGCCCGCGCAGGCGCTCGACAGCCTCTGCCTCGTGCTCTTCAACCTCAACGAGTTCCTGTACATCGACTGAAGCCAACCGACGGGACACGCCATGAGCGATCACCTCGAACGTCCACAAAACACCTTCTGCGGCCGCACGCGCCGCGAGTTCCTCTGGCAGGCGGGCGGCGCGTTCACCTCGGTGGCGCTGGCCGACGTCCTCTTTCGCGACGGATTCCTGCAGAAGCAGGCCGTGGCGTTCGACGGCGTGACGCCGCTGGCGGCGCCGAGCGCGAATCCCCTGTCGGCCAAGCCCGCCATGCTGCCCGGCAAGGCGAAGAGCGTGATCTTCATCTTCTGCTACGGCGGGCCGAGCCACGTCGACACCTTCGACTACAAGCCCGAGCTCTACAAGTTCGACGGCAAGACCATTGCGGTCAAGACCAAGGGACGCGGCGGCGACCGCAACGAGGGCCGCGTGGTCGGCCCCAAGTGGAAGTTCCGCCAGTACGGCCAGTCGGGCGCGTGGGTGAGCGATCTCTTCCCGCACGTTGCGACCTGCGTCGACGACATCGCGTTCATCAAGAGCATGTACGCCGACAGCCCGATCCACGGCTCGGCGATGCTCATGATGAACTCGGGCAAGCTGCTCGGCGGCCCCGCGATTGGATCGTGGGTCAACTATGGACTCGGCACGGTCAACCAGAATCTGCCTGGCTTCGTGGTCATGCTCGACAGCGCGGGTGGCCCGATCTCGGGCGCGAAGAACTGGTCGAGCGGCTACATGCCCGCGATCTACCAGGGCACGGTGCTGCGCGGCGACGGGCCGCCGATCCTCGATCTCGCGAATCCCGCGGGGCGCAGCGACTCGCTGCAGCGCTCGATGCTCGACCGCGTGAAGATGTGGAACACGCGGCACGCCATGCTGCGCTCGGGCAACAGCGAGCTCGAGAGCCGCATCGAGAGCTACGAGCTCGCGTACCGCATGCAGTCGACGGCGCCCGAGGCGGTCGAGCTCGCGCAGGAGTCGAAGGAGACCAAGGAGCTCTACGGCTGCGACGACGCGCGCACCGAGGAGTTCGGCAACAAGCTGCTGCTGGCGCGCCGGCTCGTCGAGCGCGGCGTGCGCTTCGTGCAGGTCTACTCGGGCGGCGGCCACAACGACGAGTCGTGGGATGCGCACGGCGATCTCAAGAAGAACCACGAGTTCCACGCCGGCCGCACCGACAAGCCGGTCGCGGGCCTGCTCAAGGACCTCAAGCGCCGCGGGCTCCTCGACGAGACCCTCGTCATCTGGGGCGGCGAGTTCGGCCGCCAGCCGACGGCCGAGTACGCCGAGGGCACTGGCCGCGACCACAACTCCTACGGCTTCACCATGTGGATGGCCGGCGGCGGCATCAAGGGCGGCACCTGCGCGGGTTACACCGACGAGCTCGGCTCGACGGGCGTCGACCAGCGGTACCACGTCAAGGACCTGCACGCGACGATCCTCGCGTGCATGGGACTCGATCCGAACCACCTGACCTACTTCTACGCGGGGCTCGACCAGAAGCTCGTGGGCGTGGAGGGGGCGGATCCGATCCGACAGATCATGGCTTGAGCGGTCGCGGCTGCGGCCGCTCCCGTGGTTTGAGCGGTCGCGGCTGCGGCCGCTCCCTCTGGACGACCATCGGGCGAGTGAATCGCCCGATGGTCCTGGCGTGGTTGTCGTGGTTGTCGTGGTTGCGGATGTGGCCATCGTCGGGATTCGATCCCGTCTTCGATGTCACGATGGAGTGCTCGACATCAGCCTTCCATGTCCCTCGGGTGCCCGTCAGTCGCCCGGCGGCGAAGCCGACGGAGACTGCGGAACGTTGGACGTGAGCGTTCGATGGGAGCGATCGACGTGGACCTTCAAAGTCACCCTCGACATCACGACGGA
Organism: Phycisphaerales bacterium; assembly: GCA_044341665.1. GTDB lineage: Bacteria > Planctomycetota > Phycisphaerae > Phycisphaerales > SM1A02 > QWPT01. The sequence continues at coordinate 9,609 of JBIIRG010000060.1, read as the reverse complement.
GTGGTCGACGTCAAGCTTCGACGTCATCTCGGTGGGTACGCTTCGCGGATGCGTCGGCTTTTCGCGGTGTGCTCGCTGTCTCTGCTCGCCTCCTGTGCGTCGCGCGATTCGTGGCCGCAGGCCGCTGGGCCGCACGCGAACTGGATCGCGCCCGAGGCGCGCGTGGCGACCACGTGGTCGGTCGCGCGCGGCGAGAACATCCTGTGGACGTGCGCGCTGCCGAGCTCGGGGCAGGGCGGCATTGCGGTGGTCGGCGACCGCATCTATCTCACGACGTTCCCCGAGCAGGATCCTGCGAAGCCGCGGCAGTCGAACGCGATCCTGTGCCACGCGGTCGACCGCGCGACGGGCGCGATTCTGTGGTCGCGCGAGCTGCGCGCCGATCACGGCCGCACGAGCCCGCAGATGTACGCATTCAGCGACTCGACCTCGTGGTCGCCGGTCGCGAGCCACGACCGCGTGTGGTTCTTCAACAGTTCGGGCTCGATGGCCTGCTTCACGCGCGATGGCGACGAGGTCTGGCGCCGCGCATTCCGCACGCAGCCCGACGCGTATCCGTTCAACCGCCAGTGCGAGCCGATCGCGGTCGGCGAGTATCTCGTCACCATCGAGCCGATCGCGAAGGACCACCCGCGCTACCACGCCGCGCGCGACGACTGGAACTACCTGCACGCGATCGATCGCGCGACGGGAAAGGTCGCGTGGATCTCCGAGGATTCCTGCACCTTCTACTGCACGCCCGTGCTTGGTCCGCACGGGATCCTGATCGGTCGCGGCGGTCCGCACGATGTGCCCGAGCGGCCGATCGGCCTCTCGATGATCGATCCTGCGAACGGGAAGCGCGTGTGGTCGTTCGAGCCAGATGGCGGCGAAGGCTGGGAGGCGCTGTACACGCTGCATTCGGACGAGCGCTTCGCCTACTGGTTCCGCAACGGCCGCGAGCAGTCGCATCTCGTGATCGATGCGAAGTCGGGCGCGCTCGTGCGCGAGCAGTCGCTGTCGGGGAAGGTCGATCTCACGCGCGCCTCGGGCGAGCGCCTGGTCGGCGTCGCGCTTGCCGCGCTTGCGGATCTTGCGTTTCCGCTGGCCGCGGGCGAATCGCTCCATGTCCACCCGCAGTGGCATACGAACATCGTCGCGAACGGCTGGCACTGGTTCCTGTGCACGACGAACAACCGCCGCAACGGCTTCGCGCCTGCGGGGCATAGCGGCCCCGCGTTCTCGCTGGGGCGCGTGCAGGTCGAGACGGGGCGGGTCGAGTTCCTCGAGCTCCCTGTGGGCGTCGCCGCCGACGGCACGCGCCTGTACGGCAAGCCGCTGCGCACGAAGACGGTCGACGCGCGCGGCGTCGAGATCGCCGACGAGGATCGCTCGCGCACCGACGGCTGGGAGATCGACGCGTTCTTCCCGACGCCCGTGCAGCTGGGCTCGCATCTCTACTTCACCACCATGCTCGGCACGGTCTATGTGGTCGACGCGGCCGCGCCTGTGCTCGACGCGCGCGCGCTGGTCGCGGTGAACGACCTCGGTCCGCTCGGCGACTGCTGGTCGATGTCTGGTCCGTCGGCCGCGGGTGGGGTGCTCTACCACCGCAGCGCCCGCGAACTTGTGGCGATTGGGACCGCCAAGTAGCGTGCCTGCATGACGCTTGCACCCATCGAGTCGGCCGAGCGGATCCGTGGTATCGACATCGCACGCGGCATCGCGCTTCTCGGCATTCTCCTCGTCAACGCGCGGTTCTTCTTCACGCCGCTTGGCTCGGCCATCGACCCAACCGTCACCGTTCCGGGCATCGAGGTGACGACCGCCGACGCGATCGCGTGGAGTGTGGTCGAGGCGTTCTGCTCGTTCAAGTTCATCTCGCTGTTCTCGATCCTGTTTGGGTTCGGGCTCGCGATGCAGGTGGCGCGCGCCGAGTCGGCCGGAGGCACGCGCTGGGCGATGGCGGCGCGACGGCTGGGCCTGATGCTTGCGATCGGGCTCGTGCATGGGCTGCTCATCTGGTACGGCGACATCCTCACGCTGTACGCGTGCCTGGGCGTCGCAGTGGTCCTGTGTGCTCGGCTCTCTGCGCGCATGGTGCTGACGATCGCGGCGGCCGTTGCGGGCGTCGTGATGGTGCTGACGCTCGCGACCGCTGCGCTGCAGTACGCGGCGACCTCCTTCGAGACCTCGTTCGCGGCGGCCGATACGTCGCCGGTCGCGGAGGCTGGCGCGGACGCCAGCGCCGACGATGCATCGCGCGGCTTCGGCGCGATGCTCGCGTCGCAGTTCAATCCGCGCGACGAGCGCTGGATCACAGCGGAAATCGCGGCCTTTCGCGAGGGTCCGTTCCTCGACGCGCTTGCGTTCCGCGCCGCGAACTTCGCGATGTCGTATGTCGCCGCGCTCTTTGGCTACGGATGGCACGCGCTCACGATGATGCTGCTCGGCGTGTACGCGCTGCGCTCGGGACTCTTCGCGACCGATCCGGAGGCATCGCGCCGCCGTCGGCGGATCGCGCGGATCTCGTGCGCCATCGGCCTGCCGCTCGCGATCGCCGCGCCCGGCGCGTACTGGATCTTCGGGCTCGAGAGCTCCTTCGCGGCGTTCTGCCATCTCATCCTGCTCGAGGCGGGCGCGCTCGTCCTGCCGATCGGCTACGCGTGCATCGCGGTCGAGTGGGGATCGCGGCTTCCGCGCATCGTCGCCGAGGCGCTCTCGCGGACGGGCCGCATGTCGCTCACCGTCTACCTCGGCGAGTCGATCGTGTGCACCGCGCTCGCCTCGTGGTGGGGGTTCGCGCTCTTCGGCACGCTCGCCGACGCGAAGTACACGCTGGTTGCCGTCGCCGTGTGGATCGGGCTCGTGCTCGCGGCAAGCCTCTGGCTCGCCCGCTTCAGGACAGGGCCGATGGAGTGGCTCTGGCGCTCCGCGACCTACCTGCGAAATCCCCGCTGAACGCGCTCGAAGACTCGACACGCCCGAGTGCGGCGGTAGCATGGCGCGCCCATGCACGCTCCGAACTTCAACCTGCACGGCAAGGTAGCGCTCGTGACCGGCTCCTCGAAGGGCCTTGGCAAGGCGATGGCCTTTGCCCTCGGCGCGGCGGGAGCCAAGGTCGCCTTCAACTACGCCAACGGGAAGGACTGGGCCGAGGAGACCTTCGCCGAGTACCAGGCGCAGGGCTTCAAGGGCGGGCTCTACCGCGCGAACGTCATCGATGCCGCCGACGTGAAGTCGATGTGCGCGCAGATCGCCGCCGAGCTCGGTCCGATCGACATCGTGATCCCGAACGCGACCCCCGCGCAGCCCTTGAAGCCGATCGAGCAGTACGACTGGGAGTTCTACCAGTCGATGTACGACTTCTTCGTGAAGAGCCCGTACCTGCTCGCGCGCGAGGTGCTGCCGCACATGAAGAAGCAGAAGTGGGGCCGCATCATCAACATCACCAGCGAGGTGTTCAGTCGCGGCGTCGCGCCCTTCAGCGCGTACGTGGCCGCAAAGGGCGGGCAGATCGGCTGGTCGCGCTCGATGGCCAACGAGCTTGCGCCGTGGAACATCACGGTGAACATGATCGCGCCGGGCTGGATTCCCGTGGAGCGCCACGCGAACGACCCCGAGCACGAGAAGGAGTCGTACCGCCGCCTCATCCCGATGGGGCGCTGGGGAATCCCGCAGGATCTCGCAGGAACCGTGGTGTTCCTCGCGAGCGAGTCGTCGAACTTCGTCACAGGCCAGGACATCCACGTGAACGGCGGCATGACGGTCGGTTGACCGCGCCGCACGCAGAATGAGGAGAGCATCATGAAGAAGCTGATCTCGATCGTCGCCCTCGCCAGCCTTGGTTTTGGCCTGCTTGCCGCCGCTCCCGCGAACGACCTCGTCGCGAAGCAGAAGGAGCGCATCGCCGCCTACAAGGCTGCGCCCAAGAAGCGCCCGCATGTGGCGTTCGTGTCGAACGGCGTGGCCGACTTCTGGACCATCGCCAAGGCCGGCGCCATCGCCGCGGGCAAGGCCAAGGACATCGACTGCGATGTGACCGTCGAGTTCCCAGGCGGCGGTCTCGGCGACCAGAAGCGCATGCTCGAGGACCTCGTGATCAAGGGCATCGACGGCATTTCCGTGAGCCCGATCGATCCGGGCAACCAGGTCGAGGTCATGAACCTCGTCGCCGAGAAGTCGATCCTCATCACCAACGACTCCGATGCGCCGAAGGCGCCGCGCCTCTGCTACATCGGCATGGACAACTACGAGGCGGGCCTCATGTGCGGCAAGCTCGCGCGCGAGGGCTGCAAGGGCGGCAAGGTCGCGATCTTCATCGGCCGGCTCGAGCAGGACAACGCCAAGCGCCGCCGCCAGGGCTTCATCGACGGCCTGCTCGGCCGCACGCCCGATCCGACGCGCTACGACGAGCCCTCGAAGGTCTTCACCGAGGCGGGCTACACGATCGTGGGCACCTGGACCGATTCGTTCGACCGCGCCAAGGCGAAGGCGAACATCGAGGACGTCATGATCAAGCACCCCGACCTGGCGCTGATGACGGGTCTGTTTGAGTACAACTCGACGCTCGCGGTCGAGGTGCTGCGTCAGACGGGCAAGCAGGGCAAGGTGCAGCTTGCCGCGTTCGACGAGGGCGCGGATGTGATCGTGGGCATCAAGGAAGGCTTCGTGCTCGGCACGGTCGTGCAGGACCCGTATGGCTACGGCTACGAGAGCGTGCGCGTGCTGAACGCGTTCTGCAAGGGCGACATGTCGATGGTGCCCGCGAACGGCATCATCAACATCCCCGCGAAGGTCATCAAGAAGGACAACGCCGACGCGTTCTGGAAGGACCTCAAGGCGAAGATCAAGGCCGGCAAGGACGCGAAGTAAACGCGCGGCCATGCAGGCTGAGCGCCCCGTTCTTCTGCGCGTGCGCGGCGTCGGCCGCCGCTACGCGGGCGTGACCGCGCTCGCTGGGATCGACGCCGATGTGCGCGGCGGCGAAGTGCTCGCGATCGTCGGCGAGAACGGCGCCGGCAAGTCGACGCTGCTCAAGATCCTGTCGGGCGTGGTGCAGCCGAGCGACGGTGCGCTGCTGGCGGCGAATGCGGCGGGTGCGCTTGAAGCCGTCGTGCTGGACGGCGTGCGCGGCGCGACGAAGGCGGGCATCGCGCTCGTCCACCAGGAGCTCAATCTCGCCGAGAACCTCGATGTCGCGGGCTCGATCTTCCTTGGTCGCGAGCCGTCGCGCTTCGGGTTGCTCGATCGACGCCGCATGCGCGACGACGCGCGCACGTGGCTCGCGCGCGTGGGGCTCGACATCGACCCCGGCACGCTCTGCGGCACGCTGCCCATCGCGCAGCGGCAGCTTGTCGAGATCGCGAAGGCGCTGTCGACCGAGTCGCGTGTCCTGATCCTCGACGAGCCGACCTCGAGCCTGACGGCGCGCGAGACAGAGCGCCTGCTGGCGATCATGGACGAGCTGCGGCGCGCGGGCGTCGCGGTCGTGTTCGTGTCCCACCACCTCGACGAGGTCATGCACATCGCAGACCGCGTGATCGTGCTGCGCGACGGGCGCAAGACGGGTGAACTCGCGCGCGGCGAGTACGACCGCGCCACGATCGAGCGACTGATGGTCGGCCGCGACATCGCGCGCGGCGCGCGGCGCGAGGCGGGTGCAGACGCGGCGGTGCGGCTTGAAGTCGTCGGGCTCGAGACCGCGCATCGCCGCAAGGCCCCCGTGTCGTTCCGCGTGCGCGCGGGCGAGATCGTCGGCCTCGCGGGGCTCGTGGGCGCGGGCCGCACCGAGGTCCTCGAGGCGATCGCGGGCATCGCGGCGCACGGCGGATCGGTGCGGCTCGACGGCCGCGCGATCACGGGCGACGCGCCTGCGCGGGTGCGCAGCGGCATTACCATCGTGCCCGAGGACCGCGCGCGCAACGGGCTCTTTCTCGAGGACGCCGTGGCCACGAACATGTCGCTCGCGTGGATCGACCGAAACAGCCGCGCGCGGCTGGTCGATGCGCGCGGCGAGGCGTCGCTCGTCGGCCGCATGGTGTCGCGCATGCAGTTGCGTCCGCCGCAGCCGTCGCGCCGCGTGCAGACGCTCTCGGGAGGAAACCAGCAGAAGACGGTGATCGGCCGCTGGCTCGCGGTCGACCCGAAGGTGCTGCTCCTCGATGAGCCGACGCGCGGCGTCGATGTCGGCGCGCGCGCGGAGATCCACGCCGAAGTGCGCCGCCTGGCCGACGCAGGCAGCGCGGTGGTGTTCGCCTCCAGCGAGCTCGAGGAGGTGCTGCTTCTCGCCGACCGCATCATCGTGATGCACGAAGGCACGATCGCGGGCGAGCTGGCCGCCCACGAGGCGACCGAAGTCGCCATCATGCACCTCGCGACGGGTGGCGGCGGGAAGGCCCACTGAAAAGGGCACCGTAAAGGAAGGCCCCATGAAGAAGGCCCCATGAAGAAAGCCCCATGAAGAAAGCTCCATGAAAAAAGCCCTCGGCATCATCGGCATCTTCCTCGCGATCTTCCTGTTCGCGTCGCTGTACGGCGAGAACTTCCTGAGCGGCATCAACCTCATGCAGCTCTCGCAGCGCACGGCGCTGTACGCGATCCTCGCGCTCGGCGCGGCGCTCGTGATCGTGACGGGCGGCATCGATCTCTCGATCGGCTCGGTCGTGTGCCTCGCGGGCATCATGACGCCGTGGCTGCTCGTCGAGCACGGTTGGTCGCCGTGGGCGGTGATCCCGACCGTGCTCGCGCTGACCGCGTTTCTCGGCCTCTGCCACGGTCTGCTCGTCACGAAGCTGCGCCTCCAGCCGTTCCTCGTCACGCTCTGCGGCCTGCTCCTCTACCGCGGCATCGCGCGTTGGATGACGGGCGACCAGACGCAGGGCTTCATGGGCGAGTTCGGCGAGGTGCGCCAGATCGCGACGGGGCGCATCCCGGTCCCGGGCCTGACGGACTACCTGCTGCCTGCGACGGTGATCCCTGCGCTCGTGCTCGCGACCGTGATCGGCCTCTTCTACTCGCGCACCGTCTGGGGCCGCTGGCTGCTCGCAACGGGCCGCAACGAAAGCGCCGCGCGCTACTCGGGCGTGCCCACGGCGCGCCTCATCACGCTCTCGTACGTCGGCTGCAGCCTGCTCGCCGGATTCGGCGGCATGCTGTTCATCTTCGACATCAGCAGCGCGCAGCCCTCCGACTTCGGAAACTTCTACGAGCTCTACGCCATCGCCGCGGCGGTGCTCGGCGGCTGCAGCCTGCGCGGCGGCGAGATGAGCGTCGTCGGCGTCGTGGTCGGCGCGGCGACGCTGCAGGTGCTGCGCACCACCATCATCCTGGTCGGGCTCTCGTCGCAGCTCGAGTTCGCCGTGATCGGCGCCGTGCTCCTGGTGGGCGTGGCGGCCGACGAACTCATCCGACGCTTTCTCGCGCAGCGGCTCGAGCGGCAGGGGGCCGCGGCCCGCGCCTGAGCCTTCCACGCACGCACAGACACCGACAGAACCACTGGAGACACCATGCAACTCACGACAGCGCTCTCGCTCGGACTTCCGCTCGCACTTGCGTCGCTTGCCTTTGCGGCCAGCGTTCCGCCCGCAGCCGCCAAGCCTGCGGCCGACGAGAAGCTGCCGCCCGGCAGCGTGACCATGAAGGACTGGGGCGAGGTCGACGGCAAGCCGGTCCATCTGTGGACCCTCCGCAACGGCAAGGGCATGGAGGCGGAGATCACCGACTACGGCACGATCGTGGTCTCGCTCAAGGCGGCCGACTCGAAGGGCGCGTTTGCCGACGTCGTGCTCGGCCGCCCGAGCGCCAAGGACTACGTCGAGCGCACGCAGTACTTCGGCTGCACTGCCGGCCGCTGCGCCAACCGCATCGCGGGCGGCAAGTTCTCGATCGATGGCACGCAGTACACGCTCGCCACCAACAACGGTGCCAACCACCTCCATGGCGGCGTCAAGGGCTTCGACAAGGTCGTCTGGACGGGCACGAGCAAGATGACCGACAACGGACCGCAGGTCTCCTTCACCTACCGCTCCAAGGACGGCGAGGAGGGCTATCCCGGCAACGTCGACGTCGAGGTGGTCTACACGCTCACCCAGATGAACGAGCTCGTCGTGAACATGACGGCCACGACCGACAAGCCGACCTGCGTCAACCTCGCGCACCACAGCTACTGGAACCTCGGCGGACACGACTCGGGCGACATCCTCGGCCACATGCTGCAGATTCCCGCCAAGCGCTACACGCCCGTCGACGCGTCGCTCATCACCACGGGCGAGATCGCGTGGGTGGCCAACACCCCGCTCGACTTCACCATGATGAAGACGATCGGCAAGGACTTCGCCCAGATGCCCGCGACCAAGGACGACCCGGGCGGCTACGACCACAACTACGTGCTCGACCAGGCGCCCAAGGGGCAGGGCGGCATGTGGCTCTCGGCGATCCTGCACGAGCCGAAGTCGGGCCGCACGATGGAGATCTGGTCGAACCAGCCGGGCATCCAGTTCTACACCGGCAACTTCCTCGACGGCATTCCCGGGAAGAACGGCGCCGTGTACCAGAAGAACGGCGCGCTCTGCCTCGAGACGCAGGCGTTTCCCGACTCGATCAACAAGCAGGGCGCCGACGGCACGATGAAGGAAGGCTGGCCGAACGTGGTGCTGCGGCCCGGCGAGACCTACCGCCACAACATGGTGCATCGCTTTACCGCTGCGGGGAAGTGACGCGCGGGAGCTCAGCCGTTCAAGAGGATCGCGCCAAAAACAACGCGCGCGCGGCAAGTGGGCCGCGCGCGCGTTTCGTTTCGGGGGTGGTGATGCTTCGGGGCTGGGTGAGGTTCGAAGCGGAAGCAGACGGGTTAGCGACGACGGCGGCCGGCGAGGCCGGGGCTCGATGCAGTCGGGCCTGCAGTGCCTCAGGCAGAATTCGTCGCAGCGGATTCACGGCGAGCGCAGCCCAAGACCCATGTCATCGTGACTCGGTTCCTTTAGCATGAAGCCTCTGGAACCTCCCGCCATGGACCTCATCAAGTCAAAGCAACGCGTCGCAGACCACGGAGAGGTGTTCACCCCTGTGTGGATGGTCGATGCCATGCTCGACCTAGTGAAGGGCGAAAGCGAGCGCATCGACGCCCGCTTCCTCGAGCCCGCCTTCGGCAGCGGAAACTTCCTCGTCCGCATCCTGCAGAGGAAGCTTGCCGCCGTCGAGATGAAGTTCGGGAAGTCTGATTTCGAGAAGCAGCACTACGCGCTCCTCGGGCTGATGTGCACCTACGGCATCGAGCTCCTCGCGGACAACATCGCCGAGTGCTCGACGAACATGCTCGAAGTCTTCGCGACCTACCTCGGGCTGAAGGACACCGACGATCTCTACCGCGCGGCGCAGCATGTCTTGGCGCAGAACCTTGTCCACGGCGACGCGCTCACCATGCTCACCGCGGCCGGGCAGCCCATCGTCTTCGCCGAGTGGGGCTACGTCGGCAAGGGCAAGTTCCAGCGCCGCGACTTCCGGTTTGATGTTCTCGCGCAGATGTCGGCATTCAGCGCCGAGGGCTCGCTCTTCGCCCATCTTGGAAAGCACCAGATCTTCACGCCCGTGAAGACCTATCCGCAGCAATCGATCGCAGACCTCGCAGCA
>JBIIRG010000227.1:0-4747 GCA_044341665.1 Phycisphaerales bacterium | reverse complement strand
CTCCGCGACCAGCGCGCGCGCGCCCTGCACGCACGGCGCGTGGCGCAGCTGGAAGTTCACGACGCCGCGAATGCCCCGCTCGGCCGCAGTCGCGCGCAGCAGCGTCGCCTCCGCCAGGTCCCTGCCGAACGGCTTCTGCAGGAGCACGAACGAGCCGCGCGGCAACGCCCGCAGCGTCTCGGCCACCGCCGCAGGGGGCAGCGCCAGGTCGTACACACCGCCCGATTGCTCGCAGGACTCGATCAGCGCCTCGCGCGACGCGAACGCGTGCACGCCGAACTCAGCGCCGACGTCGCGCGCCCGCGACGGATCTCGATCGAAGACGCCCGCGACCTCAAGGCCAGCCAGCCGGTACGCCGGCAGGTGCGCATCGCGCACGATCGAGCCCGCGCCGATCACGTAGATCGGACGCTGTGCAGGACGCGCGCAGAGCGGCGGGGCGTTCACCCGTACGAGGATACGCAAAAGGCAAAGCGGAGGCGCCAGACGGCGCCTCCGCGGTTGATCATGACGATCCCATGCGCCTCGGCGATCGGCGCCTGTCAGCGCCGACGGCGGCCCATGAGACCAGCCAGACCGAGGATCGCCATCGCACCCGGCGCCGGCACGGCGAACACGCCGTCAACACTCAGCGCCGAGCCTCCGAGCGCGGACACACCCGTGACGTTCCACGCGAAGGTGAAGGTCGCGGACAGTCCGAGCGAGGTCGAGGGTGCGGGATTCGGCATCCAACGCAGCACGATCCCGTCCTGCAGGCTCGCGGGCAGCCACTGGTTGAAGGAGGACGTGCCCTGCGCGTCGGAGGCTTGGTTCGGCAGGAGCGCCGTCACGCCGGTCGTGGCGGTTTCGGCGTTGATCATGCTGATGAGCGTGTCGCGCGTCATGCCCGACGTGCCGAAGTTCACATCGAGGATCGAGTACACGCCGCTGTAGTACGTGGGGTTGTAGACGAAGTCGTTGAACTGGAACTGGAAGTAGCCCTTCGAGGCCACCGATGCCGAAGTGCCCACCGTGGTGAAGCACCCGTTCACGAAGCACTCGCCTGCGCGCTCGGAGACGAACGGCTGATTTCCGACGCGCGTGAATCCGGCGGCGTCGAGCTGAGCGCTGCTCGCCTGGACCTGGACGATCGTGTTGGTGACTTGCGCCGACGAAGCAGCACACACCGCGCTTGCGAGCGCGAAGCTGAGCATACGGATCATGATGGACTTTCGGGAAAGGAGGGACAGGGAACGGGCGCCTTCGGGGAAAGGCGACAGCCTTGAGGGACAAGGCAATCGGCACCACAATGACGCGAGAATGCCGTCGGGCAAGTCATCCCTGGGGAAAAGAGATCATTGCATGGCGCGTCCGCGGATTGATATGAATCGCGTTTCCGATGTTCCACTGCAGCAATGGTTTACATCGCGGCATCGGCCTTCGGTGTGCGCGCGTTGATTCTGCCGATAGAGTGCGGCGATGCGTCGAAACACCACCCCCGTCCACCCGGTCGCTTGTCCGCAGGCGTTCTCCGCGGCACATCTCCTGATCGCCTCGGTCGCCGTCGCGTTGATCAGCGGCTGCGCTGGCGCTCGGAATCGAACCGCGCCGAGCCTCGCGCCCACCGCGGAGGCAGGCACAGCGAGCGCCGCACAACCGCGAGCGACGCCTCAGCCCGCTTCTCCCGCAGCGTCCCAGGCCCCGCGCGCCATCGGCACCGCCCAGCGCGTCGCCGACGCCAACCTCTCCGCCGAGTTCAACAACCTGTACCAGGACGGCGATGTCTACTTCGGGGGCTGGCCGACCGAGGAGGGCATCCGCGCACTGGCCGCCCGCGGCGTACGGACGATCATCGCCCTCAAGTCGATCGACGAGATCCGCGATGCCCGCGGCTACGACGCCCGGCTCGCCGCCGCCGCCCTCGGCATCAACCTTGTCGTCATCCCCGTGAGCCCCAACAGCTTCAGCGTGAAGGACGTGCAGTCGTTCGCCGCCGCCTTCAACGAGGCATCGGGTCCGGTGCTCATCCACTGCGGCTCGTCGAACACCGTCGGCGGCGTCTGGGCGGCCTACCTCGCTGCCGATCGTGGCCTGCCTGCGGGCGAAGCGCTCGCGCGTGGCCGCGCCGCCGGTCTTCGCGAAGGCCCGATGAGCGACGCATCCGAGCGCGTGATCGACAGTGCCAAGCCGTCCGGCAGGGCGCAGTAAGGCTCAGTAGAGCGAAAGGACCGCGGGCAGCACGCCCGACTCGTGTCCAGCCTCGACGGCCTGCGCCCCGAGGAACGCAAGCGGGATCAGCCCCGCCTCGAGCAGCGCCCGCATGAACACGGGGACGCTCAGCGTGACGACACCCGCGGGCACGTACAGCCGCGGATTGGGCAGGAAGCGCGGCACGCGCGCCAGGTACTCGTCGTATGCCGGGCCGAAGATCCCGCGCAGGTTGCGCTCCTCGAGCAGGATCGTGCGCCAGTGGGTCAGGAAGAAGACCACGCCGAACGCGATCGCGAGCGTGATCGACTCGAACGACAGTCCAGCGCCCACGAACGCGAGCATGCTGAAGAAGTACAGCGGATTGCGCATGATCGAGAAGGGGCCCTCGACCACGAGCTCGCGGTTCTTGCGGCCCGCGATGTGCACGGCGCACCAGATGCGGCCGAGCGCTCCAGCGATCAGGAGCGTGTACCCGACCGCGGACAGCGCGCCGTCGGCAAGCCCCTGCTCGGACCACTTGTGCTTGGTGAACAACGCGAGTCCGACAACGACAACAACCGATGCGCGGGAGGCGACGAGACGCACGTTCATGGTGCGTAGGTTATCGCCTCTTTGGGCGCGCGCACATCAATCTCGCGGTCAATCCTTCGGCTTCGTCCCAAGATCGACCATGATCTTGGCCGCGAACACCGCCGACGGGTCTCCGCGCGCCGCGAGCGACTCGGCAATCGACGCGATCGTCCGCGGCGCAACGCCCTCGAAGAGCACACGGTCGCCGTGCACCACGCGCACCGGCTTCTCGAGGTCGACCATGGTGTCATCGAGCCAGATCTCGAGCATCGGCACGTCGCCCGCGTCGTCGATGCGGACCTGCTGCCCGTCGCGGCTCGCCACCACCCGCTGGCCACCCTTCGGGTCGGGATTGCCCAGCCAGTAGAAGCGCGTGCTCGTCACGTCGTCCTGCAGCCACACGACCTTCGCCGGCCGCAGCTCGCGCGTGAACTTCGCCATCCAGGGCACGGCGACCGCATCCTTGCGCTCCATCCAGTGCCCGTTCTCCTCGAAGATCGTGACCTCGTGGCGGTAGCCGCCCGCGTCCTTGGCAGCGAGGTCCGCGAGGGTCACCTTCCACTGCCGCGCGATCTCGTTGCGGTTGAACGCAGCGTCCTTGCCGCCCATGTAGAGGGCGAACGGCAGGTTGCGCAGCCCGTCCGGACGGGTCTCGTTGGGATGCCCGGCCATCATCGCCGCCGCGGCGAACGAGTCCGCCATGCGGGGCGCGAGCTGGTAGACGCCGTCGCCGCCGGCGCTGTAGCCCATGAGGTACACGCGGTTCGGATCCACGCCCTCGAACACGACCATGTCGCTGATGAGACGTCGGAAGAGCTCGTCGATGTGACCCTGGTGCCAGAGGTTCCAGGTGTCGGTCGGTGCGCGCGGCGCGACGTAGACGCCCTCCTCTGGCTTGTAGAGCTTCTTCTGGTTCTCCCACTGCCCGTCGTTCACCTGCTTGGGCGCGCCGCCGCCGCCGTGCATCGAGATCCACAGGCTGCGGCCGGACTTCGGCTTGTCGCCATAGACCGCGTACCAGAAGGGCATCTTGGCGCCGCCCGCCTCGAGCACCTTGGAATCGAACTCCTCCTTGCGGGTGAAGCGGATCTCGTCCTCGAGCCGCGACTCAAGCGCGCGCGCCACGCGCTTCGCCTCGTCCTTGGTCAGCGGGGCCTTCGCGAACTCCTGCTTGGCCACCTCGGCCACGGTGCCGGTCTTGAGGAACGCCTGCAGCTCCTTGATGGCGGCGGCGCCCGTCTCGTTGCTGCCGAGCGCCTTCTCCGCCGACTCCTCCTTGGGATCGGCGGCATGCGCATGGCCCGCGGAGGGTCGCGCGATCAGCTCTGCAGGCATGAAGCCCGCGTCCAGCAGCGCGTCGACGTCGTCGCCCGCAGCGCCTGCTGCGCCCTCGTACCGTCCCGAGACCGCGCCCGGTGACGCGCCCTGCGCCGCAGGCATCGCGAGCGTCACGCGCACGATGCGCTCGCCGGCGTCCGCCTGCTCGATCACGCGCGCCTCGCGTCCATTCACCGTGAACCTCGCGCTGCCCGCGGGGGCCACGAGCTCGAGGTGGTCGTTCGTGTCGAACCGTTCATCCTTCGAGCGCCCGCCTGCAGCGGTCAAGCCCTTTGCATCGAGCACAGCCACATCGGCAGCCACGCGTGGCCCCTGGCTGCCCTCCCGCACGAGCACGCGGTACAGCACCGAACCCGCGGGAATCGCAAGCGGCCGCGCCGTGTAGCGATCCGTCACATCGACCGCGCGCGCACGCGGCCGCGACGGGTCGAACACCATCGGGAACTCCACGCCCGAGTCGCGCCACGTCACCGCGTAGATCGCGTGCTCCGGCTTGTCGCGGTTCTGCCCGGCGGCGCGCCCACCGAACCAGCCTTCGTCGAGCCGGTCGCCCGCTGGTTCCGCAGCGCCCGTGTACCGCCACTTCGCGCCGTCCCAGATCTCGACCCACGAGTGATTGCCCGAGCCGTCGGTCCACAGCGGCACGCCG
>JBIIRG010000226.1:0-4748 GCA_044341665.1 Phycisphaerales bacterium | reverse complement strand
TCGACGATCCGCACGGCAAGCGCCGGACCGAAGTGCCGTCCGAGGAAGAGCGCCGAATCCTCCGGGCAATCGAGCACCGCAATCGGTCGAAGCGCTCGGTCGGCATGGGGCTCGAGCGCGCCTGTGATCGAGCGACCACCCGCGCGGATCGCTGCAGCCGCAGCCTCGTGCGTCAGCCGCGCCGCCTCGGCGTCGACGAGCGTGAGCCGCCGCGCGCCCGCAACGAGGCGCGCGAGCTCATCGATGAACGCCGCGGCCGCAGCCCGCATGACGAGCGCCCGGCGCGGCGCCATGCACGTCTGGCCCGCATTCACGGTAAAGCCCATGAACACCGCGCGCGCTGCCGCACGCGCATCGGCGTCGGCGAGCACGATGGCGCTGTCCGATCCGGAAAGCTCGAGCGTGCTCGGAATCAACCGCGCCGCGCACACCTCGGCGATCGCACGCCCCACCGCGGTCGAGCCCGTGAAGACCACATGGTCGAACGACTCCTCCGCGAGCACGCGGCGGCCCTCTTCGCGCGACGCGCTGCGGACCTCGATCGCATCCCGCATGCCCGACTCCTGCGCCGCCTCGATCGCCAGCGACACGAGCAGCGCCTGCGTGCGCGGCGCCCGCTCGGACGGCTTGACCACGACGCGGTTGCCGGCAAGCACCGCCTGCACCAGCTGGATGCCCAGCAGTTGCACGGGGTAGTTCCATGTGGCGATGATCAGCACGCGCCCGACGGGCAGCCTGTGCCTGTCCACCCGATGCCCGAGGCCAAAGAGCCCGCCGCCGCCCACCCGCCTCGGCCGAAGGAGCGAGCGGCCGTTTCGCAGGTGCCAGTTGCATGCCGCCACGAGGGACATGATGTCGGACGTGAGCGCCTCGAAATGCGGCTTGCCGACCTCCTCCGACGCCAGCGCGCACAGATCGAGATGCCGCATCCGAACCGCGTCGCGAAAGCGACGAAGCCAGGACAGCCGGGCATCGAGGTCGGGGACGGGGTACATGGGCGCGCAATCTTCGCCTTTTTGCACTTGCTAGATTCGCCGCTTTGTGGGAATTTTGCAATCGCGTGACTTCCACAACCGAGCCCCGAATCCAGCCCCGCCACGACTCCGAAATGGGGCGCATGATCGCCAATCAGCCGCGCAATCCGCCGTGCTCGGGTTCCGAGTCCGCCAGTTCCCGCCGCCCCAGCGTGGCGATCGTGGGCGCAGGACCAGGCGGGCTCTCGGTCGCCATGCTGCTCGCCGCAGCCGGCCTCGACGTCACCATCTTCGAGTCGCAGCCCGTCGTGGGCGGTCGCACCCGCCGCCTCGAGGCAGGACCCTACGCGTTCGACTGCGGTCCCACCTTCTTCATGATGCCCTATGTGCTCGAGGAGATCTTCGGCGCGGTCGGCATGGCCACGAGCGACTTCGTGGAGATGAAGCGGCTCGACCCGATGTACCGCCTGCTCATCGGCAACGACCGCGGCACGTCGCCCACGCAGATCGACACGACGGGCGACCTCAAGAAGATGGCCGCCCAGCTCGAGCGCGTCCAGCCGGGCGATGGCGCCGCCTTCCTGCGCTTCATCGCCGACAACCGCAAGAAGCTCGCGCTCATGGAGCCGATCCTCCGCAGCCCGATCCGCGGGCTCGCCGACCTGATGAACCTCGACGCCATGAAGGTCGCGCCCGTGCTGCGCCCGTGGGAGTCGATCTACACCCACCTCACGCGCTACTTCAAGGCCGAGGAGTCGCGCCTCGCGATGAGCTTCCAGTCGAAGTACCTCGGCATGAGCCCGTTCGAGTGCCCGAGCCTCTTCTCGATCCTTCCGTTCATCGAGTACGAGTACGGCGTGTGGCATCCGATCGGCGGCTGCAACGCGCTCACCGCGGCCATGGCTGAGGCGTGCTCGCGCCTCGGCGCGCGCATCGAGACCGCGAGCCCCGTGCAGCAGATCCTCTTCGAGGGCCAGCGCGCGAACGGCGTCGTCGTGCACGGCAAGGCGCACCGCTTCGACCACGTGGTCGTCAACGCCGACGCCACCTGGGCGATGAAGAACCTCATCCCCGAGGGCCTGCGCACCCGCGAGCACAAGGACGCGGCGCTCGACGCCAAGCGCTACTCGTGCAGCACCTTCATGCTCTACCTGGGCATGGACGGCGAGATCGACCTCCCGCACCACACGATCTACACCTCGACCAAGTACCGCCAGAACCTCGCCGACATCGGCGAAGGACGGCTCTCCGACGACGCGTCGTTCTACGTCTGCAACCCGTCGCGCATCGACCCGACGCTCGCGCCGAAGGGGCACAGCTCGCTGTACGTGCTGGCGCCGACCTCGAACACGAAGGCGGCGAAGGACGGCGCACCGATCGACTGGAAGAAGGCCGGCCCGCGCCTCCGCGAGGAGACGCTGCACCGCCTGACGACGGTCATGGGCATCCCCGACGCCGCCCGCCGCGTGCGCGCCGAGATCATGTACACGCCCGACGACTGGCGCGCGCAGAACATCAACCACGGCGCCACCTTCAACCTCGCGCACAACATCACGCAGATGCTGCACTGGCGTCCGCAGCACAAGCTGCAGGGCTTCGACAACCTGTGGATGGTGGGCGGCGGCACGCATCCCGGTTCGGGACTGCCCGTCATCTTCCTCGCGAGCGAGATCACGAGCCGCCTGCTCTGCGCCGAGTGCGGCGTCAAGAGCCCGCTCGACGCGCCGCTCCCCCGCCGGATCGACCTCACGCCACGCGAGCGCGGCGGCGTGCTGGCCGGCGTCTGAGCGGGACCTTCAGTCGGCGGTTCTCGCCACGCGCAGCCCGCTGTCACAGGCGGCGCCGCTCGGCGAGTCAATGCCGGCGCCGCATCGCGGCGCGGTGTCCCCTGAATCGCTCGGTCCACTGGCGCAGAGATCCGTGAAGATCATCGCGCAGCGTCCATGAAGCGCGGATCATCCGTAAAGCGCAGCATCACGGTGACTGTCGCGCCGTCACGGATCTGCGACGGCGCACCCGTCGCCCTGATCCCCTGGCGTACGTCGCCCTCGGGCTCGAGCGCCTGCGCGGAATCGCACTTCGACGCCCGCGCTTGCCGCATGCGCGGCATGCATACGGCAAGCGACGCAAGAGATGCCCCGCCGAGCACCTGCCTGCGGGAGTGCCGGCTCGCGGGACTTCATCGACAATCGCGCCAGCAGCGGGTTCCATGGAAGGGAACTGCCGCGACAATCCCGGCATGTCTGCAGGCTTCCACATTCCGTTCGTCGCGTTCTTCGGCCGCACGCTGGCCGAGTACCTCGAGATGTTCGCCATCTCGCTCGACGAACTACGGGATGGGACCACGCTCGACTGCCCGAGCGGACCGGACAGCTTCGTGGGCGAGGCCTGCGCCGCGGGCTGCGCCGTCGCCGGCTGCGATCCGATGTATCGCTTCGAGCCGGAGGACCTGCGCGTCCGCGCGCAGGAGAACATCGACTCGACCTTCCGCGTGCTCGAGACGTGCCGCGACAGCATGGAGTACCGCGACTACGACGCGTTCAAGCGCTCGAAGTACGACGCGCTCGACCGCTTTCTCGTCGACTACGCGCTGCACCGCTCGCGGTACCACGCGGCGAGCCTGCCGTGCCTTCCCTTCGGCGACGGTGCATTCGACCGCGTGCTCGCGGCGAACTTCCTGTTCACCTACGCGCACACCAGCGCGGGCGGCCTCTACGACGGGCGCGAGTTCGACCTGCCCTTCCACCTCGAGTCGATGCGCGACATCGCCCGGGTCGCGCGACGCGAGATCCGGGTCGTCCCGATGGGATCGTTCGATCCTCCGCCGCGACCGCATGAGTACCGCGACGCCGTCCGCAGGCTCCTCGAGGACCTCGGGTGGAGGACAAGTCTCGCGCGCAGCCCGTATCAGAGCGGACTCAAGGACTTCAACGACGTGCTGATCGCGCGAAGGTGAGCCGGATGCATCGGTGCGCAGCGTCGCCGTGCTCCGGCGCCTCGCGGCGGATCGTCGATTGCGTATGAAACCTAGAGCCGCGTACGGATCGCCCACAGGTCGGGAAACAGCGGGTTGAACAGCGTCGCGCGCAAGTACGCCGCGCCGGGGCTGCCGCCCGTTCCCTGCTTGAAGCCGATGGTGCGCTCGACCATCTTCACGTGGCGGTAGCGCCACTCCTGCACGCCCTCGTCGAGGTCGACCAGGAGCTCGCACACGATGCGCTCGGTGGGATGGTTGCGGTAGACGTCGAGCAGCACGTCCTGCATCTCGGGCCATTCCTGCGGCGGCTGCGTGACGTCGCGACCGAGCAGCGCCTGCGGCACCTGGTGCCCGCGCCCCGCGAGGAATCGCGCGAACGCGTCGTACAGCGTGGGCTTCGGCCACCGCGCATGGATCGCCTTGTGCTCCGGCGAACCCTCGGGATTGTGCGCGAGCACGCGCGGGTTCTTGTTGCCGAGCAGGAACTCGAACTCGCGGAACTGCGCGCTCTGGAAGCCGCTCGAGTTCGACAGGAAGTTGCGGAACGAGAGGAACGAGACGGGAGTCATCGTCTCGAGCACGTCGATCTGCTGCACCATCGTCTTGAGGATCGTGAGCATGCGCTTGAGCGTGGCGCACGCCTCCTGCACGCGCCCGTCGGCCAGGCACTGCGCGAGGTGGTCGCCCTCATGCAGCTGCTGCTTGAACCACAGCTCGTACACCTGGTGGATGATGATGAAGAGCGTCTCGTCGTGCTCGGCGTCACCGGTCGACGGATGCTTCGAAAGCGGCTTCTG
>JBIIRG010000225.1:0-4773 GCA_044341665.1 Phycisphaerales bacterium | reverse complement strand
ACCTGCATGCAGCGGCGAATCTCCTCGTCGCGGCCGATCACGGGGTCGATCTTCCCTTGCTGGGCCTTCTCGACGAGGTCGATGCCGTACTTCTTGACCGCCTCGAAGCTCGACTCCGCGTTCTGGTCGGCGATGTTCGACACGCCCGATGACTTGCGGATCGCCTCGACGGCCGCGAGCACGCGCTTGCGGTCGACGCCGAGCGTCGACAGCACTTCCTTCGCGCCGCTCTTCACATCGGCCAGGGCCAGCATGAGGTGCTCGGTCGAGGTGTACGCGTCCTTCATCCGCTGCGCCTCGCGCTCGGCGGTCGTGCAGGCCTCCACGAGGTCGCGCGCGATGTTGCTGCCGCTGCTTCCCTGCACGCGCGGCAGCCGCCGCAGCTCCGCGTCGGCGAGGTCGCGCAGGCGCGCGGGGTCGACCCCCGCCTTCTGCAGCAGGGCGGTGGTCGTCGAGGTCTTCTCCGCGATGAGCGCCGCGAGCAGGTGCAGGGGCGTGATCTCGGGATTTCCCGCGGTGATCGCGGATGACTGGGCGCTGGAGAGCGCTTCCTGGGCGAGGGTGGTGAACTTCTCGAATCGCATGGTCGCCGCGGCATGCAAAGGCCGCGCCAGCGCTTCGCCGCCTCGACTCGGTTCAGGGACGCCGAATTCGGCTCTCAAGCGCAGATGGCTGCCGTTTGGGCAGCCGGCGCCCGCCGGCCAGGTCAACCAGGAGAAGCCCGAGAATCGTGAGTCAGTCCGAGGATGTGCGCCCATTCTCATCAAGGCGGCTCCGGCTCGTGGCATCGCCCCCCCAGCGGTAGTATGTAAAGGGTGGGCTGACGCAAGATCGGAGTTTGCATAATGGCGGATCTGGATGTTGAAGTGTGGGACGCAACAGGAAACAAGCGCACTCCGGCAACGCTGCCGGACGATGCTCCCGTGTCGAAGATCATCTATGTGCTCGCGGAGCGGCTTTCGCTTCCGACAGTAGGCCCCGACGGGATGCCGCTCTCGTACAAGTTCCACCACAAGAACAGCGGGCGGCAACTTGGCGACCACGAGACCCTTCGCAGCGCCGGCGTACGGGAGAATGACATTCTGCGTCTCCAGCCCGAGATCACGGCAGGCGCCTGCAGATGCTAGGTGCAAGATGGACCGTGCGAATCGCCCCAGAAGCCCGAGGGCTTGTCGAGCGCTTTCTCGCGGAAGACTGCTTCCGTGAGCGCGGTGGATTCCTGCTCGGGCGGTTGGTTGCTGGAGGACGCGGCGAGACGATCATCGATCGTGCGCTGCCTTGCCCCGACGCGCCCTCGACAGCAGTGAGCCTGACGTTTCGGGCGGAGGAATGGCAGCTGCTTCATTCCGACGCCGCCTTCTGCGGCGGGTCGCAGGTAGTCGTCGGCTGGTTCCACTCGCATCCATCGATGCCCGTGGGAATGTCCGCGCGCGACCGTTTCATTCAACGCAACTTCTTCTCCCATCCGCTTCAAGTCGCGTGGATCCGGGATCCTGTTGGAGGCGAAGAGGCCGTCTGGGGCTTCCTCGAAGATCGACCTGTTCGACTGGGCTGCGAGGGCACAGCCGCATGACCGATCGCGTTTCCATCGACGCCAAGCCGGACGAGCAGGGGAGGTTCCATCGCCACACGCTGATTCCTTGGTGGGATCAGAATCGCCTTTCGAATGCGAAGGCTCTGGTGCTTGGCGTGGGCGCGCTTGGCAACGAGGTCGTGAAGAATCTCTGTCTGCTTGGGGTGGGGAGCATCCGGATCGTGGATCTCGACGTGGTCGAGAATTCGAATCTCTCTCGATCGCCGCTCTTCCGCCAGCGGCACGA
Source organism: Phycisphaerales bacterium (assembly GCA_044341665.1). Taxonomy (GTDB): domain Bacteria; phylum Planctomycetota; class Phycisphaerae; order Phycisphaerales; family SM1A02; genus QWPT01. Next base: position 2,953 of record JBIIRG010000225.1, on the reverse strand, counting down.
GGGCATGTCGAAGGCGCAGGCCGCTGCCGAGGCGGCTTCCGAGCTCTACCCCGCCGTCAAGGTCTATTGGCACCGCGCGGATCTGGTGCACGACATCGGCTGGGGCCATTACCTCGATGCGGACATTGTGCTCGCGGGGCTGGATGGTCGCGAGGCGCGGCTCAACGTCAATCGCGCCTGTATCCGCGCAGGAAAGCTGTTCTTCGACGGTGCGATCGAAGGCATCGCCGGCGTGGCGCGCGTGTTCGATGGGCGTACGGGGCCCTGCTACGAATGCACGATGGGCGAGCGCGACTGGGAACTCATGCGTATCCGCCGCTCTTGCAACATGCTCTCCCGAGAGCAGATGTCCTCCGGTCACACGCCGACTGTCGCCACGGTCTCCTCCATCGTTGCGGCGCTCGAGGTGCAGCAGGCGATCAAGCACCTGCATGGAATGGATGTGCAGCCTGGCGTCGGCCTTTCGATCAACGGCATTGGATTCGATGCGTGGCAGGTCTCGTACACCCGAAACGAGGACTGCTACGCCCACGAGCCGAGCGAGCGGATCCACCGCATGCCTTGGATGAGCGGACGCACCACCGCAGGTGAAGTGATCGCAGCCGCCACGCGAGAAATCGGCCGTCCGGCATGGCTCGAGCTCCGGCACGATCTGATGGCCGATCGGACCTGCACCGTGTGCGGGCATGCGGATCGCCCCCTGCGGCCTCTGGCGCGACTCGGCCAGGGCGCGGCGCTGTGCGCGTCCTGCGGCGCCCAGACCCGCTGGTCGAGCATCAGCCGGATCTCCGCCGACGACGAGCTCGCTTCGTCGACGCTCCGAGAACTTGGCGTCCCCGAGTATGACCTGATTCGTTGCCGTGCAGGGCTCGAGACATACGACGCCCTGCTCGAAGGCGACCGCCCGGCGTTGGAAGCTTGAGCGGGATCACCCGCAGAGAGGATGAAAGATGTCGAAGCAAACGCACATCCCCAAGCGGCTTCTCACCGAACCGCTGCGCCTCATGTTCGATCCCGACGCGCACCGGCAGCTTGAGGCGCATTGCAACGAGTCGGCCAAGAGCGAGGTCTGCGGCGTCCTCGTCGGTTTCACGGGCGTCGACGGGGCGAACCGGTGGACGCGCGTCGTGTCCGTGATCCGAGGCCGCCATGCGCGAGAGGAGCAGATGAGCGTCACCTTCACGCACGAAACGTGGGAGGCGGTGCACGACGAGCTGTCCAGGCGCGAGGACAAGGCCCGCGTGGTGGGCTGGTACCACACACATCCGGACTTCGGCATCTTCTACTCGGCGCCTGACGTCTTCGTGCACCGAAACTTCTTCGGACTCGAGGGACAGGTCGGAGTCGTGGTCGACCCGATCCGCGGCGAGCGCGGCGTGTTCGCGAACACGACGAAGGGCCTGCAGACGCTGCACGTCTACGAGGTCGCGCGGCACAACAAGCACGGGCATCTCGTCGATTGCACGTATGTCGACGATCCGCTCCGCGATGCGTTCGTCGAGGCGCGGGCCGCGGGCGAGTTGCACGATGCCGACCTGCATCGCACGTTGCGCGCGAGCCTCGATCCGATTGAGGCGGGATTTGCGCGGTTCGAGCGGCGGATGTCGCTGATGTTCTGGCTTGTCGTCCTCTGGATGCCGTTGGCAGCGATCCTTGCGTTTGCCGCGGGTTCGTACCTAGGTGGGCGCCCGCCAGGCGCGTTCGTGACGCTCGATCTCGACGGGCAGCCGATACGCGTCGTCATGCCGGCACTGGGCGCGACCGCCTCCGACCAGAAGGCGGTACCGAAGTTGTCCGAGGGGCAGTTCAAGCTCATCTCGCCGGCAACCACGCAGATGCCCGCGGACGAGTCGGAGGGGAAGGAGCCCGAAGCGGGGCAAGGAGGCAAGAAGTGAGCGATCGCATCCGAATCGACTCGAACGAGGTCGCTCGGGCACCTGATGTGCCGCAGTCGCCCGTAAGGCTGGAATCGCGTGACGCACGCACCGGCGAGGTGTTCGGGCGCGTGGACGCCGTGCCGGGTCCGCAAGCAGCCGCGGGTGGCGGAATCTGGGCGAAGCCCAAGCTACTCTTCGCGATGGCGGGTGCGGCAGCCGCGATCTTCGCGAGCGTTATGACCGATGGAATCGGCGGCTTCGGTCGTGCCGAGGCCGCTGGCGAAGAGCCAAGCCCACTGCTTGCGCTGCTTTGGCTTGGCTCGTTCGCCTCGCTCGTGACGGCGTTCATCGCTGCGGCAGACGACCTGGCAAGCGGTGCGTTTCGACGCGCCGCGTTGTTCGGAGGCCTCGGCGCCGTGCTTGGACTTGTCGGAGGAGCGATCGCCCTCATCGGAGGTGGGATCGCAATGATGATTCTCCAAGACATCGTGCTCCCATCAGGCTCTCCGCCTGAAACGGAGCTTGCGCTCGTGTTCGTTGCGATGCTCCTGCGTACTCCCGCCTGGATCATCGCGGGAATCCTATGCGGCGCGCTCGTCGGAGCGCTCGGCCGCTCGATGAGGCGCGCGCTGCTGGGCGCGGCCGGCGGCGCCGCGGGAGGACTGGTCGGCGGCATCGTTTTCGATCCACTCTCATACCTTCTCGGAGGAATGCAGCCGGGGTCGAGTGCCGCGGCATCGCGCTTCGTCGGCCTGCTGCTGATGGGAAGCGCGACAGGCTTCGCCATCGCCTTCGCCGAGCAGGCGGCGAAGCAGGCATGGCTCGCCATCGAACGCGGTCGCCTGATCGGCAAGCAGTTCATCATCTACCGCAATCCGACCCGTATCGGTGCGTCGTACGCGAACGATGTCTTCCTGTTCAAGGACAGCGCGGTGCTCCCGGAGCACGCGGCGATCTCACGGCGCGCAGATTCGTATCAGATCGAAGCTCGACACGGGGCGCTGGTTCGCGTGAATGGCACGCCTGTCGTGTCCCGTGGGCTCGCAAGCGGCGATGTCGTCCAGATCGGCGAGACC
>JBIIRG010000059.1:0-14857 GCA_044341665.1 Phycisphaerales bacterium | reverse complement strand
TTCTGCAACATCAAGACGGGCAAGCCGCCCGTGCTCGACCTCGACGAGCCGCGCCGCGTGGCGGAGTCGCTCAAGCTCATGAAGCTCAAGCACGTGGTGATCACGAGCGTGAACCGCGACGAGCTCGCCGACGGCGGTGCCGCGATCTGGGCCGAGACGGTGAACCGCGTGCACGATGCATGCCCCGACATGTCGGTCGAGATCCTCGTGGGCGACTTCCAGGGCGACGAGCAGGCGATCCAGACCGTGTGCGATGCGCGCCCCGAGATCATCTCGCACAACATGGAGACGGTGCGCCGCATGCACCCCGCGGTGCGCCCGCAGGCGAAGTACGAGCGGTCGCTCGCGGTGCTGCGGCAGTTCAAGCAGAGCGGGCTCGTGACCAAGACCGGCATCATGGCCGGCATCGGCGAGCGCGACGACGAGGTGCTTGCGCTCCTCGACGATGTCCGTGCCGCGAGCGACGCCGACATCATCACGATCGGCCAGTACCTGCAGCCCACGCGCAACCACCTGCCGATCGACCGCTGGGTGCATCCCGATCAGTTCGCGATGTACCGCAGCGAGGCGCTGGCTCGCGGTTTCAAGGTGTGCGAGAGCGGTCCGCTGGTGCGCTCGAGCTATCACGCGGAAGAGCAGGCCGAGATGCTTTCGGGCGCGGCGCGCGAGACGCACGAGACGATGCGTTCGCTGCTGTCGAAGGGCCGTGCGCAGCGCGGTCAGTGACCGCTCGGCTCGGCGGCTTCAGCTGCGGCCTTCGCGATCACGGCGGGCTTGATGGTGATCGGAGCGACGGCGGGCGTCTGTGCCGCGCGCTGCGCGAGCCACCAGGCGACGGGCGTCCATAGGACGAGCGTGACGGCAACGAGGCCGACGACGGTGCGTGCGGACGCCGGCATCATGCGCGCGGGCGCGCTGGCAAGGCGAAGCGGGATCGCGGCGATCGTGTGGAGGAAGCGGGCTGGTGTTGACGTGGTCGGTGAGGTCGCGTTCGACGTCGGCTTCGCCGTCTCCATCGCGGTTTCCTTCGCAGCGGGCGCATGCTCCGCGTTGTTCGCGCGTGTCGTCGAGGCAGTCTGCTGCGGCATCGGCTCGACGGGGGTTGCTTCCGCGCGGACTGTCGCGACTGGCGCGGCGTTCGGCACGGCTGCGGACGGTGCGGTGGTGACGGACGATTCGGCAGCCGAGGCGTGCGGCGCGAGCAGTGCTGGTTCGTCGCGAGGCGCAACGGATGCATGCGCGGCTGCGCCATGCTCCTCGGCCGGCGCCACGCGGTCGCGTTCCTCGCGCAGGATCTCGGGTGACAGCGCGCGCGCGGCGCCCTCGAACGGCGAAACCGGGTTCGTGATGACCGCGGGCGTCGTGCCGCCGACGGCAAACGAGGGCCGCTCGACGCGGCTCGTCCCGAAGGCCTCGATGAGCGCGCGGTTGATCTCCTCTTCCTGGCCTGAGAGCGCGCGCTCGTCGAACACGGAGCGCAGCACACCCTCGATGTCGCCATCGGCGTTGCGCAGGAGTGCGTCGGCGTCGTCGGCAAGCGCGGCGTCGATCTCGCGAAGCAGCGGGTCGATGGGCTCCGCCTCGAGTGCCGCCAAGCGGACATCAGGAGTGGGCGCGGCTGGCGTTGGATCCGCAGCGTCGTCGACCCCGGGCGAGGGGGGGGCAGTCGTGCCGCCGGTTGCACCGCCCGCGCCGCCGCCGAGGAGCGCCTGGATCTGGCGCTCCATGTCGGCGAAATCAAGTGCGTCCGACGGCTCGTCGTGCATGCATCCGTTATCGGCAGGCGCTGAGGTCGCCTCAATCAATTCGCGCGGACAGCCGTGGGAAAGTCGGATGGGGGGCGTCCGCCTCGGTCATCACTGGCGATTCCGCCGTGGCGGAGGGCGGGCGGCGTCGTCCGTCGCCCTGCGATTTCAGGTCGACCCAAGGCAGGTCCTTCCACGCCCGCGGCTTCCCCGACACAATGGCCGCATGCCGTTGCTCGCTCCGATCGTTGCGACCATCTTTGCCTCCGCCACGTGCCTTGCGCAGGGTGCGCCAACAACCGACGCCCGCGCCGACGCATTCGGCGACGCCATCGCGCGCAACCTCGCCAAGGCCGGCGCGAACCGCTCGGAGATCGAGAAGTTCCTCGAGCGATACGAGCGCGATGCGGACCTTCAGAAGCGCGACGCGTCGCGCTGGCTCGTGGCCAACATGGACGGTCACGGCTTCGCGGCGATCGAGCTTGTGGCGACCGACGGCACGCAGCTTCCCTTCGACGCGCTCGACCACACGTCGCTTGCCGATGCGAAGACGGCGCTTGACGCGATCGAGGCCAAGCACCCGGGATGCGACTTCAAGCGCGTGCGCTTCGACAGCGACCTCGAGCATGCGAGCGCCGACTTCCTGGCCGCGCACCTCGAGGATGCGTTCACCACCTGGCGCACGATGCCGTGGGCGAAGGCCATCCGCTACGAGGTCTTCCGCGACTTCATCCTTCCCTACCGCGGCAGCAACGAGCCGCTCGGCCTGTGGCGTGAGCCCGCGCGTGGGCGCCTCGCCGAGATCTGCGCCGCCAACCAGGGCGAGACCGACGTGCGCGCCTTTGGCGAGAAGGTCCGCGCCGCGGTGCATCCGTGGACCGGCTTCACCGACCTCTTCTACCTGCATCCCACCGACCAGAGTTACGCCGAGATGTGCGAGCGCAAGCTCGGGCGCTGCGAGGACATCACCAACATGATTTCCTTCGGCATGCGTTCGGTCGCTGCGATGTGCGCGAGCGACTACACGCCGTGGTGGGCCGCGAGCGACAACAACCACGCGTGGGAGGTCGTGCTCGACGCGAATGGCGAGGGCCGCGCCGGGCTCGCGGGCCGCGCCGCCAAGGTGTATCGCAAGACCTTCGCCAACCAGCCCGCCAGCCTCGCCGCGATCAAGCGCGACGACGAGGTCGTGCCCCGCTGGCTCTCGACGTCGCATTACGTCGACGTGACCGAGCAGTACCAGCCCGTGAGCGACGTGACCGTCGAGCTCGCGTCCGTTCCCGACGGCGCGCGGTTCGCCTACATCGCGGTCTTCAACGGAGGTTCGTGGAAGCCGATCCACTGGGCGCCCATCGACGGCGGGCGCGCGGTGTTCACCGACATGGGCCGAAACATCTGCTACCTGCCGATGTACCACGTCGGTGGCGCCGATCGTCCTGCGGGAGACCCCTTCGTGCTCGACCAGGACGGCGTCGTGCACCCGTTGTCGGCGAAGGCCGCCGCGACCGCGGCGCTCGTGGCGACGACCACCAAGCCCGAGATCACCGATCCCGATACGGGCGTGCTGCGCGCGCGCACGCAGGTCAAGCCCGCGTCGGCGTACGAGCTCTTCGTGTGGCGCGACGGCGGCTGGAAGACGGTCGGTCGGATCGAGCGCAGCGAGAACGGCCACGCGTTCGAAGGGCTCGCGGGCGACGGTCTCTACTGGCTGGTCGAGGACGGCTCGGAGAAGCTCGAGCGCATCTTCACGGTCGATGGTGGCTCGCAAGTGTTCTGGTGAGCCTGCCCGATCCACGGACAACCTGCGCGGTGCAGCCCATCGACGTCATCATCAACGCCGACGATCTCGGCCTGCATCCCGCCGTGCGCCGTGCGGTCGAGGAGCTCGCGTCGGCGGGCGCGCTCACGAGCGCGAGCATGCTTGCGAACGGTCTCGATCAGGACGCGCTGCGGCCGTATCCCGGCCTCTCGCTCGGCGCGCATCTCAACATCCTGCGCGGCACGCCGATCTCGCCCGCACGCGAGGTCGCGTCGCTCGTCGGCGCCGATGGGCTCTTTCTCGGCAGCGTGCGTGCGCTCGCATGGCGTGCCATGCGCGGCCAGCTCGTTCCCGCACAGGTCAGGCTCGAGTGGTCGCGGCAGGTCGCGCATCTCCGCGCACGCGGCATCGCCGTGTCGCATCTCGACGGCGAGAAGCACACGCATCTGCTTCCCGGGCTCTTCGAGATCGCCTGCGATGTGGCGCGCGAGCACGGCATCGCGTGGGTGCGGCGCAGCGATGAACGCTGGGGCGCGCCCGTCGTTGGCGCGGGTTCCGTGCGGCGCGTGCTGCTCCGCGCGCTTGCGGCGCGCGCGCACACGGGGCCCATGATCCGCACGACTGATGCCGTGTGGGGCATCGCGCATCAAGGCCATCGGTTCACCGCAGCGGCCTTCGCGCGCGCCGTCGAAGGCCGGTCGTATGCACGCGGCCCGCGCCGCGTGGTGGAGGTCATCTGCCATCCGGGACGCGAGATGCCCGGCGATCCCGCGCTGCCTGCGGCGTTCGGTAGGATGCGCGTCCACTCGCTGTGGGAGCCCGAGTTCCGCAGCCTTTCCAGCGGTGCGTGGACCGCCGCGGCAGCGGCGAACAACTGGCGGCTGACCTCCTTCGACCGCCTCCTGCAGAACCCGAGCGACGACCGATGACCAACGCGCGCGACACCCACGAGGCCGATCCGATCGAGATCTCCGTCGTCGCACCCATGCACAACGAGGAAGGCTGCGTGGAGGAGTTCCTGCGCCGCACCGACGCAGCGCTGCGCGACATGGGCGTCACCCACGAGATGATCATCGTGTCGGACGGCTCGACCGACCGCACGAACGACCTGCTGCGCGCGGGCGTCGAGAAGTACCCCAGCCTGCGGGCGCTCGTACTCGCGCGCAACGTCGGCCAGTGCAGCGCGCTCTACGCGGGCATCCAGGCCACGCGGGGCCGCGTGGTCATCATCACCGACGGCGATCTCCAGCATAAGCCCGAGGACATGGTGCTCCTCCACCGCAAGCTGCAGGAGGGCTACACGCTCGTGTCGGGAAACCGCGGCGGCCGCAAGGAAGGGCCGAGCAAGCGCATCCCGAGCCGCATCGCCAACTGGCTCCTGCGCACCGTCACGGGCTGCGACGTGCGCGACATGGGCGGATTCAAGGCGATCGACGGCGATATGGCGCGCTCGCTGCGGCTGCGACCGGGTCACCACCGCCTGCTGCCGGCGCTCGTGCACATGCGCGGCGGCTCGACGGGGCAGATCTGGATCGAGCATCAGGCGCGCTTCGCCGGCAAGAGCCACTACGGCATCGGCCGCACGTTCGATGTCATCTTCGACATCCTCATGCTCGGCTTCCAGTCGAGCTTCAAGGCGCGCCCGCTCTACCTCTTCGGCCGCATCGGCGTGCTGCTGCTGCTCGTCGACTGCGTGATCATGCCGTGGCTGCTGTGGGAGAAGTTCTTCGACGGCGTGGCGATGGGCACGCGTCCGCCGTTCCTCGTGGCGATCATGTTCTTCCTCGCGGCGCTGTTCTTCCTGGCGATGGGCTTCGTGCTCGAGCTCCTCACCGACGCGAACAACTCGATCAGCGGCACCAAGCCATATGTCGTGCGCGAGGAGCTCGGGCGGCGCGCGTGAGCTTCGCCGGGGATGTTCGAACGAGGAAGTGCGCAAGGCCGAGGACGACAGAAACCCCGCCGTGGGCCGCCACTGGTGGCCTGCAGGCTCGAAGGTGAAGTACGTCAGGTTGACCGCCGACGTGGGCTTCGCGTTCGACCCGCTGGTCGACTTCAACGGCACCGGCGCAGGCGACCTACCCGACTACACCGAGTCGGGTGGCGAGACGAACGACGGCCAGTGGCTCGCACGAACACAGCTGCAGTTCCTATTCTGACCGCACCGGCGTGCGAAGCCTGCGCGCCTTCGGAGGAACGATGTCTTCAGCCAGGCAGGTCAGGCTTCTCTCTGCGCTCGTCTCCCTCTCCACGCTTCTCGTGGCGACGGGATGCGCACCGCCACGCGCCGGCGTGCCGCGCGTCAACAAGCCCGTGACGAGCTCCACCGACTTCAGCCGCGGTGCGGTGTTCGAGAAGATCTCCGCCGACGAGCTCGATCAGCTCACGAACGCGTACGCCGACCGCTACCGCACGCTCACCGAGGATGCAGTCGACGTCGTCGTCCGCGGCAACACGGATCCCCGCCAGCGCGCCGTGGCGCGGCACATGCTCGTGGCGAGCACCACCAGCGTGTACGACATCGCCACCAACGGCGACCCGTTCACGCAGGTGCTCGATCTCACGGTCGTCGTCACGCTCGTCAGCCAGGTGTGGATCGACTCCGACCGCGCCACGCTCGAATTCGGCGAGGAGCGCGCGCGCTCGCTCATTACCGCGCTGCGCCAGGCGCGCACGGAGATCTGGGACATCGCCGGGCGCGTGTTCACGCCCGACCAGCTGTCGGCCCTCGACTTCATGATCGCCGGCTGGCGCAAGGACAATCCCGGGGTCGACGACGTGTACTTCGTGCGCTTCAACGACTTCAACGAGAGCCGCGGCCAGTCGTTCGTCGCCGAGGCAGGGCAGGGCGGCGGCCTGTTCGAACCGATCGGCCGTGCGGTCGACCAGGCGCGCAGCTACGAGCGCCTCATCGAGCGCATGTTCTATCTGTCCAAGCGCGCGCCCATGCTCGTCAGCTGGCAATCGCAGGCCGTGGTCGACGATGTCCTGGCAAAGCCCGAGGTCGGGCGTGCGCTTGGAAATCTCGACGCCGTCACGAAGTCGGTGGACGAGCTCTCGGCGACGGCCGATCGGCTTGCGACCGACATTCCCGCACTCATCGCGCGCGAGCGCGAGACGCTGCTCGTGGAGATCGACCGCCGGCAGCAGGAGCTCAACGGGACGCTTGCGCAGGTCAAGTCGGTGGTCGACGCGGCTGCTCCTGTCGTGCACGAGGTGCACGCGCTGGCGCAGACGGGCGAGCGCATCCTTGCGAAGGCGGCGGAACTGCGCGGGCCCGCTGCGGAGGCGGATCCGAATGCGCCGCCCGCGAAGCCATTCGATGTCGCCGAGTACCAGCGGCTGCTTGCGGAGGCATCGACCGCGCTGCGCGAAGCAAACACGCTCGCGGCCAGCGGCGAGTCGCTCGCGGGCTCGCCCGCGGTCAAGGGCCTCATCGACGAGGTGACCAGGGCCACGCAGGAACGCATCGATGGCGTCGAGGAGGCGTCGCGCCGGCTGGTCTGGCAGATCGGTCTCGTGCTCACGGGAGTGGCGCTGCTCGTGTTCGTGCTCGCGGTTGCCTACCGCGAGATCGGGCGTCGTAGTCCACGGGGAGGTGCGTGACATGTGCGAAGGCAACGACCGGATCCAGGATCAGCGCGCCGATCGACGTCGCGTGGACCGCTCGCGCCGAGATGCGCTCGCGATGATCGGCGCGCCCCTCGCGCTGGCGGCGCTCGCGCGGCTGGCAAAGGCGCAGGATGCACCGCCCGTCGACGTCGATGCGACGCCCTTCCCGAGCTACATCGAGGAGCCCGCGATCAAGGGCACGGTGCGCTGCGTGGGAAGCTCCGCCGTGGGACTTCTCATCAACGCGATCCGCCCTGGGTTCACCCAGTCGCAACCGGACATCGCGGTCGAGATGATCTCCTCAGGATCCGGCAGCGGTCCACGCGCGCTCGCAGAGGGCGCGTGCGACCTCGCGCCGATGAGCCGCGACATGCGCCCTGCCGAGATCGAGTCGATCGAGAAGGCGCGCGGCGACACGGTCGATTCGATCGCCATCGCCATCGACGCCATCGCCATCGGCGTGAACACCAGGAACCCGATCACGCGGATCTCGCTCAATGACCTCGACCGTGTGTTCGGGCGCGAGCGCCGACGCGGTGGCGCGCCTGCCGTCAAGTGGAGCGATCTCGGAGTCGCGGGTGTTCCGATCGCGGATCGCACGATCACGCTGTTCGGCATGGGCTCGGGAACAGGCTCGAACGGCATCGTGGCGGAGATCGTGCTGCAGGGAGGGCCTTTCCGCACGAGCGTGAACGAGGAGCCCGTCTCATCGAGCGTGGTGCAGGCCATCGCCACCGACGCGAGCGCCATCGGCTACTGCAGCGTGCTCTTCGAGTCGGTGCGCGTGCGCAACCTCGAGGTCGAGGCGCTCGATGGGAGCGGATTCGTCGCGCCCACCGACGCCAGCATTCGCGCGGGCCGCTATCCGCTGGCGCGCACGCTGCGGCTCTACTACCTGCGCGGGTCGCTCGTGCGTTCGCCCGCCACGCGCAAGTTCCTGCAGTTCATGGTGTCGCAGGACGGCCAGGAGGCGATCGGCGACATGCGGCAGAAGACGCTGCTGCCGAAGGACGCGCGTGCGATGTTCGCGAAACTCGGGTGATGCGCGCCGACTCACTCGCGCGGCTGCAGCGATCCCGCATCGACGACGCGCGTATGGAACGTCTCGCCCGTCGCAGACACGAAGCGCGCGGTCACCGATGCACCCGCTCCCGACGCACGCGCGTCGAGCAGCAGGAACGAACTGGCCACGCCGCGATCGAACACGACCTCCGGTCCGGTGACCGCTGCGTCGGAATGCACGCGCGCATGCAGCGGGCTCGTCACGAACTCGACGAGGTCGTACCCGACCGCATCGCGCGTAGGATGCACGAGCACGCGCGAGCGATGCACGTCGCCCGACACGAGCATCACGCCCGAGGCGCGTGACTCGCGCACGACGCGCTGGAACCGCTCGAATTCATGGGGATACGCGCCCCAGCAGTCCGTCTTGAGCGGACGCACGCGGCCGTTCCACACCATGCTGCTCGCGACCACCTTGCAGGGCGCGGTGCTTTGCCGCAGTGCGTTCTCAAGCCACGTCCACTGCGCCTCGCCCAGAAGGGTCGGCAGGTCCGCGCGGCCGGGAACCGCCTCGGTCTTGGCAAACCAGCGCGTGTCGAGCAGGAAGACCTCGACAGGGCCGCTGCGGAACGACGTGTAGAGACCGCCCGTGCCGTCACCAGCAGGATCGATGGGTCGATACTCGAGGAAGGCGCGCCGGCTGTTCTCGCGCCCGGGAAGGCGGCCATCGGTGTCGTTCTTGCCGAAGTCGTGGTCGTCCCACGTCGCAAAGAGCGGCATCGCGGCCGTAAGCGCCTCGAACTCGGGCGCGCCGTCGAACAGCCGGTATCGCGCCCGCTGCACCGCGAGATCGGTGGTGTCGATGTACGGCGTGTCGCCGATCAGGACGAGCGCATCGGGAGATTCGCGCGCAATCTGGCGCCAGGAGCGCGCCGTCGACTCGTCGATGTCGGCGCAGGATCCGAACGCGAGCCGCGTGCGCCGCGCATCGGCCGAAAGCTGCGTGAACCGCCCGCGCGCGAGCTCTGCGTCGTCCGCAACCCGCGAGATCGCATACTCGTACGAACCACCGCCGACGAGGCCTTCGAACGCGAATCGCACGGTGGCATCGCGATCCATCTCGGGGATCGCGTCGACGGCCTGCGTCTCGCCCGACTCGTCGCGCAACGTGCAGCGCAGCATCGAGGCGTCGCGCGCGACGGCAGCGGAAACGCCCGCGCGCAGCCACACCGTCGCGCGCTCCTCGCCATGCACGAACACGGCGGGACCCGCATCGGCCACGGGTAGCGCCGGGCGCAGCACCAACGCGATGCTGTCGATGTACCCGTCGCAGAGCCCCTCCGACCGCTCGAAGCGTGCGGTGATCTCGGCCACACGCGCGCCCGCAGGCACGATCGCACCCGCGCGCCGCAGCACGAAGCCCGTGGCCTGCGCCTCGCCAAAGCGCTCGACGCGCTCCTCAAGCGTGACCGCCTCGAGCGACGCCTCGCCCACCACGCCGCCACGATCGTCGATCCAGCGGAGCTCGACCCACGCCACGTCACGCTGGGCCGCAAAGCCGCCGATCCACGCAGAAAGCTCGAACGGCACGCCCGACGCGTCGATGTCACGCGCCGCCACCGAGAGGTCGATGCGCTGCGTCAGGCGCGACTCACCGGCGTTTCCGCCAAAGAAGAAGCTCCGTCCGCGATCGGCGGGAACATTCGTCTCGGCGGGAAAGTCGGCGTGCACGCCATACGCCAGCACCGACGCGGCGCCCCAGTCGCGCCATCCGGCGACCCCGCGGTTTCCCTCGGGCTTGTCGGCGGGCGAGGCGAACTCCGCGTCGCCGTTGACGACGAGATTGCGGCCGTAGAGATCCGTGGCGCTCCGCACATCCGCGCGCCCCACCGCGCGCGAGTCGAGGTCCCACGCCGGATCGACGTCGATCCCGAGATGCGCGAACGCCGTGGCCACCACGTCGCACTGGTTGACCGTGGTGCGGAGCGCACCCTTTGCAGCGGCATCGCCCGACACGATGAAGGGAACCTCGCGGTGCTCCGCCACATCGCGCCCATGGTTGAGGTCGATCGTGCCGCCGTGATCGGTGGTGAGGATCACGAGCCAGTCCTCGCGCTCGGCGTTCGCGCGCGACTCGATGGCGCCCATCACGCGGCCCACGAGCGCATCCGCCGCCTCGATGGCAGCGCGATATCCCGGCACCGCGCGGTGAAAGCCGACGGCATGTCCCGTCTCATCGACGTTGCCCACGTAGAACACCGCGAGATCGAGCGCCTCGTCCTTCGCGAGCGCCTTCACGCACGCCTCGGTCTGCGGCGCGTCGTTCTTCGTGTCCTGCAGCGACAGGCGCACGTCGATGGGGTCCTTCGCCAGGATGCGCTCACCGATCGGGCCCCAATTCCCGAAGTACGCGGTGCGGATCGATGGGCGCGCACGCTTGGCAAGCGTGAAGAGCGACGGATACCGCTCGTAGTCGGTGATTAGGAACCGGTTGTCGGTCGAGCGGTGCTTGTCGGGCCAGACGCCACACAGGATCGTCGACCAACCCGGACCCGACACGGTGTACGCCGACGCGGACGCGTCGAACGCAACGCAGCCGTTGGCGATCAATGCGTCGATCGCAGGCGTCTCGGCCGCCTGCAGCGCGTCGGGGCGTACGCCGTCGATGCCGATGATGAGCACCTTCGGCTCTCTCGCAGCGGACTGCGCCTGCTGCTGCGACCCGAGCGCCGCCATCGGTGCCAGCGACATCAAGGACCATGACAATGCAACGGACGCGGGATTCATGCGCCGCAGCGTAGCGGACGCATCGGAATCGCCGCACTTGGCCGTACACTTCGCGCATGCGCTTCCGTCCGCCTGCGTCGCGTGCCGAGTCGTTCGCCTGCATCGCCCGGCATGCCCATGCTTTCCTGGCGCTCGTCGCCTGCAGCGGCGTGGCATCGGCGCAGAACGGCGACCGCGCCGGTGAGACGCAAGGCGAACTCCCAGCCGAGTGGCAGGTCGCCGACGCGCCCGTGCGCAGCGCGGCCGACGAGCTCGCCACCTTCCGCATCGCCGACGGCTACGAGATCCAGCTCGTCGCCAGCGAACCGCTCGTCGAGGCGCCCGTCGTGCTCGAGTTCGGTCCCGACGGACGGCTGTGGGTGGTCGAGATGCGCGGCTACATGCGCGATGCGGCGGGCGCTGGCGAAACCGAGCGTCTCGGCCGCATCAAGGTGCTCTCCGACACCGACGGCGACGGCACGATGGACAAGGCCGATCTGTTCCTCGACGGCCTCGTGATGCCGCGCGGCATCGCGCACTGGCGCGACGGACTCCTCGTGATCGAGCCGCCGCATCTTCTCTTCTGCCGCGACACCGACGGCGACGGCCGCGCCGACGAATCGCGCATCGTCGCCTCGGGGTTCGTGGGGCAGGACAATCCCGAGCACGCGGGCAACGGGCTCCACTTCACGCTCGACAACACCTTCACCTGCTCGCAGCATCCGCACCGTTTCGTGCCGGTCGACGACAACGGCACGCCCGGGCTGCGCGCCGAACCCGTGTCGCCGCACGGCCAGTGGGGCATCAGCGAGGACGCGCTGGGGCGGCTCTACTACTCGCCCAACTCCGATCCACTGCTCGTCGACCTCGTGCCCAAGCACTACGCCGCGCGCAATGCGGGCCAGAAGTCCTTCGAAGGCGTGCCCGCGCGTGCAGCCGCCGACACCCGCGTGTTTCCCGCGCATCTCACGCCGGGCGTGAACCGCGGGTACCAGAAGGGCGTGCTCAAGGACGGCCGCCTCGCGAACTTCACGGGCGCATGCAGCCCGCTCGTGTACGAGTCGTCGCTCCTCGACGACATGCGCGGCACCGCGCTGGTCTGCGAGGTCGCGGGAAACCTCGTCCACCGCTTTCGGCTCGAGGAGCGTGACGGCCGCGTGAACGCGGTGCCCGCCGACGGCGAGCAGTCGTTCTGGACCTCGACCGACGAGCGCTTCCGCCCCGTCGCCACCGCGGTCGGCACCGACGGCGCGATCTACGTGGCCGACATGTACCGCGGCATCATCCAGCACCGCAACTTCATGACGACGTTCCTGCGCAAGCAGGTCGACGCGCGCGGGCTCGCGCAGCCCGTCGATGCAGGCCGCATCTGGCGCATCGTCCGCAAGGGCGAGCGCGCGCCCAAGTCCGTCGATCTCTCGCGGCTTTCGGGCACCGAGCTCGCGGCCGCGGTCGGTTCGCCCGACAAGCCCGTGCGCGAGATCGCGCGTCGCCTCATCATCGAGCGCGCCGACTCGGCCGCGCTCGAGGCCGTGCGCGCCGCGCTCGCTGCAGCGCAGTCTGCTGCGGTCCCCGCGCCGATCGCCATCGAGCACCTGTGGACGCTGCACGGCGCGGGAACCCTCGACGACGCCACCCTCAACCGCGCGCTCGCGCACGACGACCCAGACGTCCGCGTCCACGCCCTCCGCATGGCCGAGACGCAGCTCGCGCCGCAGGCGCTCGCGTCCGCCCTCTCCCGCGCCATCGACGACGGCGATCGCGCCGTCCGCGTCCAGTCGGCGCTCTCCGCAGGCGCGCTCGCGCCGCCACTCCGCATGGGTGTGCTCGAAGGCGCGCTCCGCCGCGACCTCGGCGCGCGCGACATGCGCAGCGCGGTGCTCTCGTCGATCGTGGGCGCCGAGGCGCTTCTCCTCGACGCGATCATGCAGGGTGCGCTGCTGACCGACGACTCGGTGGCCGCGCGCGCGTTCGCGTCCGAGCTCACCGAGCTCCTGCTCGACAACGGCAGCGGCCGCCCCGATGCGGCCACGCTGCGCCACACGCTCGCATCGACCGCGTCGGTGGCCTCGGGCCGCCCGTGGCTCGCGCGCGCCATGCTCGAACGCATCGCGGCCCGCCAGCGCCTCAACGCCAAGGAGCCCGTGCAGCTCGTCGCGGCCTACCAGCCCGAGGGCTGGTTCGCCATGCTCGACGCCAACCACCCCGACCTGCAGCTCGCGGGCGCGATCGACCGCAACATCTTCTGGCCCGGCCGCGAGGACGTGTCGTTCGTCCCGCCCAAGGTCGCCAAGTCGGCCGCGATGAGCTTCGAGGAGTTCGGCAAGCGCCTCTACTCGAACTGCATGAGCTGCCATCAGGCGAACGGCCGCGGGCTCCCGCCCGTGTACCCGCCGCTGCGCAACAGCGAGATCGTGCACGGCGACCCCGAGGTGCTCGTGAAGATCCTGCTCCACGGCCTCGAAGGCAAGATCGAGGTCGACGGCCAGACCTACAACCAGGTCATGCCCGCGGCACCCATTCGCGGCGACGATGAGATCGCGGCGGTGCTCAGCTACGTGCGCAGTGCATGGGGCAACACGGGCTCGGCCGTCGACCCCGCGCTCGTCGCCAAGGTGCGCGACGAGACCAAGGGCCGCACCCGCGCGTTCACCGCGCGCGAGCTCGGCATCGAGGCAAAGTAGGTTCCGCGCTCAGGCGCGCGCGAGCTCGACGTACTCGACGCCCGCTTCCGCCAGGAGCTCGCGGCTCTTGCGGAGATTCTCCAGCCAGTGCTCGTCGCCCGCGCCGGCGTTGTACGTGACCACGCGCACGATGCCCGACTGGATGATCGACAGCGTGCAGTGCACGCACGGCGCAAAGCTCGTGTAGATCGTGCCACCGAGCGGCGACACGCCGTTTCGCGCGCACTGGATGATCGCGTTCATCTCGGCATGGCAGATGAGGTCGTACTTGACCGGTCTCTCGAGCCGCTCGGGGCGATCCTCGATGCCGCGCGGAAGCCCGTTGAATCCCGTCGCCACGATCTGCCGGGCCGGGCTCACGATCACGGCGCCCACGCCCCGCGACGGGTCCTTCGACCACTTCGCGATCGTGTCGGAGAGCTCAAGAAAACGTCGGTCCCAGCGGGCAGCTCGGATGGGGTCCTGCATGACGCGGAATGTAGCCGCTCACCAGTTGCTGAGGAGGATCGTGATGTCGCGCGAGTCGACCACGCCGTCGGCGTTCAGGTCGGTGCGCTTGAAGGTCGACAGCACGCCCCAGTCCGAGAGGATCATCGCGATGTCCTGCGAACCCACGACGCCGTCGCAGTTCACGTCGCCGCACGGCGGCGCGGGCGGGTTCTCAAGCACCGCCGCATCGGGCGCGATGCGCACGCGGCCGAGCATGCCCTCGTGGAGTGGATTCGTGATCACGATCGGATCGCCCGAGTCGACCATCACGCCGTAGACGAGGTTGCGCACCTGCGGTGGCGTCACGACATCGCCCGGCCAATCCGCGCGCTGTGCGCGGATCAGGGCCACGGTTCCGCTCACGAACGCGTTCGCGAACGACGTGCCTTCCCAGATGGCGAAGTTGTTGCCCGGAACCGGTCCGATGATCGAACGCTCGAGCGCAGGGATGCCCCCGTTGATTTCCGACGCGCCGGGCGCGGCGAAATCAAGGCGAATCTCGCGATTCGAGAACGGCGCCTTCTGGTCGAGCCAGTTCGTGGCCGAAACGCCGAAGGCGTTCGGGTCGCACGCAGGGAACTCGCGGGGATCCTCGGTGTTGCGATTGCCGGCGGCACCGCACACGATCGCGCCCTTCGTCGACGCCTCGTGCACCATGTCCTCGAGCGCCTTGGAGTGGTACGTCTCGCCCAGGCTCATGTTGATCACATGCGCGCCACGGTCGACCGACCAGGCCACCGCCTTGGCGATGTGGAAGCAGTTGCCGCGTCCATCGCTGTCGAGCGCGCGCGCCGAGAGGA
>JBIIRG010000224.1:0-4818 GCA_044341665.1 Phycisphaerales bacterium | reverse complement strand
CAACGGCGGCGGCGACGTGGCGGTCGACCGCGCGTTCGGCTCGTACTCGCTGCGCGGCGCCGAGAGCGAGAGCTACAGCTGGGACCTCGGGTTCCAGTGGGAAGGCTCGTGGTACGACTTCCGCAATGGCGGCACGCTGTCCGCGGCCGCCGGCGGTAGGCCGTGGGACGCCGTGCAGTCGGCGTCCATCTCGCCGGGCGCGACCTTCATGCTCGATCCGCAGTGGCGGCTGACGACGCGGCTGATCGTCGACTTCGCGGGCGAGAACGACGCCGATGCGTGGGACAGCGTGAGCTTCGGCGGCATCGTCGCGGCGACCTACTCGTTCTCGCGCGAGTTCTCGCTGGGTGCGGGCGCGCTCGCGATCACGCGCATCGAGGACGACATGCTGGTCGTCCCGCAGGTGATCATCGACTGGCGGCCGTGCAAGGAGTTCCGCCTGTCGAACTTCGCCGGGCCTGAGGCCTATCCGGGCGGCGCAGGGCTCGAGGCGATCTGGGTGATCAGCGACGAGTACGAACTCGCCTTCGGCGGCCGCTACACCTATCGCCGCTTCCGCCTCGACGACTCGGGTTCGCCGCAGCGCGCCAACGGCGTGGGCACCGACGAGGGCCTGCCGGTCTGGCTGCGCGCCACGCATCGCGCGAAGTGCGGTGGTCGCCTCGACCTCGTGGCCGGCATGCAGCTCATGGGCGAGATGAGCATCGACGACTCGCGCGGCAACGAGCTTGCGAGCGAGGATGTCGAGCCCGCGCCGTTCGTGGGCGCCTTCTTCAGCTGGCGGTTCTGATCATGGACGCAGCCGACACGGTGCGCGATGCGCGCAGGCCGATCGCACTCGTCACGGGCGCGAGCGCGGGGCTCGGGCGCGAGTTCGCGCTGCTGCTCGCCGAGCGCGGGCACGACCTCGTGATCGTCGCGCGCCGCGAGGACCGGCTGGCAGCGCTGCGCAAGGAGGTCGGCGAGCGGTTCGGCGTGCGCGCCAAGGTCATCGTCGAGGACCTCTCGCACCTGGCCGCGCCGCGGCGCATCCTCGACGAGCTGCGCGCGTCGAACCTCGAGGTCGACGTGCTGGTGAACAACGCGGGCTACGCGCTCAACGGGCGGTTCCTGACCAACGACTGGGCGGCGCACGCCGACTTCCTGCAGGTCATGGTGGGTTCGTGGCTGCATCTCACGCACGGGCTGCTGCCGGCGATGGTGCGCAAGGGTCGGGGCCGCGTGCTCAACGTGTCGAGCCTCGCGTCGCTGTGCCCGGAACCGCCGGGGAGCCTGTATGCGCCCGCGAAGGCGTTCATGACGACGGCCAGCCGCGCGCTGCGGTTCGACCTCCTCGGCACGGGCGTGCACTGCACAGCGCTCTGCCCGGGCTTCACGTACACCGAGTTCCACGACGTGCTCGGGAACCGCGACGAGATGAACAAGCTGCCGAAGTTCATGTGGCAGGCGGCGCGGCCCGTGTGCCTCGCGGGCCTCGAGGGCGTGGAGCGCAACACGGCGGTCGTGGTGCCGGGCGCGTTCAACAAGACGGCCGCGGCGCTGTGCCGCGTGCTGCCCTACGCCATCACGAGCAAGCTGATCCCCAAGGGCGTCATGGAGCGCTGATGTCGTTGATCTGTGTACCGATCGCGGTCGAGGCTGCGGGTGAGATTCCACTGGCGCTCGAGCGCGCCGCACGCGCGCGCGTGCTTGGTGCGCGCATGGTCGAGTGGCGCTGCGACGGGCTCGCGTCGGACGACGACGCGGCGGGCGCGATCGCGCGGCTGGTGCGCGAGGCGGCGCTCCCTTCGATCGTGACGATCCGCAGCGCGGAGGAAGGCGGCACCTGCGCGCTCGCCGAGAACGCGCGGCTCGCGCTGCTCGCGAAGGTCGCGCGCGCCGAGCACGCGCCCAAGATGATCGACGTCGAGTTCGCGGCGATGGCGCCGGATCTCGTGCGCGGGCTGCTCACGGCCGCGATTGCGCCAAAGAGCGCGGACGAGATGCCCACGCGGATCGTCGCAAGCTCGCATGACTTCCAGCAGCGGCCGATCGACCTCATGCGCCGCGTGGCCGCGATGCAGGATGACGCGCTCGTCTCGGTGATCAAGCTCGCGTGGATGGCGCGCAGCGTGCGCGACAACCTCGAGGCGTTCGACATCCTCGCGACGCGCGCGAAGCCGACGATCGCGCTGTGCATGGGCGAGTTCGGGCTGATGAGCCGCGTGCTGGCGCCGAAGTTCGGCGGGTTTCTGACCTTCGCCAGCGATGCCGAGGGTTCGGGCACGGCGCCCGGGCAGCCGACGGCGCGCGAGTTGCGCGATCTCTACCGCTTCGGCTCGATCGGACCCGCGACGCGCGTGTTCGGCGTGATCGGCTGGCCTGTGGCCCACTCGCGGTCGCCCGCGTTCCACAACGCGCGCTTCGCCGAGGCGAACTACGACGGCGTGTATCTGCCGCTGCCCGTGCCCGCCGAGTGGGAGCACTTCAAGGCGACGGTCGGCGCGCTTGTCGATCACGAGAAGCTCGATTTCTCGGGCGCGAGCGTGACGCTGCCGCATAAGGAGCATCTCGTGCGCTTCGTCACCGAGCGCGGTGGCACGGTCGACGCCGATGCAGCGTGGCTTGGCGCGGCGAACACGCTGGTCGTGCATCCGCACGGCACTCCCGACGCGCAGCGGCTGCTCGCGACCAACACCGACATGCCTGCAGCGGTCGAGGTGCTGTCGGCGGCGCTCGCGACGCGCGGCATCGCGCTCGAGGGCGCGCGCGTCGCGGTGCTCGGCGCCGGCGGCGTCGCGCGCGCGGTCGCGGGCGGACTCGCGCTCGCGGGCGCGACGGTCGTGGTCTTCAACCGCACGCACGCGAAGGCAGAGGCGCTCGCGGGCGCGCTGTCGGGTCGCGCGCGCGCGAACGGCAAGACCACGCGCGTCATCGCGGGTAACGAGGAGCATTTCAAGTGCAATGCGCCGCGCTGCGAGTGCTTCCACGCGTTTGTGAACTGCACGCCGCTCGGCATGGAGGGCGGGCCTGACCCGAAGGGGTCGCCGATGCCGGACGACGCGTTCCTCGACGATTCGGTCGTCGTGATGGACACCGTGTACGCACCGAAGGAAACGCCATTCCTGCGCGAGGCGCGCGCGCGTGGCGCGCTGTGCGTCGACGGCGAGGCGATGTTCGTGAAGCAGGCCGAGCTGCAGTCGGCGCTGTTCATGAAGCGGTGGTAGCGGCTACGATCGCGCCATGTCCGAAGCGGAGATCATCACCGGCGCCCGCGCGTTCCTGCGCGCGAACCTCACTGGCACCATCGGGTTCGACGAGGAGTTCATCCCGATCAAGATCGTGGTGGCACCCGACGGCGCGCTGGTCGCGCCGGTCATGGTCGCGATGCTGCGTGCGCTCGATGTCGTGATCTTTCTTCCCGCGGAGGACGACGCGGCCATGCAGCTCCAGGTCACGCTCGAGGAGATCCAGGACTCGGGCGAGCACGCGGCGCTGTGCGACCGCTGGCGCATCTATCACGGCGAGCCCGAGGACGTGCGCTGGGCGCGCATCTCGATCGACGCGGCCAAGTTCGACGGGCGCATGTTCGACGGGCTCGCGCTCATGGAGCCGAACGCGCTCGCCGAGGCCGAGCCGCGCATCTGCCGGAAGGTGAACTCCGAGATGCGCGGGCTCCTCAAGCAGGCGTGCCTGCGCGTGGCCGAGGTCGAGATCGAGGATCCGCGGCTGGTGGGCGTCGATCCGCTGGGGTTCGACATCCGCGGGCGCTTCGACGTGGTCCGGCTCGACGCCGACCCGGAGATCGTCGACGATGCGGACGCCTTCGCTGCGCTCGAGGAGCTGGCGACCGGCGGCGAAGACGCGTCCGATGCGCCGCCCGCAGGGTGAAAGGCGGCCTTTCGGCGGGTATCCTCTCGGGAGCGCGCTGCATCCGCAGCCGGGCAACCGAGGTGCACCATGGGCATGACCGAAGGCGACAAGAAGTATTCCGGCAGTCTCAATCACGCGATGATCGATGGCCCCGAGGGCCACGCCGCGCAGGAGTACGCCAACCACTTCGGCGAGCCCGGCCGCGAGGACATCACGAAGGTGTACATCCGCCAGCGGTACGACGGCTACACCGCCGAGAACCAGCAGAGCTGGCAGACGCTGTACGACCGCCAGATGGCGTACCTGCCCGAGCACGCGTCGGAGGTCTACCTGCGCGGCGCGCGCGCGATCAACCTCGTGCGCGACCACATCCCCTACCTCGAGGGGCCGAAGAGCGTGAACCACTTCCTCGCGCCGCTCACGGGCTGGCAGAGCCGTGCGGTGCCGGGGTACCTGCCGGCGAAGGCCTTCTTCGCGTGCCTCGCGCGGCGCGAGTTCCCGACGACCGTCGTGATCCGCCCGAAGGAGTCGCTCGACTACCTGCCCGAGCCCGACATCTTCCACGACATCTTCGGGCATGTGCCGCTGCACGCCGACCCCGTGTTCGCCGACTTCCTGCAGACCTACGGCAAGGCGGCGCTGCTGACGAACGACCCGTACCACACCGAGCGCCTCGCGCGGCTCTTCTGGTTCACGGTCGAGTTCGGCCTCATCCGCGAGGGCGGCGAGATCAAGCTGTACGGCTCGGGCCTCATCTCGAGCCCCGGCGAGTCGAAGCACGCGCTCACGAGCGACAAGGTCGACCGCAGGCCGTTCGACCTCGACACCGTGTGCAACACGAGCTTCGAGATCGACCACTACCAGCCGATCCTGTACGTGCTCGAGAGCTTCGAGCAGCTGCGCGATGCGATGAACAGCTACGCGACGAGGTTGATCGACGCGGCCGAAAAGGCGCCCGTGCACGCG
>JBIIRG010000058.1:0-14941 GCA_044341665.1 Phycisphaerales bacterium | reverse complement strand
ATCGGTCTCGGCAAGAAGCAGCACGACAAGCGCGAGTCGATCGCCAAGCGCGAGGACAAGCGCGACATGGACCGTGCGCTCAGCCGGCGGCGCTAGCAGCCGTCGCACCGAACCTCACGGACTCGGAACGGCGATCACCTCGCCGCTGTCGCCGTCGCGCTCGCCGCAGGCGCACGCCGCGATCACCTCCGCGACCGCCTCGGGGGGCAGCGTCTTCTCGCGCGGAATCACGCGCTCAGGGAAGTTCTTGCGAAGGATCGCCGTGTCGACGCAGCCGGGATTGACCGCGAACGCGTGGACGCCAAGCGAACGACCCTCCGCACGGATCGAGCGCGCGAAGCTGTCGACCGCGGCCTTGCTCGCCGCGTAGGCGAAGAACCCAGGGAACGGATCGAGCGTGCCGAGGGTCGACACGAACACCACGCGCCCGGCGCGGCGCGACTTGAAGTGCGGCCACGCGCGCATCACGAAGTACGCGGAGCCGAACGTGTTCACGAAGAAGCACTCCTCGAGCGTCTCCTCGGTGGTGCGCTCGATGGGCAGCTTCGGTGCGGTGCCTGCCGACAGCACGAGGGAGTCGATGCGGCCGAAGGCCTCGAGCGTTCGGTCGACGATGTCGAAGCACAGCCCGCTGTCCGCCACATCCGCCGGCATCACCAGGTGCCGGGTGGGCTCGGAGAGTGACGCGCGCACCTCCTCCAGCTTGTCGGCCGACCTTCCGACCAGCACGCACGCATGCCCACGCGCCGCAAGCAGCCGCGCGGTCGCCGCGCCGATGCCGCTCCCCGCGCCAGTGACGATGGAGACAGGGTGGGAGGCGTGCTCAGGATTCAATTGGGACATGCAGCCCGCTTCGCGCGCCCCGCGCCGAGCGATTCACACCCCGAACAGACGCATCAGGTCGTTGTAGAACGTGAACAGGAAGAGTCCCGCCACCAGCGCGATGCCCGCCATGGCCGCCGCGTTCTGGAACGCGATCGAGGGCGGCCTGCCCGCGAACTTCTCGTACATCAGGAAGACGAAGAGGCCGCCGTCGGCGATCGGGATCGGCAGCAGGTTCACCACCGCGAGGTTGACGCTGATGAGCGCGAGGAAGAACACGATGTACATGAACCCCTCGTCGGCGACCTTGGTGCCCGTGTGGAGGATGCCGACGGGGCCCTGCAGCTGATCCGCGCCCACCGAGCCGCGCGCCACGCGGTCGATCGTCAGGAACACCTGCTCGACCATGACCACCGTCTGCCGGAAGCCCATCTGGACCGCGGTCCAGGGGTTCCCGTTCGCGGTCAGGATCGTGAACTGCGGGTCGAAGAAGGTCTCGGGGATCGGGAACGAGTGGCCGAGCGCGCGCAGCGACGCAAGGTCCTCGGTGCCCAGCATGACCGTCGACTCGTGCGGAACGGCTTCGGGCGACGGATCGCGCAGGCCGATGCGAACGGCGACCGGCGCGTCGGCCGATGCGGTCGCCGCGAGCGACACGAGCGCGGCGCGCAGTTCGCGCAGGCTCGCGATCGGCTTTCCATCGAGCGAGAGCACCGACGCAAGCGGCAGGGCGCCAATCGCCTTCGCGGGCGTGGGGCGCGAGGCCGATTCCGCGCCGGCAGCGCCCGCACGGACATCGTCGACCGAGCGCGCGAGCCGCGGCAGCTCCCACGCGCCCTCGAGGAACAGGCCGGCGCGTCCATCTCGGTCGGTGCGGATCGTGGTCTTCGTCTCCGCGCCATCGCGCAGCACGGTCGCATCGAAGCGGGTGTTCGGGTTCGCGCGGAAGTGCGCCACGAGCTGCGACGCGCTCGGGCCCTCGAGCTCGCCCACGCGCATCAGGACATCGCCCGCCCGCAGCGTCTCGGTGTTGGCGCTGCCCTCGGCGAACTCAAGGACGAGCGGCAGCGGCGTGAGCCCGATGATGCCCCGGTCTGCCGCGGTGCCGTCTGCGTGGCGCATGAACTCGAAGTCGGGCGCAGGGGTGAGCGACAGCGTTGCACGCGCGCCTTCAGGCGATTCCCACACGGTCTCGAGCGCCCGCCCGCCCGACTCCTGCGCCGCGCGCTCGAGCTCGGCGAACGTCTGCACCGCACGGCCATCGATCGAGGTCACGCGCCAGCCCGCACCGACCGCGCGGGCGGCTTCGCCGAGCCCAAGCCGCGCGATCGCGCCCGCGACATCCTCGCGCGAGTCGCGCACATCGGTGAGCGCACTGCTGCGCGCGGGATCGACGCCGATCGAAAGGAGCCCGCTCCCGGGATCGCGCTCGGGCGTCATCGTGTACCCGACCTTGCGCCCCGCGCGGTCGACCTCGAACGCGAGCGTCTCGCCGGGCTTGGCCATGGCGGCAGCCACGCGCAGGTCGATGAAGGTTCGGGTTTCGTCGCCGTCGATCGAGACGACGGTGTCTCCTGGCTGCAGTCCGGTCGCCTCGCCCGCCTGCGCGGGAGCGGCTCTCGCGGCCGGCGAGCCCGGCAGCACGAAGCCGACCGTGGGTGCCGGAAACCGCACGCCGACCATGAACGCGACCAGGAAGAGCACGATTGCAAGCGCGAGGTTCGCAGCGATCCCCGCCAGGATGACCACCGCGCGCCGCGGGATCGTCGCCATGCCGAAGCTGCGCGCGTCGGAGCTCGTCGCGTCCGGGTTGCCGTCCTCTTGCCCGAGCATGCGCACGTAGCCGCCGAGCGGCAGCGCGCGAAGCGAGTACTCCGTCTCGCCTAGGCCCTTGGCCTCGCGCTCCGCATCGCTCATCTCGATGGGCCGCTTGCCGTGAAGGCGCACCACCTTCGCGTCGGCCGATCCCGCGACCAGTCCCACGCCGCGGCGGTAGCTGAACACGCACGGTCCCATGCCGATCGCGAATCCATCGGCGCGGATCCCGGCCCACTTGGCGGCCAGGAAGTGCCCGAGCTCATGGATGAAGATCAGGAACCCGAAGCCAAGCAGGACGAGGATGAAACCGGAAAGGGCGCTCACGGGGTGCGATCCTATGCGTGCGTTCGGGTTGGGGTCGGCAGGCGGGTCAGCGACTCCGCATGCGCGCGGGCTGCTGCGTCGGCGGAGCGGACGTCCGCCAGGGACGCGACGGGGCAGGGGTGGCAGGCATCGAGCGTGGCGCGCACCACCTCGGCGATGTCGAGAAATCCGATGCGTCGATCGAGGAAGGCGCGCACGGCGATCTCGTTCGCCGCGTTGAGCACGGCGCCCGCGCTGCCGCCCGCGCTGATCACGCGGTGCGCGAGCGTGATCGCAGGAAAGCGCTCGAGGTCGACGGGCTCGAAGTCGAGCGAGCGCAGCGCCGTGAAGTCGAGCTTGCGCGACGGACCGTCGAACCGCTGCGGGTCGCACATCGCCTGCTGGATGGGCGTGCGCATGTCGGGCGGCGACAGCTGCGCCAGCACCGAGCCGTCGAGGTACTCGACGAAGCCGTGGACGATCGACTGCGGGTGGATGATCGCGTCGATCCGCTCGGCGCCGAGGCCGAAGAGCCAGTGCGCCTCGATGAGCTCGAGGGCCTTGTTCATGAGCGAGGCGCTGTCGATCGTCACCTTCGGGCCCATGCGCCAGGTCGGATGCGCGAGCGCGTCGTCGACCGTCGCGCGCGCCATCTCGGAGCGCGAACGCATCCGGAACGGCCCGCCTGACGCCGTGAGCACCACGCGGCGCACCTCGTCCATGGCGGTCGAGGCCTTGAGGCACTGGAACAGCGCGTTGTGCTCGCTGTCGACGGGAATGATGCGGACGCCGGCACGGGCCGCGGCCGGCATCACGATCGAGCCCGCGGCGACGAGCGCTTCCTTGTTGGCGAGCGCGACGTCGCAGCCGAGGGCGATCGCCTCGAGCACGGGTTCGATGCCAGCGGCCCCCACCATGGCGGCGAGCACGAGATCGCCTCGCCGGGCGTGGTCGCGCAGAAGCTCGCGCGCTGCGTCGGCGCCGCGCAAGACGCGGGTTCCCGTCGGAAGCGCCGCGTGACCCTCGAGGTCGACGGAGTCGTCCGCGAGGGCGATCGCCCGGGCGCCGAACTCACGCGCCTGCGCGACGAGCGCATCGCCGTTCCTCGCTGCGGCGAGACCGACGACCTCGAAGCGCGCTTCGCCGCGACGGGCGAAGTCGCGCACGACATCGAGCGCACTCGTGCCGATCGAACCGGTCGAGCCAAGCAGGAAGACGCGTCGTCGGACCCGTTCGCTCACTCGTCGCCGCCACCCTTCGGCCGCTCACCGGGCGCGAGCTTTCGAACGCGGCCGCCATAGAGCGAGCGCGGCTTGGCTGCGGGCGCCGGGCTCGGCTGTGGTGCGGCCGCGGGCTTCGGGGCAGACTTGCTCTCAGGCTTGGGCGAATCGCCACGCGACCCACCGCGTGCATCGCGGCGGTCGTTGCGTCCTCCGCCGTTTCCACGGCCACGATCGTCGCGGCGTCGGTCGCCACGACTTTGTTCACCGCGGCTTTGCTCGCTCCGGCCTTGATCACTTCGGCTTTGATCACTTCGGCTTTGATCACTGCGGCTTTGATCACTCCGACCACCGCCACGATCGGCGCGCGGTCCGCCACCGCCACCACCACCGCCTTCGCCGCCGCCACGCTTGCGGCCTCGACCGCCGCGCCTGCGCCGTCGCTTGCGTCGACCATCGCGTTCGCCAGCGCGGTCGCCCTCGCTGTCGGAGCTCTCCGAGGTGTCCGTGTCATCCTCAGATTCATCAGCATCGGAACCATCGTCTTCGGCGTCGCCGTCCTCGCTGTCCGAGTCACCGGCATCGCCTGAAAGCTCAAGTCCGCGTCCATCGGACGCATCCGCATCGCCTGCTTCGGAGCTGCGATCCTCGTCGACGTCATCGGAATCAGCGTCGGAGCCATCGGCAGGCACTGCAGCGTCCTCCGCACCTTCGCCACCGCGATCACGGCGACCACCACGGCGGCGCCGGCGGCGTCGCTTGCGGCGACCGCCCTCCGACCCGCCCTCGCCCGTGCCGCCGTCGGTTGCATCGGCGTCCGACGCGCTCGGCTCGGGCTCAGGCTCGGGCTCCGGCACATCGAACGGCGGCTTGCCGTACGCCTTGCGGAGCGCGTCGCCTTGCTCGCCCGCGAGGAGCGACTGATGGCCCTTGACCTCGATGCCGAGCTCCGCGCACTTCGCCAGCACTTCCTTGCTCGTCAGCTCCATCTCCTTTGCGATCGCGTGCACGCGGATCGCGGGACTCGGCTCTCGCGGCGGCGGCGGGGGCGCCACCGGCTTGGCAGAAGCTGGCTTCGCGGTGACCGGCTTGGCCGACGGCTGCGAAACCGAGGCATCTCCGTCCTCGCCATCGGACGGACTCTCGGCGTCGCCCTCACGATCACCCTCGCGTCCGCCACGGCCACGACCGCGGCGACGACGACGGCGCCGACGGCGGCCACCATCGCCTTCCTCGCGGCGTTCGCCTGCTTCGGCACCGGACTCGTCGTCCGTCGAGTCGTCTCCGTCCTCGGCCGCTGCGTCTTCCGCCGCCGACCGAGCCGCCGCGCGTGCGCGGTCCTCGCGTGCGCGGTTCTCGCGTGCCTTCGCATCGCGATCCTTCGCCTCTTGCGCGTCGAGCGCGTCGGAAATGCTCGGCTCGTCCTCGTCGATGTCGGGCAGATCCTCGAATCCTCCCGAGAGGATCATCGACGTCGCATCGGCCGCGGCCGGCTTCCTGCGACGGCGACGACGACGGCGCCCGCCGCCCGACTGTCCGTCACCGCGTGCGTCCGTCCGACTGTCGGCGCGCGACTCGGTCTCCTCATCCTCGCCGATCTCCGTCGGCAGGCTCGCCAGCGACGGCATCGGCAGGCGCTGCGGCCGCTCGAGGTCGACATCGGCGCCACGCTCGTCGTATGCGTAGAGATCCACGCGGTCGACCGCGATCGCCTCGCTGATGCGCACCTCAATCTTCTTGGCGAAGAGATCCTCGAGCTCGACGAGCGTGCGGCGCTTCTTCGAGAGGAGCACGGCCGCGACCTTCGAGGAGCACACCACCTCGATGCGCGCGACCTGCGCCATGTCGAGGATGAACTGGATGCGGCGGATCGAATCGGCCGCGACCGTGTCGGGCATGCGGATCTCGCCGAGGCCCTGGCAGTGCGGGCACTCCATGTAGTGCGTCTTCCGCAGGCTCGGGCGCATGCGCTGGCGCGTCATCTCGACGATGCCGAACTCGCTGATCTGCGAGACGGTCGTCTTGGCGCGGTCCTTCTGGAAGTGCTTGCGCAGCCGGTCCTCGATCTCGCGGCGATGCTTGACCGACCGCATGTCGATGAGGTCATTCACGATCACGCCGCCGAGGTCGCGCAGGCGCAGCTGTCGGGCGATCTCGTCGACCGCCTCCTGGTTGGTCTGGAACGCGTTCGTCTCGCTGTCGCGCGCGCTGCGCGAGCGCCCCGAGTTCACGTCGATGGCCACGAGCGCCTCGGCCTGGTCGATCACCAGCGCGCCGCCCGAGGGGAGCGGGACCTCGCGGGCGTGGATCAGGTCGACCTGCCGCTCCACGTCGAACGCGTGGAAGATCGGCATGCGGCGATCCCAGAACAGGACCTTGGTGGCCGTGCGCGGGCTGACGACCTCGAGGAACGCCTTCGCGCGGTGGAATGCGCTCTCGCTGTCGCACACGATGCCGTCGACAGTCACGTCGATCGAGTCGCGGATGGTGCGGAGAAGGATGTCGCCCTCCGCGTACAGCTGGCAGGGTGCGCCCACCGCGTGCATGCGCTTGTCCATCACCTGCCACAGGCGCGTGAGGTACTGCGCATCGCGCGCGAGCTCGGTGCGCGTGGCGTCGAAGCCGGCGGTGCGCAGGATGAAGCCGAAGCCTTCGGGCAGGTTGAGCGAGTCGAGGATCTTCCGCATCTTGCGGCGGCCCTCCTCGTCGTCGACCTTGCGCGAGACGCCGACGTTGTCCATGTCGGGCATCATCACGAGCAGGCGGCCCGGGATCGACAGGTAGCTCGTGACGGTCGGACCCTTGGAGCCGAGGCCCTCCTTGAGGACCTGCACCGTGATCTCCATGCCGCGCTTGAGCGCATCCTGGATGAGCGGGCGCGCGCGGCGCGGGATCTTCTTGCCGACCTTCTCGACCGACTTCTCGCTGTCGCCGCGGTTGCCGGGGAAGTACTTCGGGTGCAGGTCGGAGATGTGGAGGAAGCCGTTGGCGCCCTCGCCGAAGTCGACGAACGCGGCCTGGATCGCGGGCTCGACGTTGACGACGCGCGCCTTGTAGATCGAGCCGACGTTGGTCGAGGTCGCGGCGCGCTCGGAGAAGAACTGGACGAGCTTGCCCTGCTCGAGGATCGCGATGCGCGTCTCGTCGCCCGGCACGTCGTTGACGACGACGAGCTGCTTGGGCTTCTCGCCGCGGTGGGCGACGAGCGGGTCGTCGGCATCGGCCTCGGGCTCGATGGGCTCGACCGGTGCGTCGAAGGCGGCCATCGATGCGCGCGCATAGGCCGCGGCGGCCTCGTCGGCATCGGCGCGCGCCTCGGCGGCCTCTGCCTCAAGCTCCGCCTGTTCCTCGGGCGAGAGCTCGAGTGTGGCCTCGTTCGCGGCGTCGGTCACGGCGTCACGCTCGGCCGCGAGCTCGTCGGCGTCGGCAAAGCCGAAGCCCGCCCCGGGGTCGTCGAGGAACTCCACCTCGGTCGCAGCGTCGGCATTGCTTGAGACCGCATTGCTCGAGACCGTATTGCTCGGGGTGCCGCCCACGCCGTCGCTCGTCTGCGCCTGGTCGCGGGGAAACCCGCTGTTCACGTCGAGCTCGTCGTTCGGCACGCTCTGGTTGTCACTGTCCATCTGTCCTTCGCATCTCTCTGGCAGAACGCCAGCTTGCGAAGCCGTTGCGTGAGCGGGGGCGCAGGATGGTGGCTGGGGACCGCGCCGCGGGTGCGGCGGAGGCCGAGAGGGCGAGTGTGCAGCCGAAACGATCGGCGCACGTTTGCTCGCCTCGCATGTCCGCTGCGCTTCCGCTCGCACCGGTCGCGGCACACGAAATCGTGGTGTGCGGCGTGGCACGTGAGTCGTGCGCAGCGGCGCACGCGATGTTCCTTTCAACCACGCATCGCGCGGTCGCGCGGCTGACGTGGTTGCCCAGCCGACCGGAAGGGCGTGGCTCGCGTCGTCGCGCTTGAGCGCGGGTCGTGCGGCACGGCAGTTGGACTGCGGACCTTCCTGCGGGGGAGCGCCAGAGGCGCCCACTCCCGTGCCCTTTGGATCGGGCAACAGCTTCGAGTTTCGTATGTGCGACCCAGTTTCGTCCGAGGCTGGTACGAGGCTAGTACAAGGCTGGTCCGAGTCTGGTCCGAGTCTGGTCCTACTCGGCTATCCAGCCACCGAACGAATCCGGGTCGATTTTCCTAAGTTCGTCGCGGAGGGTGTTGAGCACCTGCCGCTCGGAATCGAACGAACCAACCCGGCGGGCCAGCTGTTCGCAGTGTTCGATGTCGACCGACCGGATGACCCGCTTGATGAGCGGGATCTGACTCGGGACGAGCGACAGTGTACGCAGTCCGAGTCCGATCAGCAACATGGTGTAGATCGCCTCTCCGGCGACCTCACCGCAGAGGGAAACGTCAATTCCCGCCCTTCTGCCCGATCGGATGACCTGCTTCACAAGATACAGGACCGCCGGCGAGGCGCCCGTGTAGAGATTCGCCACCCGCTCGTTGCCCCGGTCGACCGCCAGCGTGTACTGGATCAGGTCGTTGGTCCCGATCGAGAAGAACGCGCACTCGTCGGCGAAGGCGCGCGAGAGCAGCGCCGCGCTCGGTACCTCGATCATGATGCCGATCTGGATGCCGCGGTCGAAGGGAATGCCCTCCTCGTCGAGCTCCTCGCAGACGTCGTTCAGGATCATCTTCGCCTGGCGGAGCTCCATGAGCGTCGACACCAGCGGGAACATCACCTTCATCGGTCCGTAGGCCGACGCCCGCAGGATCGCGCGCAGCTGCGTCTTGAAGAGCTCGCGGTTCTGCAGGCAGTAGCGGATCGAGCGCAGGCCGAGGAACGGATTGCGCTCGGGCTCGTGCGCCCGCTGCTGCGTGTACTTGTCGGCGCCGAGGTCGAGCGTGCGGATCGTGCAGGGCCGGCCCGCGAGCAGCTCGAGCGTGCGCTTGTAGGCGTTGAACTGCTCGTCCTCGCTCGGCTCGTGGTCGTTGGTGAGGTAGAGGAACTCGGTGCGGTAGAGACCGACGCCGTCGCCGCCGTTGGCAAGCACGCTCTCGACCTCGTGCGGGAACTCGATGTTGCCGAGGAGCTGGATGCGCGTGCCGCAGGTGGTCACGGCCTCGAGCGGCGCTGTCTCGCGCAGCACGCGGCGGTAGGTGCTGAAGCGCTCCTGCTGCGTGCGGTACTCCTGCAGCGTGCGCTCGTCGGGGCGGATCACGACCACGCCCGTGTCGCCGTCGACGATGACCATGTCGCCGTCCTCGGCGCGCTCCATGATGCGCTGGCAGCCGACGACGCAGGGGATCTCGACGGCGCGCGCCACGATCGAGGTGTGGCTCGTCCGGCCGCCGAGGTCGGTCGCGATCCCGAGGACCTTGCTTCGGTCCATGCCCGCCGTCTGCGACGGCGTGAGCTCGTGCGCGACCACGATCACGCTCTCGGAGAGCTTGGAGAGGCGCGACTCGTTCTCGCCCATGAGCTTGCCGAGCACGCGGCGCTCGAGGTCGAGCACGTCGTTGGCCTTCTGGCGGAAGACCTCGTTGCCGATGGCCTTGAACTGCTCGGTGACCTTCTTGAAGCTCTCGGCGACCGCCATCTCGGCGTTGCTCAGCTCGCCGCGCACGCGCTCGCGCATGGGCCCGAGGAGCGACGGGTCCTGGACGAGCCCGAGGTGGAAGCCGAAGATCTTCGCCGCCTCGCGGCCGAGCTGCTGCTCGGTGCGGTCGCGCAGCAGGACGAGGTCCGCGACGGTGTCGCGCAGCGCCGCCTCGAGCCGGCCGAGCTCCGCATCGACGTCCGCCGCATCGATCGCGTGATGCGGGACATGCGTCTCGGCCTCGCCCAGCACGAACACCCGGCCGATGACGATGCCGGGCGAGACGGGAATGCCCTTCACCGTCTGCATGGGCTTGGGTTGTGGCGCGGTGTGCGGCATGGTCGGCCTGCAGTCTAGCGAATCGTGCAATGCAAGCCGCCCGCGCGGGTCACGCGCGGGCGGCTTCGAAAGTCCTGCATCGTGGCGGGCGTTCAGCGGTCGTCCTTGACCTCGTACTCGGCGTCGATGACGTCGTCCTTCGGCTTCGCGCCATCGGCGGCACCGGCGGTCCCGCCTTCGCTCTTCGCGGCCTCGTACGAGATCTTGCCGAGCTCCTGCGCGGCCTGGTTGAGCGCGTCGAGCGCCTTCTGGATCGCGGCGGGATCCTCGCCCTTCACGCGGTCCTCGACGGCCGAGATCGCGCTCTCGACGGCGCTGCGCGTGGCCGCGGGCACCTTGTCGCCGAGATCGGTCATCGCCTTCTTGGTGCCGAAGACGATCTGCTCGGCCTGGTTGCGGAGATCGACGAGCTCGCGGCGCTTCTTGTCGGCCTCGGCGTTGGCCTCGGCCTCGCGCTTCATCTTCTCGATCTCGTCCTTCGAGATTCCCGACGAGCCGGTGATCTTGATCTCCTGCTTCTTGCCCGTCGCCTTGTCGGTGGCGGACACGTTCAGGATGCCGTTGGCGTCGATGTTGAACTCGACCTCGATCTGCGGCGTGCCGCGCGGCGCGGGCGGGATGCCCGTGAGGTCGAACTTGCCGAGGCTGCGGTTGTCGCCGGCCATCGGGCGCTCGCCCTGGAGCACGTGGATGGTGACCGAGCTCTGGCTGTCGGCCGCGGTCGAGAAGACTTCCTTCTTCGAGGTCGGCACCGTGGTGTTGCGGGGGATGAGCGTGGTCATCACGCCACCGAGCGTCTCGACGCCGAGCGAGAGCGGGGTGACGTCGAGGAGGAGCACGTCCTTGACGTCGCCCACGAGCACGCCGCCCTGGATGGCCGCGCCGATGGCGACCACCTCGTCGGGGTTGATCGAGCGGTCGAGGGTCTCCGTCTTGAAGATCTCCTTGGCGATCTGCTGGACCTTGGGGATGCGGATCGAGCCGCCGACCATCACGACCTCCTGCACGTCGGAGGCGTTGAGCTTGGCGTCCTTGAGCGCCTGCTCGCACGGACCGCGGAGGCGGGTGAAGAGGTCGCCGCACATGTCCTCGAACTTGGCGCGGGTGACCGTGACCTGCAGGTGCTTCGGCCCGGTCTGGTCGGCCGTGATGAACGGCAGGTTGACCGTGGTCTCCATCTGCGTGGAGAGCTCGATCTTCGCCTTCTCGGCCGCTTCCTTCAGGCGCTGGAGGGCCATCGCGTCCTTGGTGATGTCGATGCCTTCCTTCTTGCGGAACTCGTCGGCGAGGAAGGTGATGATGCGGTCGTCGAAGTCGTCGCCGCCGAGGTGGCCGTCGCCGTTGGTCGAGAGCACCTCGAAGACGCCGTCGCCGACGTCGAGGATCGACACGTCGAAGGTGCCGCCGCCAAGGTCGAACACCGCGATGCGGGCGTTCTTCTTCTTCTCAAGGCCGTAGGCGAGCGCCGCGGCGGTCGGCTCGTTGATGATGCGCTCGACCTTGAGGCCGGCGATCTCGCCCGCGTCCTTGGTGGCCTGGCGCTGCGCGTCGTTGAAGTAGGCGGGCACGGTGATGACCGCGCGCTCGACCTTCTCGCCGAGGTAGTCCTCGGCCACCTTCTTGAGCTCCTGCAGGACGATGGCGCTGATCTCGGGCGGCGTGTACTGCTTGCCGCGGATGTTCACCTTGACGAGGTCGTCGCCCGAGCCGAGCACCTCGTAGGGGACCATCTTCTGCTCCTTGGCGACCTCGGCCGTGCGGCGGCCCATGAAGCGCTTGATGGAGTAGATGGTGTTGCGGGGGTTGGTGACCTGCTGGTGCTTGGCGGGCTGACCGACGAGGCGCTCGCCCTTCTCGGTGAAGGCGACCACGGAGGGGGTGGTGCGGGCGCCCTGTGCGTTGATGAGCACCTTGGGCTGGCCGCCCTCCATGATGGCCACGCACGAGTTGGTGGTGCCGAGGTCGATGCCGATGATCTTGCCGGTGGAGTTGGACATGGGATTCGTTTCCTTCTGCCCGGACGGGTTGCGTCGGGGTCGCCCGTCAACGCAACGAGCGTGCCAGCCCAAGTGGGTTCGTTTGGGAGGCTGCGTGCGCCGAATGGGTGCGCAGGCGCCACGGGGTCTGCCAAGTTGGCACCGAGGGCCTGGACGGCGTGCGGGCCCCGTCTGGCGCCGTGCTACCCTTGCGGAATGCCCTCAGGGTGCACCGACGACGCCAACCGAAGTCCCGAGCACGAGTTCGACCTCGACGACCTCGACCTCGCCTGCGAGGTCATGCAGGACGCCACCAACCACGCCGTGGCGGCGCGGCGCGAGCTTCCCCCCGAGGCGATCGTGGGCAAGGCCGACGGCTCGGTGGTGACCGCGGTCGATGTCGCGCTGCAGGTCTACATCCTCACACGGCTGCGCGAGGTCTTCGGCGCGCTCCCGACCATCGCCGAGGAGGACCTCTCGTCGATCGGTGGCAAGCCTGCCGCCGAGGCGCACTGCCGCGCGCTCCTGCGCTCGTGGGGCTTCGACGGGGGCGAGGACGGCATCCGGTGGGCGCTTGCTTCGGGGGGTCTCGACGCCCCGACCCGCGACGTGCCCTTCGCATGGGTGCTCGATCCGATCGACGGTACGCAGGGCTTCATCGACGGCGACCATTGGTGCCCGTGCCTGGCGCTGCTGCGTCGCGGGGCCGTCGTGTTCGCTGCGAATGGACATCCCACGGTGCGGGACGGCGCGCTGCTGACGGCGGTCGAGGATGGCGGGTCGTGGTGGTTCCCCCTCGCGGGCGGCGAGTTCACGCGCGCCGAGGTGTCGCAGGCACCGCTCGCGATCGGTGAGCCTGTGCGCATGGTGGCGCCGGCGCGCGCGACGGACGCGCAGGCGCGCATGAGGCGGCAGATCGGCGAGGCGACCGGGCATCGTTGCGAGCTCGTTCACTCGGACAGCCAGGCGAAGTACGCGCATGTGATCGCCGGGCTTGCGGATGTCGCGTACAGCCGCCGCGGCGGCGGCCCCGGCAAGTACGTGTGGGACCACGCTGGCGCGATCCTTCTCGCGCGCGAGGCCGGGGCGTGGGTCGGCGACACCGACGGCCGCGACATCGATCTCTCGCTCGGCCGGCGCCTGGGCGGCAATCGCGCCGTCATCTGCGCGGCGCGCGGCGTGGGGCCCGCGATCGCGCGCGAGCTCGCCGAGCGTGACGTGGCGGAGGGATTCGTGCGGGGAGTGAACGGGACGCCATGAGCGGGAGGCACTGGCTGCAGGTCCCGCTCTTCCTGCTGCTCGCGCTGCTGCTGCTTTCGCAGTTGCTGACCGATCGGCTTGGCCCGCTGCAATTCCTGTGGTGGGTGCCGCGCTTTGTCTACGCGGTGCCGGCGGTGCTCGGCTTTGCAGTCCTGCTTGCGTGGGGATTGTCTCGTCGCTGGCCGCCGCGCCAGTGTCGCGCGCTCGCGCTGTGGCTTGCCGTGGCCGTCGGGCTTGGTGCGTTCAGCATGCGCAACGACTGGGGCCTGGGCCGCACCCGCGATCCCGATGCCTTTCGCTTCGCCCATTGGAACGCGTGCTGGGTGGAGAAGTCGCAGAGCGAGTGGGCCGTGGAGGCGCTGCTTTCGTTCAACGCCGATGCGACGCTCGTCACCGACCCTGGCGCGGCCTTCGCCGAGGGGGGTGCGCAGCGGCTCGAGGACGCGGGCTTTCGCATCGTGCGCGCGGGCAGCTTTGCGATGGTGTCGCGCGTGCCCATCACCGAGGCCCGGCCCGTCTACAACGCGCGCGGGCGCGCGCTCTCGCGTTTCACGCTCGAGACGCCGCTCGGGCCGCTTCGCATCGACGCGGTCGATCTTCCGAGCGAGACGACGCTTCCGCGCTTCATGTCGATGCGCACCTTCGTCGGCGCCATCGAGGGACTGCGCAGCGAGCCTGCCGACATCATCTCGGGCGACTTCAACATCACGCGCGGGAGCGCGTCGCTCGAGCTGCTCGTGGGCGATGCGCGCGATGCGTTCGCGACGGCGGGCGTGGGATGGGGCGGGACCTATCCGCGGCGGCTGCCGCTCTTCCCGATCGACCTGACGCAGGTCCGCGCACCGTGGCGCGCCGTCTGGGCGGATGTGGTCGATCCCGGCTTCGAGCGTCACTGCGCGCAGCGCGTGGACCTCGTGCGCGACGCAAGCCCGTCGTTCAATGGGCACTGAACGCGATCACCGGCCGTCGGGGGTTCCTTCGACGAGGTCCCACAGGTTGCGGTAGACGTTGGGCGACTCGAAGAAGCCGACGCCGAGCGGGATCTGATCGAGGATCTCGCGACCGACATCGGCACGCCAGTCGACGTGCGTATCGCCAAACAGGCGGTTGGTGCCGGTGATGTGGTTGAAGTCGGCCTGGGTGCGCATGCCATCCGTGACGAGGATGAGGTTCGAGCGCATCGGATCGCGCAGCATGAGCCCCGTGATCGGATCGCGGTGGCTTCGGTAGTGGTAGTTGCCGTAGGCGGTGGCGCCCGACTCGGTGTCGAGCTGCATGCCGCCGATCTGGTCGGCGTAGCGCGCGTAGGGATGCTCGCCGCGGTGGCAGGGGCAGTACAGGAGCTGCGCGTCGGGCAGGTAGCCGCCGAGGGGCGCGCAGTTGAGCAGTCTGCCGAGTCCGTCGACATCGGCCCCGCCGTCCCTGGTGAGGGCCATGCCTTCCGAGTAGCGGGGAGGGTTCTCCTGCGCCGCAGTCAGGACGGGCAGGCGGTCTGCGTTGTCATCGAGGAAGCCGACGATGGCGGCGCCCAGCTGGCGAAGGTGGTTGGCGCAGCGCAGCCGGTCGGCGGCCTGGCGGGCCTTCGAGAGCGACGGCATGAGGAGCGCCGTGAGG
>JBIIRG010000057.1:0-14942 GCA_044341665.1 Phycisphaerales bacterium | reverse complement strand
ACAGGACGAGCGAGCGGGCGGCGAGCGCGCGGATGTCGTCGATCGAGCGAACGGTCGCGCGCGCCACGAGGTACATGCCCAGCGTGTCGAACGCGCTTCCCACCTGCTGGACCAGGATCCCGACCTGCCCGGTGACCGCCGGCATCAGGAGGACCTTCGCGAGCGTCCCGGCGATGACCAGCAAGTCGATCGCGACGAAGCGAAACGACAGGAGCCGCGAGCCTGCGGCGAGCCGCGCGAGCGCGAGCATGACGCCGATCCGCAGGAACGCAAAGTCGGCACCGGCGAGCGCGAGGCGCTGGGCGCTCGGGATGTAGACCGCAAGTCCGATCAGGACGAGGGGAATCGCACGGATCGGTCCGAGCAGGATCAGCGCCGCCGCCAATGCCAGCGCGGCCAGTCCCACGGGGTGCACCGTGTTCTGGTTCACGTAGTCGAAGCTGCTCGCTGCGAAGTCCACGGACTCGATTCCCTCGTCGCACGCCGCAGCGCGCCCGGCCAACGCCGAGCGCCTGAAACGCGACCGCTCATCGGCCGCTCCCGGCACCTCCGTGAGACCGAACGCGCAGGAAGCACCGCGGGATCCATCAACCGCGTCGCCAGGCGATCGCGCCGTTGGAACTCGTCGGATCGCGCGGGTCGCGCGGGCAGGTCCGCATTGCTGCGAAACCGCGCTCCGACGCATTCGTGGCGCGAAAGCACGCTCGGTCGAGCCGATGTAAGCGGCGAGGAATCCGTGAGCGCACCATCGACACCGACCGGATCTGCCAACGGCAAGGCTGCACACGCGGGCGGCATGAAGCTCCGCGCCCTCTCCGACCGGCCTCCGCTGCCCATGCGCGCGGCGCGACGGCTCATCGCAGAGTGCGCGTCCTGCCTGCTGCGGCTCCGCGGCGCGCAGGTCGGCCGCGGCGTCTACTTCGGCACGCAGCCGCAGCTGCACGGATTGCCAGGGCTCATCGTCGGAGACCGCGTCAACCTCGGTCACCGTGCGCGGCTCGAGACGCATCGCACCGAGCGAGGCCAAGGGCAACTCACGATCGGAAGCGGCGCGCACATCGGAAACGACTTCCACGCCGGCGCGGCCATCCGCGTCGTCATCGGGCGAAACTGCATGTTCGCCTCGGGCGTGACGATCCTCGACCACGATCACGACTTCTCGAACCCACTCGACCCGCTGCAGTGCACCGAAGGCCTGGTCGCGGCGCCGACCGTCATCGAGGACAACGTCTTCCTCGGCGATCACGTGGTCGTGCTCAAGGGCGTCCGCATCGGCAACGGCAGCGTGATCGGCGCCAACTCCGTGGTCACGCACGACATCCCGCCCTTCACCATGGCGGCGGGCGCGCCAGCCCGTCCGCTCCGCAGCTACGACGAGTCCTCCGGGCGCTGGGAGCGCATCGGACGCGAGGGCGGCGCGTGATGCGTGTCCTGCTTGTCGCGCACTACTTTCCGCCAGACGGCGGCGCGGGCAGCCAGCGCCCCGCGTCGTTCGCGCAGCATCTTCCCCGGCTCGGCGTCGACCTGACCGTGGTCTGCCGCTCGGTCGACGACGCTCGGCGCGGCGCCTACGACCCCGCCGACCGCACGCTGCTCGCGCGCACCGATGCAGCGCCCCTCCGCCGGGCGAGCGCGCGCGAGGGCGAGACATGGACCGACGCCCTTCTCCGCGAGGCGCGCGACGCCGTGCGCGCGCACCGGCCCGATGTCGTCCTCGTCACACTCAGTCCCTTCGAGCACGCATCGATTGGCTTCGCGCTGCGGAGCGAGTTCGGGATCCCCGTCGTGCTCGATCTCCGCGACCCCTGGGCGCTCGACGGCTGGCACACCTACCGCCACCACTTCGCGTGGCGCCGCGCCTTGCATTCCATGCGCGAGTCGCTCGAGGCCGCTGACGGCGTGATCATGAACGTCCCCGGCGCGCGCACCGCGGCCGAGGCCATCGCGCCGCGCCGTGGCAAGTCCGGCTACGGCGTGGTCACCAACGGCTGGGAGGCCGACGATTTTCCGACGACGTCGCCCGTCGCTCCGTCGGCGCACCTGCGGATCCGCTTCGCCGGCACCTTCGTGTGCCGCTTCATGCGCGACCGTTCGCTCCTGCGGCGCCTGCGTGCCAGGCTTCGCGGCCGCGGCGAGACGATCGACGAGCGCGGTCGCTCGCCCCTCTTCCTGCTCGAGGCGATCCGCCGGCTGCGCGAAGGCGGTCCGTCGACGATCGGACACGACTTCCGACTGCAGATTGCCGGTGCGAAGGAGCCCGAGACCGCCACGATCATCGAGGAGAGCGGCTGCGCCGATGCGGTCGAGCAGCTCGGCTACCTTCCTCACGACGAGAGCGCGCGCTTCATCGCAGGGGCGGATGCGCTGCTTCTCCCGATGCACGGTCTCGCGCCCGGCGCACGCGCGCGCATGGTTCCCGGCAAGCTGTACGAGTACTTCGGCACGGGGCGCCCGATCCTCGGGCTCTGCCCCGAGGGCGATGCACGCGACTGGATCCGACGCGATCCACGCTCGCGGGTCGCCGACCCGACCGATCCCGAGGCGATCACGACCGCGCTGCGCGAGCTGCACGCCATGTGGCGTCATGGCGAACTTGCAGCATCGACCCGCGCGAGCTGGACGGAGGAGTTCACCCGCGCCGCGCAAGCGGAGCGGCTGGTTGCCTACCTTCGGCAGGTCGTTCCCTCGGGCGGACGCATCGCGGCCTCAGCGACCTGCGCTGCCTGAGAGGAAGCCGGTCGCATCGTCGAGCGACGCGAGCAACCCGACGGCGCCGCGATCGAAGGTTCGCTCCATGCCACGACCGGCGTCAGCGACGGCAGCGAGGCGCACGAGTGGCGCCGGAAGCCCGCGCACGAACCCGCGCCACGCCAATCTCGACCGCACGGTGCGGAGCGGCGCGCGCATCCATCGCGGCACCAGGCCCCCTTCGCGAACCGAAAACGGCACGCCCGTGCCGTCGAGCCGCGCCAGCACTGTCTCGCGCCAGTCGCGCGCCATCGCCTGCTCCAGCGGAATGGCCGCGATCGCACGGCACAGGGTGCGGTCGTAGAGCGGTGTCACGACCCGCGCCCGAGGCAGGAGTCCGTACGCCGATGCGCCGATCCCGCGGCGCGTCCAGTGCAGCAGGCTGTACATGCCGAGCGGATTGGGTGTCGCGCGCAGCTCCTCGAGCACGCCGACGAATTCCGCGAGCACCTCGGCGCGCGAGGCGAGCGGCAGCCCCTCCGCGCGCGCAGCGTCGAGAAACCGCTGCGACACGTGCGCGCCATGTGCCGCGGTCCACTCGAACAGGCCTTCGAGCGCGCCGCTCCGCCAGAGTGCAACGGCCTCGGGATCGAGCAGCGAACCCGTCGAGAGCACACCGGCGCCGATCCCGTCGGTGACGGGCCCCTGTCCGCTGCGCACCCGCTCCGCCACGGCCACGAACCACTCGTGCTCGAGCGACTGGAAGGACTGGCTGCGGTGCCGCGTCAGCTCGCGCCCGGCATCGAACGCGAGGGGCGCCACGCGCTCAGCCCGCTCGCCCACCGCCCGCGCCAGGCGCTGCGCGATGGCGGCATCGCTCTCGGGTCCTCGCTGGTCGAGCGTCAGGACCGCGCGCGGACGCACGCCAAGCCGCAGCATCGCCAGCAGGATGAGCCGCGAGTCACGCCCGCCGCTCAGGAGCACCGTCGGCGGGGCCTTGGGCAGCGCGCGTCGCACCGCCTCCATCGCCAGGTCGACCACATCCGAATCGGACGGCATCCGCTCTGCGGCGAATCCCGCCGGCGCGATCGCATCGGTCGACACACCCCGCAGCACGGTCCGCCCACCCAAGGCGTACCCGAGGGTCAGCACGGTCGTCAGGCCCAACGGGTCGACGGCGGCACCTCGGCGCAGGAACGGCTCGATGGACGCTTCCGCCACGGCGCCGCCGGCCG
Organism: Phycisphaerales bacterium; assembly: GCA_044341665.1. Taxonomy (GTDB): domain Bacteria; phylum Planctomycetota; class Phycisphaerae; order Phycisphaerales; family SM1A02; genus QWPT01. The sequence continues at coordinate 11,019 of JBIIRG010000057.1, read as the reverse complement.
AGAAACTCGGACGAAGGTCGGGCGCCGCGGCCTCGGACCGTGATGCCGTGGTGTTCAGCGACTGCATGGCGTGGGGAGATTGTCGACCAAGTTCGATTGCCGTCACGAAAATCCCCCGAGGCTGAAACACAGCGCGCCGAGCGGCACCTCGCAAAAAGAGAGCAGTCGCCGTTCCGAACCGGCGACTGCCCGAATGCACACGATGTCGTGCGCGATGCGACTGTTGCGGTCACTTCATGCGGCGGCGCATGAAGCCGATTCCGACCAGGCCGAGGCCGGCGAGAACGGCCGGTGCGCCGATCGGGACGACCAGGAGCTGGTCCTGTGCCGCGGCGTTCGAGAGACCGAGCAGGTTCGGCCCCATGGTTCCGAAGCCGCCCTGACCGAGCGACGCAAGCATCGCCGACGCGGTGGCGTAGAGACCGCTCGACTTGCCAGCCTGGAACGCACCCGTGGCGAGGCTCAGCTGCGAGACGGCGTCCGCGGCGCTGGTGGCGGAAGGCGCCCTTGTTCATCGAGCCGCTCAGGCCCGCGTAGTACCGGCGGTAGAGATCGTTGATCAGCTGCGCCTTGACCGAGCCCATCGGGCCGGGCGCGTTGGTCGGGTCATCGGCCTCGGGCACCTGCGAGGGGCTCACCACGTTGAAGGTGTAGGTCTGGCCAGCGGTCACGCCCTCGAAGAGCTGCGTGCAGAAGCTCTCGCGCTCCTGGCTGTAGATGCCCCAGCGGTGGACGCCGACGGTGATGTTCGTGTACTTCGCCGACGAACGCGCGCTCCACGAAAGGTTGCTGTTGTAGCGGATGCCGGTGGTCGTCGAATCACCGAAGCCCAGGAAGGTGAGCGTCAGCGTGTTGGCCGAGGCGGCGGCGGTGACGCCGAGCGCGGCGGCGATAGCGAGGCCAGAGGTCTTCATCTTTTTCGTACCCGTAATGGAAGGACAATGGGAAACGGCTCCGACAAGGATGCCGCCACACCCCGCAAAGGTATCGCAGATGTAAGTGCAGTCAAATGCACCGCTTGCAAATCTCTCAGATTGACAATACCCGCCGACTTATCGCACAGCGGCCGAATGACCGATATCCTCTCACCCACCCTGCCGCGTGGGTCGGACGCGTGGAGATCGCGCCGCACGGAGCTGGATCGTCATGATTTCTGGACTGCGCACCTTCGTTGTGGTTCTCGTCGCTGCCTGCGCCGCCGTCGCAACCGGCACAGCTCATGCGCGCGACCTCGCGGGCGACATCCGCCAAGCGGTGATCCGTGCCAAGTTCGACTCTTCTGCGCTCGGCTTCGCGGTGCTCGACTGCCATGCCGAGCAGTTGCTCGTCGCAAGCAACGCCGAAGGCCTCTTCATTCCAGCGAGCAACATGAAGGTGATCACGACCGCGGCCGCGCTCGACGTGCTCGGTCCCGACTTCGCCTTCGAGACGCGGCTGCTGCTGGCCTCGGCGAACGGGCGGACCACCGTCACGCTCGTCGGATCAGGCGACCCGGCGCTCTTCGACCCCGAGGCGATCCGCTCCGACGGTTCGCATGGAAACTGGACGACCGTCGGCGCGGCCATCGACGCGTGGAGCGCCACGCTGCGCGCCGCAGGGGTCGCACGGATCGACGAGTTCGTGATCGATGCGCGCATCTTCGATTCGGAGTCGATCCCCGCTGGTGACGCAAAGTGGATCAAGAACCGCGACGACGGCGTCTACGCCGTGGGCGTCTGGGGCTTCAACCTTGCGGCGAACGCGGCCCTGGTGTCGACCACGTGGTCGGCTGGATCGCGGCCGTCGCTCGCAGCCGTCGAGCCACCGCTGCCGTTTCGCGTCACGACGAACACGGCGACGTGCAACGCCAAGCTCAAGGGTTCGTTCGCCATGGGTTTTGGAAAGGCCCCCGGGCAGCTGACCTTCTCGGGCAACCTGCAGCGCGCCGCACAGCCCGTGGCCGTGGCGATCCACCAGCCGCTCGGACTTGCGGGCGAGATGTTCGCCAGCGAGTTCACCCGCCGTGGGATCAGCGTGAGCGGTTGGCGCGTGGCGGCGCCGAGCGATCCGGTGTCGGTGGGCGCGGTCGTGCAGCCGGTCCTCACGACGCCGATCGCAACGGTGCTTCACGGCGCCAACACCGACAGCAAGAACCTCTACGCAGAGGCCCTCGCAAAGCGGATGGGGGCGCACCACGCGAATCCCCGCCTTGCCGCGGTCGGCCCCGGCTTTCGGCAGGGCTCGTGGACGACCGGACACGCCGCCACGGGCGAGGCCCTCACGCGCCGCCTTGTCACCGAGTGCCGGGGCAAGATCTGCCTGTCCGACGGCTCGGGACTTTCGGCCGAGAACCGTGTCTCGCCCGACCTCACCGTGAGGCTGCTCGCCTCGATGGCGCGCGACAACCGCGTCGCGGCGCCCTACTTCGCGAGCTTCGCGCGGCCACGCGAGCCAGGCACGCTGCAGCGCCGATTCGCCGATGCCAAGATCGAGGGCGTGGCCGTCTACGGAAAGAGCGGCTACATCAACGAGGCGAGTTGCCTGAGCGGCATCGTCATCGGCCCGGGCGGACGCACCATCGCCTACAGCGTCCTGTGCAACGACCTGCGCGGGCGCGTGCGCGAGGCGAAGGAACTGCAGGAAGACATCGTGGAAGCGATCGCGCGCGAGCTGCGCGGCGCGACTGCGGGCGGGCGCACCGCTTCGGCCGGAGACGGAAGCTGAAGCGCGCATGCTGAGCACCGACGGCATGATCGCGCTGGCGTGCGTGGGCATCACCCTCGCGATGCTGGTGCGTGGCCGTACGGGAAGCGACATCGTCATGGCGGGCGGCATCGCGCTCCTTGTGCTCACGGGCATTCTGGCCCCTGCAGAGGCGTTCGCCGGGCTGGCGAGCCCCTCCATCCTCACGATCGCCCTGCTCCTCGTCATCTCGCAGGGCGTGATCGACACCGGCCTCATCCAGTGGATCGGCCCGGCGATCTTCGGGCGCACCCGCAACGTGCTGGTCGCACAGCTGCGGCTGATGCTGCCGGTCGCGGCGATCTCGGGCTTCATCAACAACACGCCGCTCGTCGCGATGTGCATTCCCGTGGTGCAGGACTTCTCGAGGCGAACGCGCATCGCGCCCGGCAAGCTGTTCATCCCGCTCGCGTTCGCGGCCACGCTCGGCGGAGTCTGCACGCTCATCGGAACCAGCACCAACCTCGTCGTCAACGAGATGTGGACCAAGCTCGGCCGCGAGTCGTTCGGCCTCTTCGACCTCACGCACGTCGGCTTGCCCGTCGCGCTCGCGGGCATCGCCTACATCGCCATCGCCGGGCGCTGGCTGCTGCCTGCCTCGGGCGCCGCAAGCCTCGGGGGCGTCGATCCCCGCTCGTATGCGGTCGAGATGCGCGTTACGGGAGCACCCATCGCCGGCAACACCGTCGAGGGCGCGAGCCTGCGCGGCCTCGAGGGGCTCTATCTCGCGGAGATCCAGCGCGGCGACGAGCTCATCGCGCCGGTCGAGCCGACCACGCGGCTCGCGGAGGGCGACAGGCTCTTCTTCATCGGCGACCTCTCGTCGGTCGTCTCGCTGCAGCGGATGCGAGGCCTTGCGGCCGCGCGTGAGCAGACCGCGAAGCTCGGCGCGGCGCGGCACCGGCGGTTCCTCGTCGAGGTCGTGATCTCCGACTCGAATCCGCTGATCGGCCGCACGATCAAGGAGTCGAGGTTCCGCAGCGTGTACGACGCGGTCGTGATCGCGGCATCCCGCAACGGCGAGCGGCTCACGAACGTCAAGCTCGGCTCGATCGTGCTGCGTCCGGGCGACGTGCTCCTCCTCGAGACGCAGGAGGCGTTCGTGAACAGCCATGCGCAGTCGCGCGACTTCCTGCTCGTCAGCAGGCTCGAGGATTCCGAGCCCGTGCGGCACGAGCGCGCGCCCATCGCGGCGATCATCCTCGCCGGCGTGATCGCCGTCGCCACGTTCGAGCCGTTCGGTTTCACGATGTTCCACGCGGCGCTCGCGGGGGCGGCCGCGATGCTGGTCACGCGCTGCTGCACGGGCGCGCAGGCGCGCAAGGCGCTCAACCCGCGGCTGATCTTCGTGATCGCGGGGTCGCTCGCGCTTGGAACCGCGCTCGCCAAGACGGGCGTCGCGCAGGTCTTCGCGGATCACCTCATTGCGCTCAGCCGCGGCAACAGCATCGCCACGCTCGCAGCGATCTACTTCGCGACCTTCGTGCTCACCGAGCTGCTCTCGAACGCCACGGCCGCGGCGCTTGTCTTCCCGATCGCCATGGCCGCGGCCGAATCGCAGGGCATCGATGCGCACGACGCGGCGATCATCGTGATGATCGGCGCGAGCGCCAGCTTCGCCACGCCCATCGGGTACCAGACCAACCTCATGGTCCAGGCGCCCGGCGGCTACCGCTTCACCGACTTCATGCGGATCGGCCTGCCGCTCGGTATCCTCACGGGAGCGGTCGCCGTCGCGGCGATCGCCCTGCAGATGACGCCGAGCGGAGTGCAACCGTGATCGAACAGATGAGGCGCGCGGTCGAGGCCGCGGCCCGCGCCACGAGATTCGTGCAGCACTCCGCATCGCTCGCGGGGATCGCGAAGGAAGACCGCTCGCCGGTGACCGTCGCCGACTGGGCGAGCCAGGCGGTCGTGGCGCTCGAGATGGGCGCCGACGTGCCGCTGGTGGGCGAGGAGGACGCGGGCGCGCTGCGCGCTGCCGAGAGCGCCGCGCTGCGGACGAGGGTCGCCGACGCCGTGTCGCACGCGCTCGGGCGGCGCGTGAGCGAGGCGGCGTGCCTCGATGCGATCGATCGCGGTCGCGCCGAGCCTGGGCCGCGGTTCCTCACGCTCGACCCCGTCGACGGCACAAAGGGATTCCTGCGGCAGCAGCAGTACGCGATCTCGCTGGCGCTGATCGAGCGCGGCACCGTCGAGCTCGGCGTCGTCGGTTGTCCCAACCTGCCCGACGATGGCGGTGACTACGACTCCGCCGACGCGACGGGCGCCCTTGCGTTCGCCGAGCGCGACCGGGGCGCATGGATCGTGCGTGGAAGTGCTTCGCCTGCGCGGATCCACTGCGCGGTGTGGAGCGCGGGAGATCCCGTGCGCTCGTGCGAGTCGGTCGAGAGCGGCCACTCGAAGCAGGACCTCTCCGTCGAGCTCCTCGCTGCGATCGGCGCGCCCGGCAAGCCCGCGCGCCTCGACAGCCAGTGCAAGTACGTGGTCGTCGCGCGCGGCGGGGCCGACATCTACATGCGCCTGCCCGTGAAGGCCGACTACCGCGAGAAGATCTGGGACCACGCCGCGGGAGCGCTGGTTGCCGCCGAATCGGGCGCGCGCGTCTGCGATGTCGACGGGAAACCGCTTGACTTCAGCCGTGGGCGCGAACTCACCGAGAACCGCGGCGTCTTCGCAGGTCACCCTGCGGTCGTCGACAGGCTCGTCGCCGCGTACGCCGCGCGCGTCAGATGATCCCGCGCATGCGCAGCGCGTCGAGTACATGCGCGGCGGCATCGTCCACCGACATCGCGCCCGAATCGATCACGAGCTCCGCCGCCTCGGGCGCCTCGTACGGCTGATGGATGCCCGTGAAATCTCGGATCTCGCCGGCGCGCGCCTTCTTGTAGAGGCCCTTCGGATCTCGCGACTCCGCGACCGCGAGAGAAACGTCCACGAACACCTCGACGAACGGCAGCGTCCACTCCTCGTGCAGCGCCCGCACCATTCCGCGATCGGCACGAAACGGACTCACCAGGCTCGCGAGCGAGATCACGCCGGCATCGCCCAGGATGCGGCAGACTTCCCCCGTGCGGCGGACGTTCTCGGCGCGATCATCGGGACTGAACCCGAGATTGCGGTTGAGACCATGGCGAAGGTTGTCACCATCGACCCGATAGCAGAGCCGCCCGGCCCCGACGAGCAGCGCTTCGACAGCGACTGCGATCGTGCTCTTGCCCGAGCCAGAGAGTCCCGTGAACCAGACGGTGGCGCCGCGCTGCCCAAGAAGGCGCTCGCGGTCGCCGCGCCCTACGGTGCCCGCGTGCCAGGTGACGTTGGCGGAGGCTGCGTTCGACGACGGATCCTGCATGGGGGGAGGCCGAGAAAGCGCTAGGAATCGGCACACGCACGCGCCGAAGCCGATAGGGTATCGAACCTTCGGAACGCGCGCATGGACGACACCCCGCCGACCCTTTCGCTGGCGCACAGCCGCCTGACCCATCTCCGCGAACTGGAGGCGGAGTCGATCCAGATCTTCCGCGAGGTCGTCGCGAGCTTCGAGAAGCCCGTGATGCTGTACTCGATCGGCAAGGACTCGGCGGTGCTCCTGCACCTGGCCATGAAGGCGTTTCACCCCGCGAAGCCGCCCTTTCCGCTGCTCCATGTCGACACGAAGTGGAAGTTCAAGGAGATGTACAAGCTCCGCGACGAGTACGTCGCGAAGGAACTCGGGCTCGAGCTGCTCGTCCACACGAATCCCGAGGGCCTCGCCGCGGGCATCAACCCGATCACGCACGGCTCGCGCAAGCACACCGACGTGATGAAGACGCAGGCGCTCAGGCAGGCGCTCGACAAGTACGGCTTCGACGCCGCGTTCGGCGGCGCGCGCCGCGACGAGGAGAAGTCGCGCGCCAAGGAGCGCGTGTTCAGCTTCCGCGACCGCCAGCACCGCTGGGATCCGCGCAACCAGCGTCCCGAGCTCTGGAACATCTACAACACCGAGGTCAACCGCGGCGAGTCGATCCGCGTGTTCCCGCTGTCGAACTGGACCGAGCTCGATGTGTGGCAGTACATCTGGCTCGAGAACATCCGCATCGTGCCGCTCTACTTCGGCGCGCCGCGCCCGGTGGTCTACCGCCACGGCGTCCCCATCATGGTCGACGACGACCGCCTGCCGCTCGAGCCGGGAGAAGTGCCGCAGATGAAGGTGATCCGCTTCCGCACGCTCGGCTGCTACCCGCTCTCGGGCGCGATCGAGTCGGGCGCCGCCACGCTTCCCGAGATCATCCGCGAGATGCTGCAGACGACGATGAGCGAGCGCCAGGGCCGCGTGATCGACCACGACGCCGCGGGCAGCATGGAGGAGAAGAAGAAGGAGGGCTACTTCTGATGACCGTCGACCGCACCGCGGCCGAGATGGCCCTCATCGACTCGAACATCGAGGAGTACCTCGCGCGCCACGAGCGCAAGGAGCTCCTGCGCTTCCTCACCTGCGGCTCGGTCGACGACGGCAAGAGCACGCTCATCGGGCGCCTGCTGTACGACACGCACATGGTGGCCGAGGACACGCTCGCCGCCGTCGAGCGCGACTCGAAGTCGATGGGCACCCAATCGGGCGCGCTCGACATGGCGCTGCTCGTCGACGGGCTCAAGAGCGAGCGCGAGCAAGGCATCACGATCGATGTCGCGTACCGCTACTTCACGACCGCGGCGCGCAAGTTCATCATCGCCGACACGCCCGGCCACGAGCAGTTCACGCGCAACATGGCGACGGGCGCAAGCACGTGCGACCTGGCGATCCTCCTCGTCGACGCGCGCCACGGCGTGGCGGTGCAGACGAAGCGGCACTCGTTCATCACGAGCCTGCTCGGGATCAAGGAGATCGTGGTCGCGATCAACAAGATGGACCTCGTCGGCCACTCGCAGGCGCGGTTCGACGAGATCGTGCGCGACTACGAGGCCTTCGCGGCGAAACTGCCCGCGCGCAGCATGCGCTTCATCCCGATGTCCGCGCTCAACGGCGACAACGTCGTCCATCCGAGCGCCAACATGCCGTGGTACTCGGGACCGACGCTGCTCGAGCACCTCGACAGCGTGCCGCTCGGCACGAGCCGGAACCTCGTCGACTTCCGCTTCCCCGTGCAGTGGGTGAACCGCCCGAACCTGGATTTCCGCGGATTCACGGGCACCGTCGCCGGCGGATGCGTGAAGACCGGCGACCGCGTGATGGTGCTGCCGTCGCGCAAGACCTCGACCGTCACGCGCATCGTGACCTTCGACGGCGACCTCAAGGAGGCGACGCCCCCGCTCTCGGTCACGCTCACGCTCGCCGACGAGGTCGACTGCGCGCGCGGCGACATGCTCGTCCATCCGGGCAACGAGCCGCATGTCTCGCAGGATGTGCACGCGATGGTGGTATGGATGGACGACCAGGCGCCGCTCGTCCCGGGCAAGGAGTACCTGCTCAAGCACGGGCCGCACAAGACCCCCGCGAGCGTCGTGCGCATCGCGCACCGCGTCGATGTGAACACGCTCGACCGCTCGGCGGCGCCAGCGCTGTCGCTCAACGACATCGGGCAGGTCGAGATCCGCACGCAGCGGCCGCTCGTCTACGACGCCTACACGCGCAACCGGCACACAGGCGCGTTCATCCTGATCGACCGACTCACGAACGCCACCGCGGGTGCGGGCATGCTGCTCGAGCCGAGCATGGTCGAAGGCCACTGGACCGAGGCGCCGCACATCGACCGCGCGCGCCCCGTGCGCTCGACGGTCACGGCCGAGGAGCGCCAGGCGCGGCTCGGGCAGAAGCCGTTCACGCTGCTCTTCACGGGGCTTTCCGGCTCGGGCAAGGGAAAGATCGCGCGCGCCATCGAGCGGCGTCTGTTCGACCTCGGCCGCCTCGCGACCGTCGTCGACGGCATGAACCTCCGCGCGGGCATGAGCCGTGACCTCGGCTTCTCGAAGGGCGAGCGCAGCGAGAACCTCCGCCGAGGCATGGAGCTCGCGAAGGCGATGAACGACGCAGGGCTCATCACGCTCGCCGTGTTCACCGCGCCCGAGGCGACCGTGCGCGCCCGCGCGCGCGATCTCGTGGGCAATGACCGCTTTGCGCTCGTCCACGTCTCGACGCCGCTCGAGGAGTGCCGCCGCCGCGACCCATCGGGCCTCTACCGCGATCTCGCCGCAGGCAAGGTCGCGGGCGTGCCGGGCGTCGACTTCGAGTACGAAGCTCCCGCCGACTCCGACCTCACGATCCCGCTGCACGAGCTCGGCGCGCCCGATGTCGCGCTGCGCACCGCCGTCGAGCGCGTCATGGCGCTGCTCGAGGGCCGTGGGGCGATCGTGAAGTAGCCTGTCGAGCGCTTTCGCCTGGTCATGCGCGGAACCGCGTGGAATTCCGTCGACTGAAGTTGCGGGCGACTGCTCGTTCCGCAAACAAGGTCGAATCGGCGGGTAGTCTCGCGGCATGCGTCGACACGCAACTCCGCCGTGGTGGGACTGGCCGCTCGAGCTGACCCCGCACATCAAGCGACGAATGCGACAGCGCGGCTTTTCCGAGACCGATCTCAGGAGTATGCTCGGTTCGTCCGTCGGTCTTGCGCCTGATGTCGCGGACGGTCGGTTTCTCGTTGGATGTCGGCTTGGCCGCGAGCACTGGCATGTGGTCGTCGAGCCCGACTACGATCGATCCGTCCTCTGGGCCATGACCGCCTACCGAACTTCATAGAACCGCCACCGGCACCTTCATGCGCACCAAGGCACCTCGAAACTCCACGCTCCAGTCTCCGATCCGTGAGATCGAGATCAGCTATCGCGACGGGAAGGCGTATGCCGCCTACATGCCGCTGACCCTCGCCCACGCGCCGGCCAAGGCTCGCAAGCGGGTCTATCGCTCGGTCCCGCATGAAGGCGGCTATGTCGTCGACTTCACGCGATCCGGGATGCCGCTTGGGATTGAAGTCACCGCCCCAGGCACGGTCACGCTCGCGCGGGTCAACCGACTGCTCGCGAGCCTCGGGCTTGCGAAGGTCAGCCGAGCGGTGCTCAGACCCCTGCTCGCGGCTTGAAGAGCGCGATCACTCGCTCCACTCACTCCTTGACCACCCGCATCGCGATCAAGTCCTGCACGTCGACCAGGCCGACGGGCTTGCCGTCGCGGTCGACCACCGGGATCTCGTCCAAGCGCTTCGCCTGCACCAGCGCGACGGCGTCGCGCACGAGCGAATCGACGGTGAGGGTCGTCGGATGGCGCGTCATCACGCCCGCGATCGACGCCTCGAGGGCCGCCAGCCCCCCGCTGTTCACGTGACGCCGCAGGTCGCCGTCGGTGAAGATGCCGCTCAGGCGGCCCGCACCGTCGACGAGCACGATCGCACCCGCGCGACGGCCCTCGCCCGCGGCGCGCAGCGCGTCGCGCACGGTGCTCGTGTCCGGCACGGCAGCGAGGTTCTGGCCGACACGGAAGCGCAGCACCTCGGTCACGGGGCGCAGGCCTGCACCGAGCATGCCGCCAGGATGATGCTTGTGGAAATCGTCCTTGCCGAAGTCGCGCCGCTGCGCGAGTGCAAGCGCCAGCGCGTCGCCCACGGCAAGCGTGAGCGTCGTCGATGCGGTCGGCGCAAGGTTGAGCGGGCACGCCTCGGTCAGGTCGCCGAGGTCGACGTGCACCGCGCACGCCCGCGCGAGGCTCGACTTCGCCTTGCCCGACATGCCGACGGTCGGAATTCCATCCATCCTCAGGATCGACGCGAGCGCGACGACCTCCTGCGTCTCGCCCGACCAGGAGAGGAGCATCACCACGTCGTCCGGGCGGATCGAGCCGAGATCGCCGTGGACGGCCTCCGCGGGGTGCACGAAGTGCGACGGCTGACCGAGGCTCGAGAGCGTCGCGGAGATCTTGGCTCCGACGAGGCCCGACTTGCCCATGCCGCTCACGACGACGTGGCCCCGGCAAGCCTCGAAGAGGTCGACGGCGGCGTGGATCCCGGTGTCTTCGCCCGCCTGCAGGCGCGCGGCAAACCTCGACACGGCCGCTGCCTCGGTGGCGAGCACCTCGCAGAGGAAGTCGCGCTCGTTGGTGCGGATATGCGGATCGGCGGCGGCGGTCGGCAGCATCCGCACAGTGTAATGCCTTCGAATTCCCGCAAGAATCGGGCGGTTCTTGGTAGGGTACGGTCGATGTCGCAGAACGACTGGCTCGTCCGTCTTCCCGTCTTCCAGGGTCCGCTCGACCTCCTGCTGTTCCTCGTGCGGCGTGCGGAGGTCGACATCCATGAGATCGAGATCCACACGCTCACCGACCAGTACCTCGAG
>JBIIRG010000056.1:0-14956 GCA_044341665.1 Phycisphaerales bacterium | reverse complement strand
ACGCCCACCGTCACGCGCGTCTGCGTGCCGCAGCTGTCGTCGGAGCAGGCGATCACGGGCGCGCTGCAGTCGGCACCGCCGTAGATGGCGATCTTGGTGTCCCAGGTCGCGCCGCCACAGGTGGCGACATCGATGACCGTCGTCTCCGGCGCGGTGAAGCGGAACCAGACGTCGTTGTAGATGTTCTGGTTGCTGAAGTAGTTGCACAGGACGTCGGCCGCACCGTCGGTGGTGGCCCCGACCGTGCTGAACGCGAAGCTGCCGTAGCCCTTGAGCGCGCCCGCATCGGCACAGTTGTCGGCGCCCTGGGCGAGGGCGCTCGGACCGGCGGCCAGCACGGCGAGGGAGGCGATGAGGGTCAAGGCGGTGTTGGCGCGGATCTGCATGGCGGCTCCCGATGCGTTTCGGAACGACTCAGACGTTGGTCCGAGGAGCATCCGCCAAACGCGCGCCGGCGCAAGCGCGGCCCCGCCTGATTTCTTGCAAGGGGCGGATATCCCGCATGTGGCGAGGCACAATCGCCTACTTTCCCCATGGCGGGAGGCAATCGGTCCGATCCATACCCGTTCGGAGGGACGCACCCGCGACAGGCGGGAGGTGGGGCGACCTGCCGGCAGGCGGGGCCTTCCCGAATCGAACCCGTTCGCGACGACCGAGGCATGCGCCGAAGCTCGACCGGGGATCATCCCGGCGTACGCCAGACGAGAAATCGCCATGCGACGACTCTTGACCACACATCTTCTTCATGCCGTCAGCCTCGCAAGCGTCCTGCTCGCAGGCAGTCCTGCGACGGCGCAGATGATGTCGGGCGACGGCGACGCCGTGGAGCAGGCCGTGGAGCAGGCCGTGGAGCAGGCCGTGGAGCAGGCCGTGGAGCAGGCCGTGGAGCAGGCCGTGGAGCAGGAGGTCGCGCTCGCGTTCGACGAGGGGCGCGCCCTCACCGCCGACGAGGTCAAGTTCTTCGAGTCGAAGATCCGGCCGCTCCTGATCACGCATTGCTACGGCTGCCACTCGAAGTCCGCGAATGCGTCCAAGGGCGGGCTGCGGCTCGATACGCGTGACGCGACGCTGCGTGGCGGCAAGAGCGGACCCGCGGTCGTGCCGGGCGACCTCGACTCGAGCCTGCTCGTCCGCGCGGTGCGCTACCACGACGTCGATTTCCAGATGCCGCCCGACGGCAAGATCTCCGATGACGAGATCGCGCTGCTCGAGCGGTGGGTTGAGATGGGCGCGCCCGATCCGCGCGTCGACAAGCCCGCAGCCGCGGGAGGCGCCTCGCCCGGGACCGATCATCGCTGGACCGCCGAGGACATCGCCCGCGGCCGCGCGAATCACTGGGCGTACCAGCCGGTGGCCGCGCACACTCCGCCCGCGGTCGCGGATGCGGCGTGGAGCGCCACGGCGATCGATGCGTTCCTCATGGCCGCGATGGCCGAGCGCGGGCTCACCCCCGCCGACCTCGCCGACAAGCGCACGCTGCTCCGTCGCGCGAGCTTCGACCTGACCGGCCTGCCCCCATCGGAGGCGGACCTCGCCGCGTTCGAGCGCGATGCGTCGCCCGACGCATTCGCGAAGGCGGTCGACCGGCTGCTCGCGAGCTCCGCATACGGCGAGCGCTGGGGCCGCCACTGGCTCGATGTCGCGCGCTACGCCGAATCGAGCGGCAAGGAGTCGAACCTCCTCTACCCGCATGCGTGGCGCTACCGCGACTACGTCATCGACGCCTTCAACGAGGACAAGCCGTACGACCGCTTCCTCGTCGAGCAGCTCGCGGGCGACCTGCTGCCCGCAGCGAGCGACGCCGACCGCGCCGAGCATCTCGTGGCCACGGGCTACCTCGCGTTCGGCACCAAGAGCCACAATGCGCGCGGCAAGCCGCAGTTCCAGATGGACCTCGCCGACGAGCAGCTCGACGCGGCCACGCAGGGCATGCTCGGCCTGACCGTCGCGTGCGCGCGCTGCCACGATCACAAGTTCGACCCGATCACGCAGAAGGACTACTACGCGGTCGCCGGGATCTTCCTCTCGACCGACACGCGCTTTGGCACCTTCGAGGGGCAGCAGAACAACCACGCCAGTGCGCTCATCGAGCTGCCGCGCGAGAGCGGCATGCCCGCGGGCCCGACCATGCGGCCCGAGCAGCGCTCGATCCTTGCGTCGCTCAAGACGCGGACCGAGGAAGAGGCGGAACGCGCCGCCGCCGTGATCGCACAGGCGCGCGAGGCGCGGCAGGCCGGCAAGGAGCTGCCCGCGAACATCCAGCAGCAGATCGTGCGCGCCCGCGCGACGCAGGGTGCCGTGCGCAACCTCGAGAGCATGACCAGCCGCTTTGACGAGCGGGGCGAGCCGACCGCGGCCAACATGGTGGCGATGGGCGCCGTCGACCGCGACCGCGCGCTCAATGCGCGTGTGCTCGACCGCGGCGAGCTCGACAAGCCGGGCGAGGTCGTGCACCGCGGCTTCGTGCAGCTCCTCTCGACGGGAAGCGAGCAGAAGATCAACAAGGGCAGCGGCCGACTCGCGCTTGCCGAGTGGATCGCCCGCGACGACAACCCGCTCACGGCACGCGTCTGGGCGAACCGCGTGTGGCTGCATCTCTTCGGACAGCCGCTCGTGCCGACGCCCGACAACTTCGGGATGAGCGGCCTTGCGCCGTCGCATCCCGAGCTCCTCGACCACCTCGCGGCGCGGCTGGTCGCCAGCGGCTGGAGCACCAAGGCGCTCATCCGCGAGATCATGCTCACGCGTGCCTACGCGATGTCGAGCGCGTTCGATGCGAAGAACGCGGAGATCGATCCCGACGGCACCTACCTCTGGCGCATGCCCAAGAAGCGGCTCGAGGCCGAGGCGATCCGCGATGCGATGCTCGCTGCAGCCGGCGTGCTTGACGCGAAGCCGCGCGTCGGGTCGCCCGTCGCCTTCCTCGAGGGCGGACTGCGCGGCCCGGGCATCGAGCGGCTCGCAGGCACGCTCAACGGCGTGGGCGACAACCACCGCAGCGTGTACCTGCCGATCGTCCGCGACCGGGTGCCCGAGTCGCTCGAGGTGTTCGACTTTGCCGAGCCTGCGTTCGTCACGGGCAAGCGCGACGCGACCAACGTGCCCACGCAGGCGCTCTTCCTGATGAACAGCGAGGAGATCACGCGGCTGGCCGACCGGTTTGCCGCGCGCGTGATCGACGCAGGCGAGCGCGACGTCGATCGCATCCGCGCGGCGTTCGCGATCGCGTTCGGCCGTGCGCCGTCGTCGGCCGAGATCGCGGCGTGCCGCGACTTCCTGGGCGACTTCCGCAAGGCCGCGGCGAAGGAGCCGGCGGCCCGCAACGACGCGCCCGCGCAGGCGGGCGGCCAGCGCCCCCGCGATGCGATGCGGCAGCGCGTGATGGATCGCCTCAACCAGCGGCGCGGCGCGGCGCCCGGCGGACCGAACCAGGTCTCCGGCGACATGCTCGCCTACTCGGCGCTCTGCCAGGCGCTGTTCCTCTCGGGCGAGTTCCGCACGATCGACTGAGTCCACGCATCCACGACACGACACGAAACGACAGCACCGCGGGCCCTGCGCAACCGATCCGACGACCAGCCGCGACACGCACCTCAGGCGACACACCCATGAGCGACCTCTGCTGCAACCGACTTCCCCTCGCCTACTCCCGCCGCGACATGCTGCGCTACGCCGCCTGCGGCTTCGGCTCGGTGGCGTTCGCCGCGATGGCGGCACGCGCGAACGGCTTCACGACGCTGCTCGGCGACGACGACGGCGCGAGCACCAGCCCCCTCGCACCGAGAAAGCCGCACTTTGCGCCGCGCGCCAAGCGGATCATCTTCCTGTGCATGGCGGGCGCGCCGAGCCATGTCGACACCTTCGACTACAAGCCCGGGCTCACCCAGCGCGACGGCGCGACCTTCCGCGGCAACTCCAAGCTGCTCGGGAGCCCGTGGAAGTTCCGCCAGTCGGGCAAGTCGGGGCTCTGGATCAGCGACCTCTTCCCGAACCTGCAGAAGCAGGCCGACCAGCTGTGCCTCCTGCGCGGCATGAAGGCCGAGATCCCCGCCCACGCGCAGGCGTCGATCCAGCTGCACACGGGTTCGTTCCAGTTCGTACGTCCGTCGATGGGCTCGTGGGCGCTCTACGGCCTCGGCACCGAGAACGAGAACCTGCCGGGCTTCATCGCCATCAATCCGCGCGGCGACAACGGCGGCTCGCAACTCTACGGCAGCGGCTTCCTGCCCGCCGCCTATCAGGCCACGCCCGTGCGCCTTGGCAACGGCCGCGGAAACGCGGGCTCCGGCGACGCGATCCCGCACATCGACAACGCGCGCCTCGGCACCGCCATGCAGCGCGAGCAGCTCGACCTCGTGCAGCGGCTCAACCGCGAGCGCCTCAAGCGCGAGAAGCAGGATGCCCAGCTCGAGGGCGTGATCGAGAGCTACGAGCTCGCGTTCCGCATGCAGGCCGAGGTGCCCGACCTCGTGACCTTCGAGGACGAGAAGAAGGAGACGCTCGAGATGTACGGCGTGGGCAAGCAGCCCACCGACAGCTTCGCGCGGCAGTGCCTGCTTGCGCGGCGCTTTGCCGAGAAGGGCGTGCGCTTCATCGAGGTCAGTCACGGCGGCTGGGACACGCACCGCAACCTCCGCGAGGAGATGGAGAAGCAGTGCAGCGAGATCGACCAGCCGATCGCGGCGCTCCTCGCCGATCTCAAGCAGCGCGGCATGCTCGACGACACGCTCGTCCTCTGGGGCGGCGAGTTCGGCCGCACCCCGTACGCGCAGAACGGCGACGGCCGCGACCACAACGCGAAGGGCTTCACGATGTGGATGGCCGGCGGCGGCGTGCAGGGCGGCATCAGCCACGGCGCGACCAACGACATCGGCGACGAGGCGGTCGAAGGCGTCATGGACATCCACGACTGGCACGCCACGGTCCTGCACCTCGCAGGCCTCGACCACGAGCGGCTCACCTTCAAGCACGCAGGCCGCAACTTCCGCCTGACCGACGTCAAGGGCAAGCCCAACACCGCGATCCTTCGCGCCTGAGCCAGGCAGTGCACGGCACGTGCCGTGCCGTGCCTCCCACTCGACGGCACGTGCCGTGCACTGCGAGGCACCTTTCAAGGGACCGCTTGTGCCCGCATGCCCGCGTAGCCATACTGCTCCGAGCTGAAGGAGTGCTCCACCATGGCGACGCTTTCCGGATTGACGCCTGAACTCGACTCGGCCGTGCGGGGCGAACTCCGCGACGGCGAGGAGCTGTGGTACGCGGGAATGCCCTCACCGGCGCGCACCGCGCGCAAGATGTGGCCGATCGCGATCTTCGGGCTGTTCTTCGGCGGATTCGCCGCGTTCTGGATCTCGATGGCCGCGGCGGGCGCCTGGTTCGGCGGCACCCAGGCGCAGGGCGACTCGGGGTCGAAGGCCGTTTCCGGCGTGTTCATGCTCTTCCCACTGTTCGGACTGCCGTTCCTGGCCGTCGGGCTCGCGATGATCTCGTCGCCCTGGTGGGTCGCGCGCGCCGCGAGGAGATCGGCCTGCTGCGTCACCAACCAGCGCGCGATGGAAGTCCGGATCGGGCGCTCACTGAAGGTGCAGTCGTGGGGCGCGGACGACGTCAAGGAGATCACGAAGTCGATTCACGCCGACGGGACGGGCACGCTCCTGTTCGCGCGCAGCGTCGTGCGCGGCTCCAAGGGGGGCACGCATACGCTCGTGCAGGGTTTCCACGGTGTCCCCGATCCGCGAGCCTGCGAGGAGGCGCTCCTTGCGCTCAAGGCGACCGGCGTAACGAAGGTCTGACCGTGCACTCGATGGCACCTCAGAGGGATTTCTCGCAGCGCTTGCGGCCCGCGAACAGCAGCTTGACATCGGGGTCGACCACGATCTTGGCAGGCTTGAACGACGAAGAGACCGACACAGGCGCGGGCGCGTTCGGCGCCACGCGAACCACCGTGTCCTCGTGCTGCGCGGGATCCTCGCCGACGACCCGCACCGTCACATCGACCGTTCCCTTGCCAATGTTGCGGAGCTCGACCGCGGTGGTGAACGCGCCGTCCGAACCGTCGACCTTCGCGTCACCCAACTCGAGTTCCGGCAGCGCCGTCCCATAGATCCACTGGTCGACGAACACGCCAAACGCCACCTCATCAGGCGCAAACGGCCGCAGGCTCTCCACCATGTCTTCGATCAGCGGGAAATCGAGGCCATCGGGAGTCTCGACGCCGTTGCGCCACTTGGCGACGAACGCCTTCAGGCCCGCGAGCATCTGCTCCTCGCCCATCAGATCGCGCAGCATCCAGAACACGAATCCCGCGCGGTTGTAGGTGACGACCTGGTCGCCCGGACGGGTGCCGTCGGTGCGGTTGATCGACCGCTCGTTGTCGGCGCGGCGCCCCTCCGTGTACGCCTTCTCCCAGCGGCGGCGCAGCGTCTTGGCCTGATCGTCGCCGCACTCGTGGTGAAGCAGCATCAGCGCACTGAACTCCGCGAGCCCCTCGCTGATGATGTTCCCGCCCGGGCCCTTGCCCGGCATCACGATGTTGCCCCACCACTGGTGTCCCGCCTCGTGCGCGACGATGTAGAACGCGACATCGAGGGCGCCCTCCTGCTCAAGGTATCCGTCGGCACCCTTCGCCACCGGCCGCGACATGTAGCCGATCCCCTCGGAGAACGAGATGTTCCCGGGGAATCCCTGCGCATAGCCAGCGAGCCCGGGGAACTGCGTCACCCGCAGGTTCTCCCACGGGTACGGCCCGAACCATGCCGCGTAGCTCTTCCGCGCGGCCGAGAGCGCCTTCACCATCGTGT
The DNA here is from genome assembly GCA_044341665.1 of Phycisphaerales bacterium. Lineage (GTDB taxonomy): Bacteria > Planctomycetota > Phycisphaerae > Phycisphaerales > SM1A02 > QWPT01. The sequence continues at coordinate 8,156 of JBIIRG010000056.1, read as the reverse complement.
CGACGTTGTGCGGCGTGCGCGCCGAGTAGTACACGGTCGCTGCGTCGCCCGTCTTCTCCTCGAGCGGCCCGCCGACGATGTTGAAGAAGCGCACGGGATGCTCCGTCTCCCACACGGTGCGCCGGCGGCCGTCGGCAACCGTCGACTCCTTTTCGACGCCCACGACGTTCAGCTTCCAGCCTTCAGGTCCCTCGACCGCGAGCCGGACCTGCGTCGCCCACGCGGGGCCGAACGCAGGATCCACGCGCGTCTTCCAATGGTCGAGCGGATACTCGCGCGCATCGCGGCGGTTCTCGCCATCGACACCCACGCTCTCGACGAACCCGACGACGGGTAGGAAGCTCGGGCTGAAGCTCGTCAGCACGACGCCCGACGGCAGGATGAACTCGCCAGTCCCCGCGCCCGTGCGCGACCAGCCCTTCGGGAACTCGCCCTTCATCTTGAACGAGATCGTGACGGTCGCATCGCGCGAGAGCGGCTTGGCGGGAGTGATCACATGGAGCCCGCTGCGGTTCTCGATCGACGGCCTCGGCTGGTCCTGCTTCGCCGGGTCGGTCGCGACGCCGTCCACGGTCCAGTCGCTTGTCTCGAAGTGCGAGCCGACGGTGATCGGCACCTCGGCCATCGGACGCGCATGCGGGTTGCGCAGCACGTAGGTCGCCGCGACCTCGAGCGAGCGCGTCTCTGGGAAGAGCTTGACCTCGCCGTCGACCTTGTCGAGCGCTGGAACTGGCACTTCCTCCCATGTCTTCGAATTGCGCTTCCAGTACGCCTTCTGCGCCTCGCGCTGCGGGGCGCCTTCGTAGCCCGAGCGCACGGAAAGCCCGGCGAAGGTCGCGATTCCCGCGACGGGCAGGGCTGCAAGCACGGGCACGATCGCCGCACGCAGGAACGCCGCGGGCTTCATGCGGTCGGCCACCGCGCGCAGGTCGGGCAAGCGCCGCGGCCACATCGAAAGCGTCGCGACGATGAAGAACGCCGCGAGCGACAGCACGAGCAGGCGGTTGGTCGCGATCGCGGGCCACATGAACGCGAGGCCATCGAGCTCGCTCCACTGCACGCTGCTCCACATGTGCCACTTCGTCACCCAGTTCAGGTAGCCGAACTGCGTCGCGAAGCCCGTGCCGACGAGCGCGCCGAGCGCAACGCCATACACGACGAAGCGGTTCCTCAGCAGCGCGTACAGGAACGACACGAACGCGCCCCACACGATCAGCGTCGGCGCGAGCAGCACGCCGAGGATCAGGAACAGGACGGGCACGTCGAACTCGACCAGGATCCCCGTATCGATCGCCTGCTTGCCGAGCACCATCGCGATCGCAAGCGCCGCGCAGCCGATGATGACGAGCGCCATCGCTGCGTTCGCGAGCACCTTGCCCGCGAGCACCGACGCCGTCGGCACGGGCGCCGCGCGGAAGATCCCGCTCAGTCCGCAGCGCTCCTCGCGCACGAGGCTCTCGACGGTGTAGAAGAGGACGAGGAAGCAGAGGAGGAGCGTGAGCGTGTCGAAGACGCTCGCCGCCGCAGCGCCCGTCGTCATCAGGAGCTCGGTGTCGAGCGGTCCCTGGCGAAAGCTCGTCGCGGCCCACGCCTGGATCAGGATCAGCGGCCCGAAGAGCCACACGCCAGGCGAACGCAGGAGCGTCCGCGTCTCCAGCCGCGCGATGTCGATCATGCCGCGCACGAATCCCGGTGCCTTCGATGATGACGCGGGTGCTCCGCCGCGCGCTGCGATCGCCGCATGCTCCGCCTTCGCGGCCTGCGCATCGGCGAGCCGCGCCTGTGCGAGCAGCGCCTCGACCGCGCCCACGCGCAGGTCGTCGTGCTCGGTGCGTGCGAGACGCCGGCCCGTCGCCCACACGGCGCCGAGGCCGATCAGGCAGAGCGCGATGCGGCTTGCGAGAAACGCAGCATCAGGCACGAGCGACGCCGAGTTGTAGAACGCGACGCCGCGGTCCTCGCTGATGAAGTTCCGCGAAAACCAGCGGAAACCCGTGGGATCGGCGAGCTGCATCGCGCGGTTCACCCACATCGGCAGCCACTCGGGATTGAAGGTCCACACGAAGAAGATGCCCGAGACGACGACCACGACCGGCAGCGCGAACACAAGCACGGGCTGGCGCGTGCGCACGCCGAGCCACATCGAGATGCCGCCCACGAAGAGCGCGAGGGGCAGCGCGAACAGCGCCTTCGGCAACAGATAGTGCGAGAGCGCGAACGCGCCGCGGATACGCTCGGTCGGATCGAGCGGGATCAGCTCGTAGAACCCGATCTGCAGCAGCATCCACGCCGCGCCGATCACCGCGAGCACGGCGAAGGCGCCGAAGAACCGCGCGAACGCATACTCGATGTGCGAGAGCGGCGTCGCCGCGACGAGGCGGTTGATCTTCCGGTCGAAGTCGCCGAGGACGGGCGTGCCGCACGCGACCGCCACGAAGAACGGCAGGATGAGCGCGAACAGCGCCATATCGGCGAATCCGAGGTTGAACGCCGAGTTGATCGAGACCTTCGCGCCGCCCGTGTCGGCGCTGCCCGTGCTCAACTGCACGCCGCCAGCCACGAAGCCAAACGACATCAGCCCGAACACGACGAGCATGATGATGTTGAGCGGGCGCTTCCAGAAGGTCGAGAGTTCGAGCAGCGGAATCGCGAGGAACCGTGCAATCACGCCGCACCTCCCGCAAGCACGGGCGCCGTGCGCGCGAGTGCGGGCGGGACCTCGTCGCGCGGCACGCGCATGAGGACGAGATACGCGTCCTCGAGCGTGCCCGCGCTCTTCTCAAAGCCAGCGGGAACCGCCGCGCCATTCGCGCAGAAGACGCGCACGCGGTTGTTGCGGCCCTCGTTGAGGACGGCGCTGATCACGCGATGCTGCGCCGCGAACGCGGGCAGCTCGGCATCGGCCACGAAGCCCTCGAAGATGAGCCCGTCGACTGCGTTCCGCGCGGCACTCGGCGTGGTGTCGGCGACCACCTCGCCCGAACGGATGATCGCAAGCCGCGGGCACAGCGTCGAGACATCCTCGACGATGTGCGTCGACAGCAGCACCACGCGCCCCGCGCTCATCTCGGCAAGCAGCCGGTAGAAGCGCTGGCGCTCCTCGGGATCGAGTCCCGCGGTCGGCTCGTCGACGATCAGGACGCGGGGATTTCCCGCGATCGCCTGCGCGAGGCCGAGACGCTGGCGCATGCCGCCCGAGTAGCCGCCGACCTTGCGCTTGGCGGCGCCCGTGAGGTTCACGCGCTCGAGGAGCTCGTCCGCAAGCGCGCCGCGCCCCTTCGGTCCGCTCACGCCCTTCATCTTCAGCAGGAACTCGAGCATCGCACGACCCGTCAGGTCGGGATAGAAGCCGAAGTCCTGCGGCAGATACCCGAGCCGCTCGCGCATGAAGCGCGGGTTCTCGACGATGTCGGTCCCGTCGAGCAGCACCTTGCCCGCGGTCGGCTCGATGAGCCCCGCGACGATGTTCATGAAGGTCGACTTGCCGGCGCCGTTCGGACCGAGCAGGCCGAACATGCCCTCGGGGATCTCGAGGTCCACGCCGCGCAGCGCGCAGACGGGGCCGGGGTGGATCTTGACGAGTCCGCGGATCGAGAGAGGTGCGTTGTGCATGGTGGCTGCCTGTGGTTCACTTCTTCGCGGCGCGCACGGTGATGCGGCCGTTGCTGGTGTCGATGGTGGCATTCGCCTTCGCGGCGTCGCCAATAGTCATGCGCTTGGAGCCGACCCGCTCGACGACATCGCCGCCCGAGAGATCGACCCTGCCGTTGCTGGTGTCGGCGCTCACGGTGCCCTGCCACGACTCGCCGAGGTCGAGGCTCACGGATCCGTTCGACGTCTCGAGGTGGACATCACCCTGCGCCGCGGCCGCGAGCGACACCTCGATCCGGCCGTTCGATGTCTCGGCGACGATCGGCGCGAGTACGCCCGACGCGCGGATCGCGCCGTTCGACGAACGCGCCTCGATGGGTCCCGCGTGATCCTTCACTTCGATCGACCCGTTCGAAGTCAGCAGCTTGGCGTTGCCGCGGAAGGCGCCGACATCGATGCTGCCGTTCGTGGTCGAGACCTCGATCCCGTCGAGGCTCGCGGCACGGATGACGATGCGGGCGGAGTCGGTCGAGCCCTCATAGTCGCCGACGAGCACGACGGTCACCGCCGCTTCGCGCGGCGGGAACTCGACGCCGACGCGGACCTTGCCGCTGGCATCGCGCTCGGCGACGAGCCTGGTCGCCTTCACGCGCGCCTCGGCCTTCTCGATCGTGTCGGCCGAGCAGCGGATCGCCGCGGAAACCTGCATCGTCGCCGCCGACGCGTCCTGGATCAGCTCGACGCTGCCGTTCTCCGTCGCGACGACCACCGACGTGGCGCCCTCGACGGTCTGGCTGAGCTGCCCCTTCGATGTGACGGAGTTGATCGAGCACGCTGCGAGCCCGAGGACGGGGAGCATGCAGAGGGCGATGGCACGGGAGGTACGGGCGACACGAGCGGTTGCAGTGCGGAGGTTCATGGCTTGGATGCTCAGGGTTCAGTGGGTGCGGGCGCGCTGCTTGGCAGGACCAGCTTGTGGATTTCAACGCCGATGGCGTAGCCCGTGACCCCGTCGTTGTCCCGAATCAGGCGGATCTTGTTCACGGCGTTGCCGAAGTCGACGGCCTCCCAGGTCTTGCCGCCATCCGTGGTTCCAAATCCGTGCGGCATGGCGCCGACCCAGCCGAGGTCCTCGTCGACGAACGCGATCCCGAACTCGCGCACCTTGTGGTCGTCGACCAGCGGGATCTCCGCCCAGGTCTTGCCGCCGTCGGTCGTCTTGGCCACGAAGCGCTGCGAGGCCGTTGGATCGGGGTTGTACGACTGGACGGTGCAGTAGCCGACACTTGCCGTCGGGAAACTCAGCTTCCACGTCGTCTCGAACGGACGGGTCGAGCGGTAGACCTCGGTCCACGTTGCGCCGCCATCCTCGGTGGCGAGGATGAGCGCGTTCGCCTGCGCCACGTCGGCGTGGCTCGCGGCGGCGATGAACCCCCGCTTCTCGTCGAGGAACTTCACGTCGAACGCCATGGCGCCCGATGCAGGGATCTTGCCCTGCTTCCAGCTCTTCCCGAGATCGTCGGACCAGATGTAGGCCGCGGGTCCACCGACGCGCCCGACGCCGACGATGCGCGGCCGATGGTCGAGCACGCCGGCGTTGATGAACGGGACCTCGACGATGTCGAACGCACACAGGCCGACGACGGGCGCACCCTCGATCGCCGTGACGGGCGTCCACGTCGTGCCGCCGTCCTCGGTGCGGTAGATGGGAATCTCGTCGGTGACGCCGGGGAAGTAGCCGGGGCCGATGTTGCCCATGACGCCGTGCTTCTCGTCGGCGAAGGCCAGGCAGCGCACGAACGTGCCCTTCTGCTCGAAGACCTTCTCCCAGGTCGCGCCGCCATCCTTCGTCCGGAAGATCTTGCCCGCGCCGTTTCCGTAGAAGCCGAGCGCGGGCGTGACGAAGAAGATGTCGTCCTGCTTGCCGGGATACGGGTCCGTTGCGAGTGCCGTCCACGCCTGCAGGCTCGCCTGCCGATCGGCGCGCGCGATGGCGCTGTCGGCGAGGGCGTCGAGCTCCGCCTGCGTCGGCTGCGCTTCCTGCCACGGCGCGCGCGTGCCTCCTTCGACCGCGTCGATCCACTCGAGCATGCGCCGCGGGAGATCCTCGTCCCATGCGCCCTCGCCCATCGACATGCGGCTGCCGAGAAAGGTCGCGTGCGTGGTGAACGCATGGTCGGCCTTCGGCATCGTGAGCACCGAGCCTGCGCCGTCCTCGCGGGCGTTGACGATCTCGGCGATGCGCTCGTGATCCTCGCGGGAAGAGACCCAGTCGTACTCGCCCCAGATCGCAAGGACCGAGCCGCTCGACTTCTCCCACGCCTCGGCGATGTTCAGGTCCTGCAGCTCGTGAAAGAACCGCATGTGGCGCGTCGACATGTGCGTCTCGTCGAGCATGATCCCCTGCGCGGGCTGGCGCAGCTCGGGCCAGCGCTGCCAGACGTCGCCGAGCGACTTCTTCTCGATCAGGATCATCGCGCTCGAGCGCGCCTCGGCCTGCACGCTGGCGGTGACCTGCGCCGGCGTGAGCCCTGCGAGCTCGGACTGGCGGCGCACGTTCTCCAGCTGGTACTCGAACCACGAGCGCGCGAGGGTTCCGTAGACCATGATGCCGCGCACGGGCGTGTCGGCCGAGAGCAGCGGCGCAAGCACGCCGCCCATCGAGTGCCCGAACAGGTAGATGCGCTCCGGGTCGACGTTCGGCAGCGATGCGAGCTGGCGGAGCGCGGCCGTACAGGCCTCGAGCTCGGTGGTGAGGTCGATCTCGCTGCACGCGGGACCTCCGCTGTCGCCCAGGCCAGGCTTGTCGACGCGCATGGTCACGAAGCCCGCCTTCGCCATCGCGTGCACGAGCCTGGTGTCGAACGCCTCGGGCCGACCCGGCCGGTCGATCGAGTCGCAGACGATTCCCTGCACGTAGAGCAGCGCAGGCAGCTTGCCCGCCGCCGCGCGTGGAGAAGCCGTCGGCTCGGTGACGATGGTGCGCAGGCGATAGCCATCGGGATGAGCGACGCTCCCGTAGTGCACGGCGCAACCCTCGACGGTCTCGCGCTGCGCCTCGTCGAGCTGCAGCTGCTTCACCAGGGTCGCGCCGCCGCGCGAGATCTCGACGGAGACGACCTGACCGCCGCGAAGTCCTCGCATCGCGGCCGAGAGCGACTCACGTCCCGAGACCGGCGACCCGCCGAGCGAGAGGATTGAATCGCCCGCAGCGAGCCCCGCGCGGTCGGCGGGGCCACCCTCCAGCACGGCGTCGATGATCAGCCGCCCCTCCGTCGGGGCGCCGAGGCGCACGCCGATGGGTCCCGCGCGGCGCGGCAGCGGATCGGTCGGGGTTTCCGCGGTGGATGCGCCGTGCGCTGGTGCGACGTTCGGCGGCGCCGCAGACTGGGCGGCGGCGGTGTGCGCCAGCGCGGGAAGCGGGAGGAGAATCGACGCGATGAGGACGAGCGGACGGATCACTGGACATCCCTTCGAGGACGATGCTTGCAGTCGTTGATGGTTCGGCGCGGGAAAGCGGTCGATGTCGTTGCGTGGAGGCCGCGGAACGATCCGCGCCACCGAGTGGCGGGACTATTCCCCGCGCGTCGCCCTGCGCGAAGGCTTGCGCGCTGTCGGTTGCGCGGCCTGCGGCGTGGCCGCGTCGGCGCCGGCGCGCGTGCGGGCGCCGCGCTTGCGTGTCACGGGGAGCGCCACCAGCGCCGCGAGGTACAGGCGCCCCTCTCGGCGCCCCTTGCGCGAGTCCATGAACTCCTTGATGCCCATGATCATGCTGCGCACGGCCAGGAACTCGTCGTGCGACAGCCACGCATGCTCGATCTTGCCCACAAGGTTGCGCTCCTCGCCCACGCCCACAAGCTGGCTGGCGGCGGCGGCATCGCGCGCGGTGCGGCTTGCGATCTTGAGGATCGACTGCACGGTCTCGTTGTAGGCCTTGTTTGCAGCGCGGGGCGAGACGTCCCTGAACCCCGGGCGGAAGTCGTCGGCGACGATGTCGAAGACCTGCTCGGTGCGGCGGCCGCTGCGGCGCGAACCGGCCTCGATCACCACGCCCGCGCGACGGAGCTTGTCGATGTGCCGGTAGAGCGCATCGGCGGGTCGATCGAGCGCCGCCGCGATCTCGGCGATGGAGCACGGCGCGATCATGCGCATGACCTCGACGATCTCGAGGCGCACGGGCGCGATGACGACCGCCCACGACTTGGGGTTGGTCACGAGGTGGATGGCGGGCCGAGGCATGGCCGCAGGATACGCGACTATTGTCTTTCGTCAAGCAAAGTCAACGGTGCCGCCGTCGTGCCCAGACGATACCTTCCCGTCGATGGGCCGCCTTGCCATGCACGAACTCGACACGCGCTACCTCGGGATCCCGCGGACGGCGTCGGCGTTCGTGGTCCGCGGGCGCGAGGGCCCCGTGCTCGTCGAGTGTGGATGCGCGGTGGCGTTCGACGGACTCCGCGTCCAGCTCGAGCAACTTGGGCTCGCGCCGCGCGACCTCCGCGGTCTTTTCGTGACCCATGTGCACCTCGATCACGCGGGAAGCGCGGGCCACTTCGCGCGCGAAG
>JBIIRG010000223.1:0-4852 GCA_044341665.1 Phycisphaerales bacterium | reverse complement strand
CTCGGCGCGATCGATCCTGCGTACCGCGCCTGGTGCGTGGATCTGGCCGGGGAGATCGCAGCGCGCAAGCCCTCGGTCGTGCACGCCTGGCTCGACCATGCGAACGTGTGGGCGGGAATCGCGGCGCTGGCGATGGGCGTGCCGCGCATCGTGCTCTCGACGCGCAACGTGAATCCGACGCACTTCCCGAGCCTGCATGGGCCCTACTTCGGCGCGTGGTATCGGGTGCTGGCGCGGTCGGAACGCGTGTCGTTCATCGCGAACTCGCGCGCGGGCGCGGACGATTACGCGCAGTGGATCGGCGTGGATCGCACGCGCTTTCGCGTGGTGCTCAACGGCTTCGACGCCGATGCGACCAAGGCCGGGGACGGCCGCGCGCTCGAGGTGCTTCGCCGCGAGCTGGGCGTGTCGGGGCGCCGCGTGGTGCTCGGCGTGTTCCGGCTGTCGGAGGAGAAGCATCCGCTTGCATGGGCGGAGGTGGCGCGCAGGCTGCTGGCGGAGCACGAGGACGTCGTGGTGCTGCATGCGGGCGACGGGCCGATGCGTACTGCGCTGGCGGACGCGATGGCCGGCGTGCCGTCGGATCGCTTTCGCATGCTCGGTGTGCGCGACGACGTGGGTTCGCTGATGGCGATCGCGGAGCTCGTGCTGCATGCCTCGCGCAAGGAAGGGACGCCGAATGCGCTGCTCGAGGCGCAGTCGCTGGGGTGTCCGGTCGTTGCGACGGCGGGCGGCGGAACGGTCGATGCGGTCGAGGATGGCGGATCGGGTTTTCTCTGTGCGGTCGATGATGTCGACGGACTGACCGCGCGTGCGGAGTCGCTTCTTGGCGATGCGGCGATGCGCGCGAGGATGTCGGTGCGGGCGCGCGAGTTCGTGCGCGAGCGGTTCGGGCTGGCCCGGATGGTCGACGAGACGCTCGCGGCGTGCGGGTTGCCGGAGCGACACGCCGCTGAACGCGGTCCATCGGGTGCCTCGAGAGGAGGCGGTCGATGAACACGCCGCTGTACGCCGACGCCGTGGTTCGCAGCATCTCGCCAGCCGCGCACGTGGTGCGGGCCGTGGGGCGGCGCATCGTGCAGTTTGCCGGTGCGGGCATCACCGAGCGGTACGACCGACGGTTCTATCCCCAGCGGTTCGACGAGCCGATCGAGCAGGCACTGGTACGAATGCGCGCGCCGCGCCGCGCGCGTCGCAAGGATGCAGTGCCGCACGTGGTGCATGTGATCGGCAGCCTGGGCGCAGGCGGTGCGGAGCGGCAGCTCGCGGCGTTCATTGCGGCGTCGCAGCGGTCGGGCCTCGCGCGACATACGGTCGTCACATGTCATGCGGCCGTCGGTGCAGCGGGACATCATCGTCGCGTGCTCGAGGACGCGGGCGTTGCGATTCGCACGGCGGGCGAGCGTGTGGGCAAGCGGGCGCTGGCGCGCATCCGCGGCGAGCGCGCGCTGCGGCGGCGGATGTTCGCGATCCCGCTGTCGATCGGCCACGAGCCGGTCGAGATTGCCGGGGAGTTCGTCGATCTCGAGCCGGACATCGTGCATGCGTGGCTCGACCACACGAATGTGTTTGCCGGCGCGGCCGCGATCGCGACAGGCGTGCCGGAGGTGATTCTCTCGCTGCGCTCGCTCGCGCCGACGCACTTTCCCGCGATGCTGCGCGAGTGGATGCAGCCGTGGTACCGCGTGCTCGCGCGGGAGGACAACGTACGGCTGGTCGCGAACAGCGAGGCGGGCGCGGAGGACTACGCGCGATGGATCGGCGTGGATCGTGCGCGCATCGGCGTGGTGCGCAATGGCTTCGATGCGGGGCAGTTTGCGGATCCCGCGCCAGCGGCGGTGGCGCGCGTGCGCGGCGAGCTGGGCGCCGACGGGCGGCCGCTCGTGATCGGCGTGTTCCGGGTGGGCGACGAGAAGAACCCGCACCACTTCGTGCATGTCGCGCGGCGTGTGCTGCGTGCGCGGCCTGACTGCGTGTTCGCGATCGCGGGCGACGGCCCGATGCTGGCGGATGCGCGACGGTTTACCGAGGATCTCGGGGCGTCGTTCGTGACGCTCGGACGTCGTGAGGATGTGCCTGTGCTGCTCGGTGCAGCCGATGCGATGCTGCTGTGCTCGCGCGTCGAGGGGCTTCCCAACGTGCTGGTCGAGGCGCAGGCGCTCGGATGTCCGGTGGTCGCGACCGACGCAGGCGGAACGCGCGAAACGATCGAGCCCGGCGTCACGGGGTTCCTGAGGCCGATCGGCGATGTCGCGGGGCTGAGCGACGATCTGCTGCGGCTGCTCGGCGACGGCGCGATGCGGGCGGCGATGTCGGCGCGCGCGCGCGGGTTTGCCCGCGAACGGTTCCCGCTCGAGCGGATGGTGCGCGAGACCCACGCGCTCTACGGGGTGGGCGATGGCCGGCTATGAGCGTGCATTCCTGCGGGGCGATCCCGTGCTGCGGAGACTCGCGCGATTGGCGCGGCGGATCGCGCGAGGTGTTGCGCGGCGGGTGGCGGCGCGGCTCGGACCGCGCGTGATGCAGCGCGTGCTCGCCCTGCTTCCCACGCGCGGCGGCGGCCCGATGACGGTGCCAGATGAGCTGCTTGCGCGACCGGCGCGCGTGGCGGCGACGCGGCCGCGCGTCGTGCACGCGATCGGCTCGCTCGGACCAGGAGGCGCGGAGCGCCAGCTTGCTGCGTTGGTCTGCGGGCTGCAGCCGCGCGGCCGGGAGGTGCACGAGGTGCTCACGATCGCGCCGCTCGAGGGTGCGTCGGCGCACTACCGCGCGCGCATCGAGGCTGCGTCGGTCGCCGTCGCGATGGCGGGAAGCGCTCCCGACCCTGCCATCCTCGCGCTGCTGCGGGATGACCCTGCCACGCGCGCGGCGCTTTCGGCGATGCCGGCCGTGCTGCGGCCGCTATCGATCGATCTTGCGGGCGAGCTTCTCGCGCGGCGGCCCGATGTCGTGCACGCGTGGCTCGACCAGACGAACATCTGCGCGGGCATCGCGGCGCTCGCAACCGGCGTGCCGCGCATCGTGCTGTCGCTGCGATCGGTGAATCCGTCGCACTTCCCGATGCTGCATGTGTCGTGGATGCGCGATGGATACCGCGCGCTGGCTCGGTCGCCGCGCGTGCGGATCGTGGCGAACTCGCGCGCGGGCGCGGAGGACTACGCCCGCTGGATCGGCATCGATGCGTCGCGCATCGCGGTGGTGCACAATGGGCTCGATCCCGCGCAGATCCGCGTGCCCGACGCACCGGCGATCGCGCGCGCGCGTGCCGAGATCGCGCCTGCGGGCGAGCGCGTGCTGCTTGGCGTGCTTCGGCTGAGCGAGGAGAAGCAGCCTGAGCTGTTCGTGGACGTCGCGCGGCGCGTGCTCGCGGCGGATGCGGGCGTGCGGGCCGTGCTCGTGGGCGACGGGCCGCTGTCGGCGGAGGTGGCGGCGCGTTCGCGCGACCTCGGCGCGCGGTTCACGATGCTCGGGAGGCGCGACGACATTCCCGAGCTCATGTCGGCGGCGCGCGTCACGCTCCTCTGCTCGCGCATGGAGGGGACGCCGAACGTGCTGATCGAGTCGCAGTGGATCGGCACGCCCGTCGTGTCGACGGCGGTCGGCGGCGCCGTCGATGCCGTCGAGGACGGCGCGAGCGGGTTTCTCTGCAGCGCAGGCGATGCCGACAGCTTGGCGCGTCGATGCGGCGAGATCCTCCGCGACGACGCGCTGTACGCACGGCTCGCGTCGCGCGCGCGCGTCTTCGCGCAGGATCGCTTCTCGCTCGCACGGATGCTCGACGAGTCGCAGGCGCTCTATTCGTGAGAGATCTCGGGGGAATCAGGCCTTGGTACCGAGCATGTGCAGCCCGCAGGCATGCGGCTCGTTGCGATTGAGCAGCACGATGTCGCGAAAGCCGTTGGCCTCGAACCAGCCGCGGCAGACATCCTCGGGAATCGTCCAGTTGTAGAACGTGTTGAGCATGTCGAGGAGATTGATCGCGTTTTCCGGCCGGTCGGCGACGGAGTAGGCGAATGCGAGCTTCTCGTCGAACGTGCGGCATTCGCGGTGGTAGCGGGCACGCCACTCGAGCACCTGCGGCGACACGTGATAGGTGGGCGCGTAGACCATGAGGTAGAGCGCGCCGCCAGGACGGACCGTCGAGGCGACCGCGTCGAACGCCGCGCGCGGATCATGGGTGCACATCACGACACCCCAGCACAGCGTGAAGTCGAACGCTCGGTGCAGGGCCGCGCGGTCGGGGATCTCGAAGAGGCTGCACCGCTCGACGTCGTCGTTGAAGCGCCGCGTCGACTCGAGTCCGTGGCGGGAGACATCGATCGACTTGACGCTGGCGCCGAGCGAACGAAGCGTCTTGGTCCAGCGGCCGGCGCCGCAGCCTGCGTCGAGGCAGCGCTTGCCCGTGAAGAAGTCGAGCGGAAACTTGGGTTCGAGCCAGAGACGGCCGCCGACGCCGCGGCGCTCGGCGCGGGCGGTGCGCCCCGAGAGTCGACCTGCGATCGGCGCGAGCGCGCCCCACCTGCGCCGCCACAGGACGTCGCGCACGCCCGTGAGCTCGGCGATGCGGTCGTCGATGTACTCGTCGCTCGTCTCGACGCCGGTGTGATCGCAGAAGCCGGTCTGGCGCGAGAGAAAGAGGCGCCACTGGTCGTCGAACTGCTGGTCGTAGGCGACGGTCTCGTAGGCGCCCGAGTACGCATCGCTCCAGATGACGCGCTGGTCGTCGAAGTGCGGGTTGCGCGGGAGTGCGGCTGCGGCGGTCGATTGGGTGGCGGTCACGGCGGGAGCGTATCAGGCGACGGAGTAGCCGAGCGCGGCGAGGTCGATCGACCCGCGCGCGGAAAGGCGGGCA
>JBIIRG010000222.1:0-4870 GCA_044341665.1 Phycisphaerales bacterium | reverse complement strand
TGCATATGCCGGCCTGCCTCGCCGCGCGTACATCTGGAGTGGCTCGTTCGCCACGAATGAGATCGACGGCGTGACCGTGACGCCGAGACTGAACTACACGGAGGTCGAGAGAATCGCGGTCGATGCGAGCGCGCCGTGCGAGGACCTGCGACGGGTACCCGTCGCGGAAGCGCGCGTGACCGTGCGGGATGAAGTGCTTCGGCTCCGTTACACGATCGGCGGCACTTCACTGTGGATCAATGGCCAGACGGCGAGGCTCGAGCAGCCGATCGAGCGCATCATCACGACGGAGTTGCCCGAGATCCTCGAGGGTCGGCGCACGCCGTGAGAGATCACCGCAGCCTCAACGAAGATGCGCGCCTTTCGAGCGCGCGCCAGTCGTCGGGTCCGGGGTGGGGCTTGCTGGGATTGAGCGTTGCCCAACTGCCGTTCGTGCTCGTCTGGTTGGCGGAGTCGATGGCTGTTGAAGCGTCCCTGCCCGAGGCATCTACGGACCTGCCCGCGGCATCTACGGACTTGCCCGCGGCGCGCGGCGCTGCGGAGCCAGCGCCCGTGACCGCCGACGGCGACGCAGACGTCGTCGCGGCGGGAATCGGGGTGATGGAGCCGGCAGCCATGTGCATGGGGACAAATCGCGGGAGCAACAATTCCTAACCTCATCTTCGGCTGCAGGAAGGAGGAAGACGCAAAATGGGGCGGGGAAAGGGCCGAATGCCTCTTGCGAGCGCATGAACACGCGGATTTCGGCGCCCAACCACGCGGCATCGGTCGAGGGCGAGCCGCCCTATCATCGCCCCTCCCCATGGCTACGCCCGAGAAGTCCATCCGCGTTCGCGGCGCCCGCGAGCACAACCTCAAGAACCTCTCGGTCGAGATCCCGCGCGACAAGCTCGTCGTGATCACGGGCGTCTCGGGCTCGGGCAAGAGCTCGCTCGCCTTCGACACGATCTTCGCCGAGGGGCAGCGCAAGTACATGGAGTCGCTCTCCGCGTACGCGCGGCAGTTCCTCGACCAGATGCAGAAGCCGAACGTCGAGGCGATCGACGGCCTGCCCCCCACCATCGCGATCGAGCAGCGCTCGGGCGGCCACAGCCCGCGCTCGATCGTGGCGACCACGACGGAGATCTGGGACTACCTGCGCCTGCTGTACGCGCGCTGCGGCACGCCCACCTGCTGGCACGCCGAGGAGCGCGGCAAGGGCAAGGCGAAGTCGCTGCATGTGTGCGGCAAGGAGATCAGCGCCTCGAACCCGAGCCAGATCGTCGAGACGCTGGTCACGCGGTTCGCGGGCAAGCGCGCGATGCTGTGCGCGCCGGTCGTGCGCGCCAAGAAGGGCTTCCACCGCGAGGTGCTCGAGGGGCTTCAGAAGCAGGGCCTGGTGCGCGCGCGCGCCAACGGCAAGGTCGTCGACCTGCGCGAGGTGCTCAAGAACGCGGGCGAGAATCCGCTTGGCTTCGGCCGCTACGAGATGAACGACATCGACGCCGTCGTCGACCGCATCGCGCTCGAGGACTCGGCCCGGCAGCGGATCGCGGAAAGCGTCGAGACCGCGCTCAAGCTCGCCGAGGGATCGCTCGTCGTCCTGATCGAGGACGCTGCGGCGAAGGACGCCAACTCGAAAGACGGATGGTCCGAGCACCGCTTCAGCGAGAAGTTCGCGTGCCCCGACCATCCGCAGTGCGCGCTCGACGAGCTCGAGCCGCGCATCTTCAGCTTCAACTCGCCGCAGGGCGCGTGCCCCGACTGCGCGGGCCTCGGCACCGTCAACGAGTTCGACGAGAACCTGTGCGTGCCCGACATGACCAAGCCGCTGCGCGAGGCGATCGTGCCCTGGCGCAAGAACGGCCGGCGCATGAACATCTACTACGCGCGCCAGCTGCGTGGCTTCGGCACGCTCATGAAGCTCGACATCGACACGCCGTACGAGGACCTCCCCGCGAAGACGCGCGAGTTCCTGATGCGCGGCAGCGAGGCGCTCGGTGCGAAGGCGCCGTTCGAGTGGGAGGGCGTGCTGCCGCACCTCAAGCGCCGCGCCACCGACACCGAGAGCGAGAACGTGAAGGAGCGCCTCATGGCCTACATGAGCCAGGCGCCCTGCCCCGTGTGCTCCGGTCGCCGCCTGCGCACCGAGTCGCTCGCGGTCAAGGTGAAGAGCGGCACGCTGTCGCTCTCGATCGCCGACCTCGCGTCGATGACGGTGGCGCGCGCGCTCGCGGTGGCGAAGTCGCTCGAACTCACGAAGGAGCAGCAGAAGATCGCTGCGCCGATCCTGAAGGAGATCGAGGCGCGGCTCGGGTTTCTCGCGTCGGTCGGGCTCGACTACCTGTCGCTCGACCGCACGAGCTCGACGCTCTCGGGCGGCGAGGCGCAGCGGATCCGCCTGGCCACGCAGGTCGGCAGCGGGCTCGTGGGCGTCTGCTACGTGCTCGACGAGCCGACGATCGGCCTCCACCAGCGCGACAACGACCGCCTGATCGCAACGCTCCGCAGGCTCAGCGACATCGGCAACACGGTGCTCGTCGTCGAGCACGACGAGGACATGATGCGCGCCGCCGACTGGATCGTCGACATCGGCCCGGGACCGGGCCGCCACGGCGGCACGCTCGTCGCGGAGGGCGACATGAAGGCGATCGCCACCCATCCGACGAGCCTCACGGGCGAGTACCTGTCCGGCCGCAGGAAGATCGCCGTGCCCGCCAAGCGCCGTCCGCTGAGCGAGAAGAAGGCGATCGTCGTGAAGGGCGCGACGGCCAACAACCTCCAGTCGGTCGACGCCGCGTTCCCGCTCGGCGGGATCGTGTGCGTGACGGGCGTGTCGGGCTCGGGCAAGTCGACGCTCGTGAACGACATCCTGCTGCAGGCCGCGAAGAAGCACGTGCTCGGCGAGCAGGCCACGCCGGGCGCGCACGCCAAGGTGACGGGGCTCGACGCGATCCTGCGCGTGGTCGAGGTCGACCAGACGCCGATCGGCCGCACCCCGCGCTCGAACCCCGCGACCTACACCGGCATCTTCGACGAGATCCGCAAGATCTGGGCGCTCGTGCCCGAGTCGAAGATCCGCGGCTACGAGCCCGGGCGCTTCTCGTTCAACGTGAAGGGCGGCCGCTGCGAGGCCTGCCAGGGCCAGGGCGTGAAGCGCATCGAGATGCACTTCCTGCCCGATGTCTTCGTCGACTGCGAGGTCTGCAAGGGCAAGCGCTACGCGCGCGAGACGCTCGAGATCAAGTACCGCGGCAAGACGATCAGCGATGTCCTCGAGGCGACCGTCGAGGATGCGATGCAGTTCTTCGACGCCCACCCGAAGATCCACCGCATGCTCGAGTGCCTCAAGGACGTCGGCCTCGGCTACGTGCAGCTCGGGCAGGCCTCGACCACGCTCTCGGGCGGCGAGGCCCAGCGCGTGAAGCTCGCGACCGAGCTGGGCAACGCCACCGACGCGACCACGCTCTACGTGCTCGACGAGCCGACCACGGGCCTGCACTTCGCAGACGTCGCGCGGCTGCAGACGGTGCTCGACCGCCTTGCCGCCAAGGGCCACACGCTCGTGGTGATCGAGCACAACCTCGACATCATCAAGTGCGCCGACTGGATCATCGACCTCGGGCCCGAGGGCGGCGACCGTGGCGGGACCGTCGTGGCCACGGGCACCCCAGAAGAAATTGCCCGTCACAGGACATCCTGGACGGGCAAGTGGCTCAAGCCGATCCTGAAGGGCTGACGCCCTGCAGGCGATGTACTCGATGTGCCGGCGCGGTCAGGTCACGAGAACTTGAACTTCATCTCGGGGCCGGGCATGACGTGGCCGTCGACGGGCGTCACGATCATCGCGACGTGCATGTTGGCCGTCGGCGCCTTGCGCGCGTTGTTCGAGCGGTTGCGGGCGCGGCGCATGATCTCGTCGAGCTCGTTGCACAGCGAGCGCACGCGGGCGATCTCGTCGTCGTTGAGGTTCTCCCAGTGCAGCGCGATGCGCTTGGCGGGGAAGCCGCCCGACGACTTCGGGTCGAGCGCCGCAGCCCTGCTCTCGGTCATCCACGGGCGGAGCAGCTCGGCGAGGCGCTGGACCTCGCGCTTGGCGCCCGTCTCGATGGGGAACGTGAGCTCCTGCGTGGTCACGCGGTAGTAGCGCGGACGCTTGCCGCGACGGCCGGGCGTCGCCTCGCCGGCGCGCGACGTGAGCACGCCCGCCTTCTCGAGATGACGAAGATGGAAGTACAGCGCGGTGCGGTTGAGACCGACCGCCTGCGCGAGTTCTGTCACGGAAGACTCGCCAAGCCGCCGCGCCGCCTCGAAGATGCGGAGCCGCAGCGGCAGTCGGACGCCCTGCCAGATGGGGGTGCGGGAAAGCTGGAGCTTTGTGCTGTCGGAGCTGTCGGACATGGAAGCAGTCACCCGCGTTTGGCGCATGACGATCACAACGCGCCAAAGTGAACTTGGTTAACCGCTGAACCCGAGGACCGCGCGACCATGTACCAACGCCCAAGGCCGTCAAGCGCTGGCGGCGCGAGCGGCGTGAAGCCACCCACGTGTCGCACGATCTGGAGGAGCTCATGCGCTGCGAACAAATGCAGCGCTTCCCCGCGGCTTTCAAACCGCGACTGCCGCGCGCGACTTCTCACGACGAGAAGTCCATTCACTGCCAGCAGGCGCCTCGCTTCCCTCAAGAGAGCAACAGGATTCCATAAACGCTCCGCGCTGTCAAGAAGCGCCACTATTTTGAATGCCTCTTCAGGAAGACCCGTACAGGTTAGGTCCGCCACGGAGGCAGTCTTCAGGAAACGTTCCGCCTTCGGGATGCCCTTGGTGCGTTGGCGCAGCGCCAGGATGGAGGGCGCATGCTCCTCGACCGCGTGGACCTCGACGCCGTCGT
>JBIIRG010000221.1:0-4873 GCA_044341665.1 Phycisphaerales bacterium | reverse complement strand
CGGCGCGCGGCACCCCGAGCGCAACCACCACGAGTGCCCCGAGCAGCACGCACGCAGGAGCCGCAGCGACGACCATGGGCGCGATGGCACGCATTCGAGCCAGTCCAGACGGGATTCGCACCGCCCTCCGCCCCGCGGCACCTGTCTCCGCAGCGGCGGCGCGGGATCGGATCCGCTCACCACCCGCGGCCCGCGCGAGCCGCGGCACCAGCGCCACCAGCAACGCCACCACTCCCATCGCGGGAAGCGCGCCCGACATCACCTCGGCCTGGGTCGCACCGAGCGCATCCAGCGTGCGCAGTTCGAATCCGTACGTCTTCTGCTGCGCGAGGTCGAAGACGGTCGTCTCGCAGAGGAGAAACGCCGTCGCCGCGACCACGGACAGCAACAGGCAACGCGCGTCGCGCGCAATGGCCGCCCGCGCGCGGGCGAGGATCCCACCGCCGTCGAGGTGACGCAGGTGCGCCTCGCGGAACTCGGTGGCGCCACCCGCGCCAGCCAGCACCGCGAAGGCGAGCGCCGCGCTCCAGACGACGAGCGCAAGCGCGAGAAACACAGTCCGCTGCACACCCACGAGGTCGTGCGCCGCTGCGAAGTCACCGATCAGAGTGCCCGGTCCCGTCGACATCCAGACCGCCGCGTACAGAAGCCATGGCGGCAACACGAGCGGAAGCAGCACCACCGCCGAGAGACCGCGCGCGATCCCAGCGGCACGCTCGCGACGGAACGCCCGCGATGCGGGCCACGCCAGCACGGTGCCCGCGGCCGCAGCAACCATCGCCCATGCGAGGCTCCGGACGAGCAGCTCGACGGGAGTCGAAATCGCGAAGTCTGCAACGGTCCGCTCGGTCACGGTCCTCGTCGCGTCGCGCATCCACTCGTCGACCACGGCGACCATCGGCCACAGAGCAAGGACCAGCAGGATCGCCGCGAGCAGGCCCCACGCCGCCTGATCGAGCAGCGGGACGCGAAAGCCCCCGTCTTGGCGCGGCGGGGTTCTCACGCGCTGCTGTCTCCGACGCGCACGTCTCGCACTCCGATGATTCCCGAGGCGTCGCGCACGCGGCCGCCGCGCGACGCCACGCGCCCAGCCAGCCGTTCCGCAGTCCGCGCTGCAAGCGCTGCCGCGCCAGCCGACGCGCGTAGGCCGTCGAACACCAGCGGATCCGGCTCCTCGTAGGGAAGGTCCGCGCGCACGCCCTTGCCAAGCGGGAGGTTTCGCGATGGAGAGCTCGCGATCAGCAGCTCGCATGCGGGCGATACGAGGTACGCGAGCACCGCGTCGACCGCAGCTGGCTCCCCCGGACCGCCGGCGATGCGCGCGACCGTGTTCGGCACGATCATCGTGCCACCGCCCGCCACGCCCGCAGGGAGCGTGCGAGGCAGGCACATCTCGACGGGCAAGCCGCGGTCGATGGCGACGAGTGCATCGTCGGTATCGGTGAGACCGTAGGCGCACACGCCGCGCGCCACCGCATCGACCGTCGCCGCGTTGCCGCCGGGGAGCACCTCGACGCCGTTCGAGCGCATGCCGTCGATCCACGCGTCAAGCGACGGAGGAGCCGCGCCCGTCGCTCGACCGCTGCGATGGAACTCGCCCCACACCTGCTCGAGCGCCGCGACATGGCTGCTTGTCGTGCCAAAGCGCGGGTCGGCGATCGCGATGCGCGAGTCGCTTCCGGGCGCCGCGCCAACCCCGAGGCCAGGCGTGCCAAGGTCGCCCCATGTGGCGATCGGGGCAAATCCCTTGCGCATGACCACGACGCGCGCCCGCGCAGCGAACGCGAGCCACCGCCGCGATGGATCGCGATGCTGGCCTGGCCACGACGACCAGAGCGGCTCCGGCAACATCCCGAGCAATCCATCGCCCGCGAGCCGCAGGACGGCGAATCCCTCGGAACTCCAGAAGATGTCGCCGCGAGGACGATCGCGCTCGGCGCGGATGCGCGACTCGAGCGCCGTCGTCTTCGTGGCCTCGGTGTCGAAGAGTCCGACGACCTCGAGACCCGTGGCCTGCGAGCATGCAGCAAGCACCTCCTTCGCGAGCACATCGTCGGCGCTCGTGTACACGAGGACGCGACCACGGCCTCCACGCGCGGATGGATCGGCAGGAGCGCAACCCGCGAGGTGCGTCGCCCATCCGCCCGCAATCAACGATGCGCCACCGAGGGACAGCGCCGTGCGCCCTGCACGCGCGATCGCGTCGCGGCGGCTCAACCAGAACCTAGCTTCGGCCATCCCAATCTCCTGTTCGCACTCCAGCCAGACGAGGCCTGCAACGCGTCTACTTGCCCGAACCACCTGCACCAGGCGCTGTGCTCGGCGGAGAGGCTGGCGCCTGCCCGGACGGAGCACCGCTCGATTTCGAGCCCATTTCTCGGCGCAATCGGCCGAAGTAGTTCTTGTGCGCGTCCTTGAGGTGCGCGGGCACGAGTTCCTCGCCGACCGCCGCGCCAGCGCCTCCATCGACCGCTTCATCCACGGATCCAGCGGGAATCACGCTCTCGCCGACCTCGGGATTGGGATTCTCGATGAGCTGACGCGCGATGATGTCGCCGCCCGCACTCTTGCTCTTCGCCTTCTCGACCTTGGTGCCGGTCGGAGTCTTCGACTTGCCAGTGTTGCCGCCCTGTGCGCGACCACCCTGCATGCCGCGCTGCTGCCCTGGGGCCATGCCCGCCTGCTGGCCCTGTTGACCAGCGCCCGGATTCTCTCCGCCCTTGCACATGCCCTCGCCGAGCGACTGAGACTCGCTCTCCGCCATGTTCGAGAGTGCCTCGGCCTCCTGCAGCATCTGCTCGGTCACCTCGAGTTCGCTCAGCATCTGCTCCATGCCGGCCATCCCGTCTGGGGATGAACCCTCCTGGCCGCTCTGCTGCTGCCCCTGCTGTTGGCCCTGCTGTTGACCTTGCTGCTGGCCCTGCTGCTGACCCTGCTGTTGGCCCTGCTGCTGACCTTGCTGCTGACCCTGCTGCTGGCCCTGCTGCTGACCCTGCTGTTGGCCCTGCTGCTGACCTTGCTGCTGACCCTGCTGCTGACCCTGCTGCTGGCCCTGCTGCTGACCCTGCTGCTGGCCCTGCTGCTGGCCCTGCTGCTGGCGCCTTTGCTGCTGCTGCGCCGCCTGCTTCGCAGCGGATGCCATGCGCTTGAGTGCATCCTGGCTTTGACTCGCTGCGGCCGCGGCCTTGCGAAGTTCCTCGCGCTGCTGCTCGGTGAGGTTCTGCGCCTGCTCGATGGCGCGCTTCAGCGCCTCGGGATTGCGCGCGAGCTGCGCGTCGAGGCCAGCCTTCTCCAGCGCATCGATCATCGACTGCTGCTTCTCTGCGAGCGCCTCGAGCGACTTGGCCATGTTCTCGAGCGCAGCCTTGGCTGCAGCCTTCTCGGCATCGCTCATTTCGCCCGAATCGAGCTTCTTGGCGACCTCGGCGAGTTCCTTGCGTGCGTCGCCGAAATCGCCCTTGGAGAGCGAGTCCGTGAGCTTCGACAGCTCGCCATCGGTCGGCTCGAGGCCCTGCAGGTCGCGCTTGAGCGAGTCGTTGAGGCGCGCCGACTCGCTCTTGCGGACTTCATCGAGCTTGCGCTGCAGCTCGGTCATGCGCTGGATGGCCTCGCGGCGCTCCTCCTCGGCATCGACCTCGCCGCCCACGCGCGGGTCGGCGTTGCGCGCGAGGGTCGAGAGCGAATCCCGTACGTCCTGCGGCAGCGCCTTCGAGCTCTCGAGTTCCTGGCGGACGCGCTCGACCGCCTCCTCGCTGACCGTCGCCTCGGCAAGCGAAACCTGCGCAGCGACGCCTTCTTCCTCGGGCCAGGCGTAGGCAGGCAGATAGACCTGCGCGGCGAACGCGATCGCGAGCAGCGCGACGGCCCACACGCCGTGCCCGCTCCAGCGGACGGGAAAGGCAGCGCGCACACGCGCCGGCAGCGCGGGATCGCTCGCCTTGTCGACCGCATCGGCGATGGCGGCGCGCGCGTATGCATCATCGGATCGCTCGAGTGCGAGTGCGGTCGTGAATCGCTCGTCGAGCTTCAGGCGCTCGTCGACCCGCAGCGCGAGCGTCGCGTCGGCAGGCAGCGCGCCACGCCGCACGAGAAACGCAACGGCTGCGGCGATGGCGAACGCAGCGGCTGCAGCGATCGCGAGAGCGCCCGTCGCTCCAACCCCCGTCGCAGCGACGGCGCCGGCGGCGGGAACGAGCTTGAGCACGATCACGCCGAGCGAAGCCACCAGCGCCGCCGCGATCGCACCGACTACGGCCGAATCGGCAAGCACGACGGCCACGAGGCGCCGTCGCGCGAGAGCAAGGATGTGTCGGATGCGGTCCATGGTGCGCAAGCCTCCCGGAAACAGTGCGGTGCGATTCTACCTCTTGCCCGTGAAGCCCCCGCGGTTTCTGCTCTTTTCCCGCGTCGATTTGGGCGATTGCGCGCCTGCGCGCCGCGTACCCTGCGCGCCATGGATCCGGACGACCACGTCTGCCTGTGCTTTCACGTCTCGCTCCGCAAGATCGCGAACTTCGTCACGCGCGAGAATCCCCGCGTGGCGAGCCAGATCTCGGAGTGCCTCGGCGCAGGCACGGGTTGCCAGTGGTGCGTGCCCTTCCTGCGGAAGCTCCACCAGCTGCACGTCGACGGGAAGCCGCTGGACCTGCCCGTGTCGCCCGAGGAGTACGCATCGCGCCGCGCGCGGTATCGGAAGACCGGCGATCGCAGCGAGTCGTGAACGGGCGGAGCCTGTGCGTGCTACGCGGCGCCCGCGCGGTTGATGCGTCGTAGCTCGAGCGCGCGGATCGCCTGCCCGAGCTGGAGCTGGGGCTCGACGAAGCGGAGGCCCACGTCGGTGCACCCCGGCTGGCGCGACTCCATGACATGCGCC
>JBIIRG010000219.1:0-4874 GCA_044341665.1 Phycisphaerales bacterium | reverse complement strand
GGCACCATGGCGGCGTCCACGGGCGAGACCGCGCCGGCCGTGCAGGCGGCGGGGCTCGGCTCGGTGCTCGGCAGCATGTTCGTCCTTGTCCCGATCGCGCTGATCGTGTTCGCCTCGGTCTGGATCACCTTTCACGTGGTCGACGCCTTGATCGTCCTCAGCCCATTCGCGCTTCTCGATGTCGCGCTCGCGTCGGCGCGCGTTGCGATCCTGGCGCTCGTTGGCCTCGCGCTCCTCATCAGCCCGTTCCTTGCGCTCGTGCTCTGCGCGCCGATCATCGCGCTCTCGCTGATCATCGCGGGCTGGTGCGTGCGTCTCGACCTCTTCGCGCTCACCGTGGCGACCGACCTCCTCTTCCGCCGCGGGCGCAACGCCAACCCGCACGCGCCGCTGCGCTGCTTCCTCGGCTCGCGGGGCCTCGGGGCACCGATCCGCACCATGGGTCACGCCGAGCCGCGCGAAGGCGGCGTTGTGTTCCGCTACCGGCCGTTCTTCGTGCTTCCGCAGCGCTCGATCGAGCTCGATGCAGCGTCGCCGGTCATCGTGCGCGGCGCCGCGTGGTGCGCGCTGCGCGACGACGGCACGCGACGCACGCTGCTCTCGCTCGCGCCGCGCTACGCGCCGCATCATGCGGCGATCTGCCGGCGCTTCGCTGCATCGGCCCGGGACGGCGTGGTGCGGCGCTCGTGGAACGGGCTGCGCCAGTCGCTCGAGTCGATCCTCGGCGGCGCCGGGGTATCCACGCCCGGCGACGCACCTGCCGATGCGCGCGCGCAGTAGAGTGTGCGCCCCGTGCCTGAGCTCGCCGACACGCTTGCCGCCATCGCACTGCCCGCGCTCTTCGCCGGCATCGTTGCGATCCTCGCCACCGTTGCGGTCGAGCGCCTCGGTGGCGTCTCGGGTGGAGTGCTCTCGAGCATTCCTACCACCATCGTTCCCGCGGCAATCGGGATCTTCCAGCGCTCCGCCGACATCGACTCGTTTCGCCGCGCCATGGCGTTCGTGCCGGTCGGCATCCTCATGAACGCGGGATATCTACTGCTCTGGCGGGTGATTCCCGCGCAGCTCGGCACGCACGAGCGCCTGCGGCCGCGCCTGCTCACGTGGACCGTGCTGCTTGCGATCGCGATCTGGCTGGTCGCTGCGACCTCGGTCGTGGCGATCAACGCGTGGCTCGAGCCGAGCGTCCCGCAGTCGATCGCGACGGGCTGCATCGCGTTCGCGGCAGGAATCGCCCTTGGCATCGCCGCCAACCGTGTGCCGCATCCCGCGCCGAAGGGAACGCACCGCGTCGGCGCGCGGGTGCTGCTGATGCGCGGGGTCGCGGCGGCGGCGGCCATCGCGATTTCGATCGTGCTGGCACGCTCGGGGCACCCGGTCGCAAGCGGCATCGCGTCGGTCTTTCCCGCGATCTTCACCACAATCATGATCGCCACCTGGCTCGCGCAGGGCGCGCATGTCCCAACCGGCGCGGTCGGGCCGATGGCGCTCGGAACGCTCAGCGTGAGCGCGTACGCGCTCCTGGCCACGGCGCTCTTTCCCCTGATGCCCGTGCCGCTCGCCGCGGTGCTCTGCTGGCTGCTGGCGATTGCCGCCGTCAGCCTGCCCGCCTACGCCTATCTCGGGTGGAGAAGGCGGCAGCGAGGCGGCGCGTAACCTCGGATCGCTGCGCGACCATCGCACCGCATTTGCAACGGCCGCGAACCCGAGCCACTATAGTCCTCGCCCATGCGGCCGACTTCGCTCGTGCATCGCGTACTGATCGTCGCCTTCGCGGCGTGGGTGTCGCTCTGCTGCTGCGAGAAGCGGATCCTGGCGCAGTCCCTGTGCGACGACGGCGAGGCGGCGCGGTCCTCGGCGCCTGCCTGCTGCCCGAGTTCATGCTGCGAATCGGGCGATGGCGATGCGCCGCGCGACGACGAGGGACATCCAGGCAATTGCGCGGACGGGTGCTGCAGGAAGACTTCGGCATCGCTTCCCTCCTGGACGGTCGACATCGACGCGGTCGGTGTGCCGCTGCTGCAGTGCATCGCGTCGATGGAGGCCGCCACGGACGACGCAGGGCGCGTGCTCGCACACGATGACCGGACCTCTGGCGAGCCACCGCCGCGCCTGGCGCTGGTGATTTCCCGACGACTGCGGATCTGAGCCCGACGCGCTGCCACGCGCGTTGCTGTCGCTTGCTTGATCCTGCAGGAATCGGACATGAATCATCGATCTCCCACTCTCCACGCACACGGCGTTTCGATCACCGTCGCCACCGCAGCGGTGATCGCGGCCGCGATCGCAGGCGCGATCATGACCGCCTGTTCGCCGCCCAGAGCCGCGGCGCGCCGCATCTTTGCCGCGCCACCTGCGCCGACGAACGCGATCGACGCCGAAGCTGCCGCCGCGCGCGCCGTCGCGGTCTCCCACCGCGTCCATGCCGCCGAGCTTCGTCTCCAAGCCGCGGCCACGCGCGTGCAGGCTGCGTCGCTTCCGCCTGATCCCACGATCGCGATCGGACTCGGCATTCCCATCGATGGGCTCGGCGGATCACCCGTCTCCATCTCGATCATGGAAGGCCTGGCCTGGCTTCTCGCAGGCGAGCAGGCGCAGCACGCCACGGAACGCGAACGCGACGCGGCCGCCGCGGAGCTGGTCGCGATCGCCGCGGAGGTCGCAGCCGAGGCGCGCCGACTCGTGCGTTCGCTCGACGCAGCGCGCGAGCGGCACGATGCGCTCGCGCGGAGCGTCGCAGCACGGAACGAGCTGGTGGAGATCGAGCGGGCCGCGCTCGACGGCGGCGAGTCGACGCCCATCCGGGTCGCGGGCCTCGTCGCGGAGACTTCCGAGTCCCGCCTCGAGCTCGCGTCGGCCGCGCTCGAGGTGCACGAGATCGACGTCGCCGTCCGATCGCTCCTCGCCCTTGAATCCGAGCCGTTGATCGCATCTTCCTGCGAGGTCGTTCCCGCCGCGACCGCGCCCGCACCCTTGTCGCTCGAGGTCCTGCGCGCACGCGCGCGGGTCGCGCGCGCCGAGTCAGCGCTCGCGCTCGGGCGCGTTCCTCTCGGCGCCGACGCGGCGATCGGTGCAGGAGTCAATCGCGATCTCGAGGAGCGCGAGTCGGCCGACGCGACTCTCGAGTTCACCGCCCCGCTCTTTCGCCGCGCGCAGGAGCAATCGGCGCTCGAGGACGACCTGGCCGCCGAACGCGCGGAACTCGCGGAAGCCGAGCGTGCTGCAGCCGTTGAACTCGCGCACGCGCGCGCACGGGTCGACGACGCACAGGCGCAGCGTGTACTCGCCCTCGACGCGCTTGCTGCGGCAGAGCATGCACGAGCTGCCATCGAGCGAGCGATCGAGTTCGGCGAGTCGTCGCGTGCCGAGTTGCTCCGCGCGACCGCAGAACGCGACGTGTGGCAGGCGCGCGCCGCTGCGCGGCGCATCGCCGTCGCCGATGCCATCGCCCGCATCGAGTCGCGAAG
This sequence comes from Phycisphaerales bacterium, assembly GCA_044341665.1. Classification (GTDB taxonomy): domain Bacteria; phylum Planctomycetota; class Phycisphaerae; order Phycisphaerales; family SM1A02; genus QWPT01. Next base: position 1,407 of record JBIIRG010000219.1, on the reverse strand, counting down.
CGTCGCACTCAACAACGACCACGACCCAAAGGAGGGCACACGATGAGCGCCGACCGGACCATGCCAGGCAGCCCCGCCACATCTCGCCCACGCATCCGCGTCATCACGCGCGTGGTCGTACCTGTCGCGATCCTGGGCTCCGCCACGATCCTGATCGTCGCGTCGGCGTGGCGTGCGTTCGAGCGCGCTCCCGCCGTGCGCGTGGCGCCCGTCGTGGTGGTCGCCTCGCAGTCGGTGCAGGCAGGCGACTCGAGCGGCATCCAGGCGCCGGGATGGATCGAGCCCGCGCCGTTTGCGACCGAGATCCGCGCCTTTCGCGACGGCATCGTCACCGAGGTGCTCGTACTCGAGGGTTCGCGCGTCGCGGCAGGCGACGCGCTCCTCACGCTCGACTCAGCGGCAGAACGCATCGAGCTTGCGCGCGAGCAGGCGTCGCTTGCGCTGGCCGAGGCGACGCTCGCGGCCAAGCGCGCGAACGAGTCTGCCGCCGAGCGCACCCTCGCGCTCACCCTTGAGGCCGATGGCGCGGTGCGCGAGGCCGAGGCAATGCTGCGCGAGGCTGAATCATCGCGCGGAAAGCTCGCATCGCTGATCGCGCAGGCCGAGGCCCGCGAAGCAGAGCTGCGCGACGAGCACGAGCGCAAGCAGGCGCTGCTGCAGGCGGGCGCCGCCAGTGCGGGCGACGTACGAAGGCTTGCGCTGCGGGTCGCGGCACTGGCCGCCGAAGCCGAGTCGCTCCGGCAGGAGCGCGCCGCGCGAGAAGCGCGCGTCGTGGCCGCGACCGGCGCGCTCGCCTCGGCACGAAAGGCCCGCACCGAGCTCGTGGCCGAGACGCGCGCACGGGATGAAGCGCGGGCCGAGACTGCCGCCGCGACTGCCGCGCGCGACATCGCCACGGCGGCACGCGAGGCCGCGGCGCTCAAGGTTGAACGGAGCACGGTGCGCGCCCCGCGCGATGGCATCGTGATGCGGCGAAGCGTCACGCCGGGCGCCAAGGTCGGCGGCGACTCGGGTGCACTGCTTGCGCTCTACGACCCGGCGTCGCTGCAGGTGCGATGCGATGTGCCGCTGAAGGAGGCCGCCAAGCTCGCAGTCGGGCTCGAGGCCGAGATCCATGTCGACGCGCTCCCGAGCCGCACCTTCGCCGGGCGCGTGATCCGCATCGTTCCCGAGGGCGACCTGCAGAAGAACACGGTGCAGTGCAAGGTGGAGATCGTGTCTCCCGACCCTGCGCTGCGGCCCGACATGCTCGCGCGGGTGCGGATCCTGACCGATTCGTCGGGCAGGCAGGCAGAGGCCGTGGCCGTGCCCGAGGACTCGCTTCGCACGCGCGATGGTGCGCGCGCCACCGTGCTGCTCGCGATGCCCGAGGCGGGCTCCACGCGCACTGTCGCGCGGGAAATCACG
>JBIIRG010000220.1:0-4874 GCA_044341665.1 Phycisphaerales bacterium | reverse complement strand
TGCCGACAAGCGACGCAGGGTCGTACCAGGCACGGATGCCGGCGCAGACCTGACGGCCCTCGGGCGTCCCGTCGTCGAGCCGGATCTTGAGCAGCTTGTCGGCGTTCGGATGCGGCTCGGCGCTGAGCACGGTCGCGACACGCAGGTCAAGCTTTGCGAAATCCTCGAACTTGATCGCGGGAAGGGGTTCGGTCGTCATGGTGCGGTCGAATCGTGATCTTCGGTTGTGGGCGCCGTCGAGGGCGCCGAATGCAAGCCCGTGCTCGGAGACTCGTCGATGCAGCGCGCGTCAGGACGCGGCGCCCGCGGGCGTGCCGCCCTCGGTCGCGACCGTCTCGTCGTCGTTCAGCAGGCTCTTGAAGTCGAAGCGCGTCTTGAGCGCGTCGAAGCCGAAGAGATCCTTCGGGTCCATCTGGTTCGACGGATCGGTGGCGATGTTCATGATGCCGCCGCCCTGCGGGGTCATGATGCCGCCGGCGAGCTCGGCGTAGCGCTCCTCGGTCACGGGCTTCATCGCGCTCACCTGGAGCACGACCATGCAGAGCTTCTCGGGAATCGGCACGGCGATGGTGCGCTGGGCGACGGGCACGGTGGCGAGGTCGGTGGCGAACGGAATCTTCGCGGCCTGCGCCATGACGGCGGCGATCGCCTTCGGGTCGTCGTTGAGCTTGGGAAGTCCGCCGCCGATGCGGCCGAACGACACGAACATCGGGTTGGCCTCGGTGATGTCCTTGGCGAACTCGACTGCGGCGCCGTACTTGTCGGCGACGGCCTTCACGCCGCCCGACGCTGCGTCGGTGGCGATGGCGGCTGCGTTCTGAGAGAGCCAGTTGAAGCGGTCGATGGCAAGGAGATCCGCCTCGACGTTGGCGCGCGCCGACGCGAGGTCGGTCGCAGGCGCCGACTTCTCGGCGGCGAGGAGGCGCAGGAAGTAGACGTCGCCGTTGACCGCAGTGAGTGCGGGGCTGGCGATGTTCACCTGGAGCGGCATGCTGCCGTTCGGATTGGAGAGTTCCTTCGCCATGGCGACCAGCTGGCCGGCCTGCACGGGGCGGCCGAACTTCTCGGTGCGCGCGGTGGCGATGCCGGGAAGGGCGATGAAGTCGTTGACCGAAAGCCACGCCTCGCCGCTCGACTGGTAGCTCGGCGCCGGAACGCTGAACTCGCTGGCGATCGACTGCGCGATGCCCTGGAACGACGGCATCTGGCCCGCCCAGTCGGCTCCGACGGCGAGGTACGAGCCATCGCGCTTGAGCGAACGCTGGGCGATCGCGAGCTGGTCGGTCGCGAACTTGCTGATCTCGTCGACGCGCGCCTTCACGAGCTCGTCGGTGACCGCGGTGCGAACCGTGGCCTCGAACGCACTGAAGTTGCTGCCGTCGCTGGCGCCGCCGTACTTGGCCGGATTCTGCGCGAAGCGCTTCTTGAGCGCGAGCGTGGCGAGCTCAGGCGAGTTCGCGACGCTGGCCGCAACGTCGGCCTTCGAGATCATCATCCACTCGGCCTTCACGCGGTCGGGCGTGCGGTAGCCGAACTGGTCCATGCCGATCATCTCGGCGGAGGGGCGCTCCTTGTCGGCGAACTTCTTGAGCTGCGCGTCGAGCGCCGCCTCGGTGGGAGCGGTGGAGGGGATGGTGGAGTTCGAGCGGGCGTCGAGGATGACCATGTCGCCCGACACGCTCAGCATCGCGCGCGCCATCGACTCCTTGAGCCGACGGTCGCTGATGCGGTCGATGCCGATCGACATGTTGATCATGCGCTCGACGCCGCGCAGCTTGGTGAGCGCTGCGAGCACGACGTCGTCGGTGGTGCCCGTCTGGCTGGCGATGGTGCGGAGGAGCTGCTCGGGCGACATGGCGGACATGCCTTCGGGGGGCATGGCGGCGCTCTCGGCGATCTCTGCGCGCGCCTCGCCTGGGCCGCCCACGAGACCGGCCTTCTGCGCCTGGTAGGCGAGCAGCCACCAGTGGTCGGCCGACTTGTCGGCGCCGAGTGCCGCGAGGATGCGGCGTCCGAGGCGCTGCGGCGAGAGGTTCTCGATCACACGCAGCTCCTGCTGCGCGATGTCGCGGTCGCCACCGGTGAGCGAGCCATCGGCGTAGGTCGCGTAGACCTTGCTGCTGGCTGCACTTCGCTCAGCAATGCCCTGCAGGGTGGTCGGCATGAGGAACGCGATGAGCAGGAGGGTTCCGCCCACCACGAGGATCCACTGGTTGTACTGTCGGAGCAGCTTGATCATGGGAGTGTGGAAAGGTATCGGAAAGGTCGAGGCGCGGCGACAGAAAGAAACGGCGGGAACCTTCGGAAACTCCGCTGCCGTCAGGCCTCCCGCAGGGGCGTCGGCGAAAAAGCAGAAGGGTCGGAGCTGGCTCCGACCCTTCGCGTTGAATCGTTTGGATTCGAGTCGGTTCGACCTTTAGCGGTAGAACTCGACGATGAGGTTGGTGTTGACGTCGAAGGGGATCTGGTCCGAGGTCGGACGCGAGACACACTTCGCCGAGAGCTCGGACGGATTGACCGCGACCCAGCCCGGGACCTGGTGGCCGGGGATCGACTCCATCTGCTCGCGCGCGAGCTTCTGGATGCCCTCGCGGAGGGTCACCACGTCGCCGACCTCGATCGCGTACGACGGGCGGTCGACCTTCTTGCCGTTCACGAGCACGTGACCGTGGGCGACCATCTGGCGCGCGCCCCAGATCGTGCGCGAGAAGCCCGCGCGACGGAGGAAGTTGTCGAGGCGGAGCTCGAGGAGCTGCAGCAGCACTTCGCCGGTGTTGCCCTGGCGACGGCCTGCCTCGCGCATGTAGCGGCGGAACTGCCGCTCGAGCACGTTGTAGTGGAAGCGCACCTTCTGCTTCTCATCCTTGCGGATGCCGTAGTCCTTCTGGCGACGGCCGCGGAAGCCGTGCATGCCGGGGGTCGTGAGCTGACGCTTCGAGGTGTGCTTGGGGATGTCCGCAACGGGGACGCCAACCTTGCGCGAGAGCTTGACCTTCGGACCGAGATAGCGCGACATAGTTCTTCCAGAGTTCTGCTGATGAGGGCGGTGCGCACGAGCGCGTTCGGTGCCCTATGGGGGAAGGGGAGAGTAGAACGGAAACGATGGTTCCCGTCAAGAAGCGAGGAGCATGGTCGGTGGGCGCTAGTACGCGCGGCGGGCGTCCGAGCCCTTTCGCCAGTTGAGATAGGCGGTATTCAGGACCCGATAACCGCCCGGGGTCGGATACTCGCCCGTGAAGTACCAGTCGCCGGCATAGTCGGGCATCGACATGCGCAGCCCATCGACCGACTGGTAGATCACGCGGATCTCGCCCGGCCACGCCAGCGACTTCGAGCGGACGAGCTCCGCGACCTTGCCCTCGATCTGGCCGAGGTCGAACAGGTCGTAGAGCAGCCGCACGTGGTTCTTCATTCGCTCGGGCGGGAGCGAGGCCTGCTCGCTGCACTTGGCCTCGATCTCATCGAGCACGGCCGACTGCCCGGTGTCGCGCGCGAGCGCCACCGCCGCCTCGAACGCGATGAAGCGGCCGAGCTGGCTCATGTCGATTCCGTAGCAGTCGGGGTACATGATCGGCGGGCTGGAGCTCGCGACCACGATCGACTTCGGGTTCAGCCGCGAGAGCATGGTGATGATCGACTCGCGCAGCGTCGTGCCGCGCACGATCGAGTCGTCGACCACGACGAGCGTGTCGTCGGGGTACACCGTGCCGCGCGTGATGTCGTAGATGTGGTTGACGAGGTCGCGCCGCGCCGCGTCGTGGGTGATGAACGTGCGCAGGCGCTGGTCCTTGTGCGCGACCTTCTCGGCGCGCACGCGTCCGGCGAGCGCCGCCTCGATGGTCTCGCGGGTGGCGGCGCCCGACTGCACGCTGCGCCAGATCTCGGCGGCCGCGAGCTTCTGCCGCTCCTCGTTGAGCGCCTCCACGAGCCCGTAGTACGACGTCTCGCTGGTGTTGGGGATGAAGCCCACCACGATGCGGTCGATGTCGCCGCGCACCGCGTCCATCACGCGCGGCGCGAGGTTGCGCCCGAGCTGCTTGCGTTCGCGGTAGATGGCGGGGTCGTTGCCCCGCGAGAAGTAGATGCGCTCGAAGGTGCACTGCCGCAGGGGCAGCGGGTCGGCAAAGCGCTCGATCGCGTACTCGCCGGAGCGCTTGATGATGAGCGCGTGGCCAGGCGGGATCGGCTCGATGTCGCGCGGGTCGGTGTTGAACACCGTGGAAAGCGCGGCGCGTTCGCTTGCAACCGCGATGCACTCGTCGTGCACCAGGAAGAAGCCAGGTCGGATGCCGGCGGGATCGCGGCAGACGAAGCTGTCGCCGTTGCCGAGGATGCCGGCGAAGACGTAGCCGCCGTCGAAGTGTTCGGTCGCGCGGCGCAGCACGCGCGCGAGGTCGAGCTGGCGCGAGACCTCGCGCATGAGCTCGGCCCCCGCGAGGTTGGTGAACGACCCCTCGCCCATCGTCGCCTCGAGGTGCGCATGCTCGCGGTCGAGGAAATACCCGATCTTCTCGAGCACGACGCCCGTGTCGCTGTCGCCCACGGGGTGCAGCCCGTACTCGACCAGCTTGGCGAAGAGCTCGGCGGAGTTGGTGAGGTTGAAGTTGCCCGCCATCGCGATCGAGCGCGACTCGGCGTTCGAGCGGCGCACATAGGGGTGGCACATCGAGCTCGAGTTGCCGCTGTGGGTGCCGTAGCGCAGGTGGCCGAGCAGGACCTCGCCGAGCAGGGGGAACTGCCGCTTGAGTTCGGTTTCGGGCAACTCCGCGAGCTCGCGCTCGCCGAGGCGATGCGCAGGCGACAGCGCGCCGTCGAAGAGCCGCTCGATCGGGTTGCGCTTGGCCGTGCGCTCGCGCTCGAGGAACGCGTCGCCG
>JBIIRG010000218.1:0-4933 GCA_044341665.1 Phycisphaerales bacterium | reverse complement strand
GCTTGCACGGGCCGCGAGCCGCGTGCGCTCGACGGTGCTCATCCACGGCGAGTCGGGCACCGGCAAGAGCCTGCTTGCGCGGGCGATTCACAGGGCCTCGAACCGCGCCGATGGTCCCTTCGTGGAGCTCGCATGCGGATCGATTCCCGAGACGCTGCTCGAGAGCGAGCTGTTCGGGCACGTGAAGGGCGCGTTCACCGGCGCCGTGGCCGACAAGAAGGGGCGGTTCCTCGCGGCCAGTGGCGGGACGCTCTTCCTCGACGAGATCAACTCGGCATCGGCGTCGATGCAGCTCAAGTTGCTGCGCGTGCTGCAGGAACGCAAGTTCGAGCCCGTCGGCAGCGACGAGACCATCGAGGTCGACGTCCGCGTGATCGTGGCGTCGAACCAGCCGCTTGAGCGGCTCGTCGACGAGGGGCGCTTCCGACAAGACCTCTTCTATCGCGTGCACGTGCTGCCGATCGAGTTGCCGCCGCTGCGCGAGCGCCCGAACGACACCATCGCGCTTGCGGAGCACTTCCTTCGGGCCAAGACCGCGGAGCTCGGGCGGACGATCCTGGGGTTGACGCCCGACGCCGTCGCGCTGCTGCGCGCGTATCGCTGGCCGGGCAACGTGCGCGAGCTCGAGAATGCCGTGGAGCGCGCCGTGATCCTGTGCGACGACGCCTGGATCGCGGCCGCACATCTGCCGGAGCGCGTGCGATCGCACGTGGACCGCGCGGCGGAGAGTCGAGTCACCGCGGAGCGCGACGTGCCGCGCGAGGGCGAGCTGGAGCGCGGACCGTTTCCGTTGCCCGCACCGACGCCTCGGCAGCAGGAGGCTTCTCCGAAGACTCTGGCCGACGCCATGCGCGACCCCGAGCGGTCGGCGCTGCTTGCCGCACTTGCGGCCAGCGGCTGGAACCGATCGAGGGCCGCTGCGAGCCTGGGCATCAACAGGACCACGCTTTATCGGAAGATGCGCGACCTCGGACTGAACCCGCTGCGCGACGCGGTGTGAGGCGTGCGCGGGATGTTCCACCTGTGCGGTCTGTGCGGTCTGTAGGGTCTGAAACGCCTGTCCGATCTCGCACGACCGTGCGTCCAGGCGCGTGACGGAAAGTACGTGGCGCTCCGTGGACAGAACCGCCTTCCGTGGCACACTTTGAACACAGGAACGCGAGCGGTCACCGACCGCTTGGGTTATGATCTCGGGCGACGGATCGTTGTCGTTGAGGTCAGGGAAGACTTCACGTAGACAGCTCGGTACAGACCGCGCTGTGTGCGGCGTCTGCCTTTCTGAGGGGTGCGTGTCGTGCAGACCGCGGAGGGTCTGTCCGTCACGGTTCGTATACGGCGAAGGAAGAGGAGAACACAGATGAAGAACTTGAACCTGAGTGCGCGTGGCATGCGTGCCATTGGCTGGACCGCTGTCGGCATGACCTGCTCGCTTGCTGCTTCGAGCGCCCTCGCGGGCGACGAAGGCGGCGCGATGTGGACGGAGATGCCGGGTTACTCGGCGATCGGCGACAGCGCCTTCCCCACCTCGTCGCTGCTGGTCGAGGACTTCGAGGGCCTGCGCCCCGCTGGCCTCGTGATCAACGGCCCGGTCATGATGATCGACGGCAACTCGGTCGATGCGGATGACGTCGCGCTCGACGGCAGCGGCGCCCTCGGCCACAGCCTCGCGATCGGCGAGTGGGCTCCCGACTTCGTGCCCGGCTTCGCCGCGCTCGAGTTCTCCGCCAAGCTCCTTGGTGGCGCGCCCACCCGCGTGGGCTTCGTCGTGACTGACTCGAGCGGCATCGATGCGCCCGTGCCGGTGACCATCACGGTGTACTACACCGACGGCTCCACCGAGTCGCGTGTGGTCGACGTGCTGAGCATGCCGAACGACGCGAGCGACGACTACTTCATTGGCCTCGAGAGCGCGATCGGGATCGACACCGTGACGGTCGCCTCGATCATCCCGCTGGTCATCGACCACGTTCAGTACAACACGCCGCTCGCGTCGCTCGTGACCTTCGTGCGCGACGACGCCAACCGCGACGGCAAGTCCGACGTGGCGTGGTTCAACGCCGCCTCGCGCAAGTCGACCATGTGGAACATGGACGGACTGACCCGCTTTGGCGGCACCTTCACGACGGTCGATCCCGGCGCGGGCTTCTCGCCGCGCGGTCTCGGCGACCTGAACGCCGACCGCCGCGCCGACCTCATCTGGCGCGACACCAACACCGGCCGCTTCGTCGGCTGGCTCATGAACAACACGAACGTCGCCCAGCAGGCCTTCATCTCGGGCCCGCTCGAGGCGGCCTGGGACATCATCGCCCTCGGCGACCTCGACGGCGACCAGCGCGCCGACTGCATCCTCCGCAACAGCAGCACCGGCGAAGTCCGTGGCTGGCTCATGAACGGCCTCACCAAGACCGCCGGCGGGTTCCTCGGCAACTCGGCGGGGCTCCGCTTCCTCGGCGTCGGTGACATCAACGCCGACGGCAAGGACGACCTGCTGTGGCAGGACTCGGGCACCGCGGTGCAGGGCTGGCTCATGAACGGCCTGGGCGTCTCGGCACAGGGTCAGATCGCGAACGCCTGCGCGCCGGGCAACGACTGGCGCGTGGCGGGTGTGGCCGACCTCGACGCCGACGGCCGCGCCGACGTGGTGTGGCACAACGAGTCGCTCGGCCTCGTGTCGGGTTGGCTCATGGACGGGCTCGCCCGTCGCACCGGCAACTACATCTCCACGACCGTCGGCAGCGGCTGGCGCATCGTGGCGACTCCCGACCTCAACGGCGACGGCAAGCGCGACATCCTGTGGCGCAACACCGCCAACGGCGACGTCAACGGCTGGCTCATGAACGGCCTGGTCAAGCAGTCGGGCGGCTTCATCCGCTCGGTGCCGAGCTCATGGTCGAACATCCGCTGATCGCCTCTCGGAACTCTTCCGACCCTACCGCCCCTGTCTCCGCGACGGGGGCGGTTCTCATTTTGGCCCGTGCGCGGCTCGGCGCGGTGCGGCGCCGCGTTTCTGCATGGCCCAAGTGATAGAGCGAACTTCGGACGGAGCCGCGGCGTTTGGCGCTCGGCGATATCCACAAGAGTCGAATCGACTCGCCGTTTCTCGTGGGGGAACCCCTGACCTTGGACCGATAGACCTTCGGATCTCCTGCCCTCTCCATGGCTTGAGACGCTGTACCCGAACCCTCGTCGAAGGGGCGTTGCCCGTTCGGCCCGACGAGGACCCTTGGAAACCCGCGATGAACATGCACTCGATGATTCCGACGACCCATCCGACCAGCGCGCGCAGCGCCGGCTTGCATCCTGCCGTCTCGACCGCCGCCATCGCGGCCGCATGCCTCGGCGCACTGCTTGCACAGGGCAGTGCGCAGGCCGACGACATCACCCCCATCGTGATGTGGGGTGCGGACGTCGACGCGGTGCAGACGCCGCCCGACCCGCGGTACGTGGATGTGTTTAGCGCGATCGCGCTTGGCGATGCGCATGGGCTGGCGATCCTGGCGCCTGGCCGCGCGGTTCGCGGATGGGGGCGGAACACCTTCGGACAGACGACGGTGCCGGTGGTGGCCGGCGTCGTGACCTACACGGCACTTGCTGCGGGGACGAATCACAGCGCGGCGCTGCGGTCGGACGGCGCCATCGTGTGCGTTGGCGCGAACGACTTCGGGCAGTGCGACGTGGATGTCATCGCGCTCGCGTACACCAAGGTCCGCTGCGGCTCGAACTTCACGCTTGGCGTGGATCTCAACGGCGATGTGCATGCCTGGGGCGACGACGCCGCAGGGCAGAGCACCGTGCCCGTCGGTGCGGTGCGAACCTTCGATCTCGCTGCGGGCCGCGACCATGTGGCGCTGCTGACCGACTCGGGCGACGTCGTCTTCTGGGGCGACAACACCGAGGGCGAGCAGACGCAGCCCACGCTGGGCGCGGGACAGACGGTTGCCGCGCTTGCCTGCGGCTGGGACACCACGGCGTTCCTGCTGTCGGACGGCACCGTGCAGGTTGTCGGCGACAACACGCTGCTGCAGCAGTCGGTGCCGGCGCTCGGAACGGGCGAGACCTACTCGTCGCTGCGCGCGCACGGCTACACCCTCGGAGCCCTGCGCTCGGACGGCGAGATCGTGGTCTGGGGCAACACCTCGAACGATCTCGACGAACCGCCCGCGGCGCCGCTCGGCACGGTGTACGAGGACTTCCAGCTCGGTTTCGGCTTTGCCGGAGCGCTCTTCAACCTCGACTGCGACGACGACGGTGATTCGGATCTCGACCAGATCGCCGCGGACTCGGACCTCGACTGCAACATCGACAACCGCATCGACTCGTGCGAGGAGGGCAGCCTGCTCTTCTCGAGCTCGACGGTGGCGCCGTTTGCCTCGGGCAGCACGGTGACGCTGGCGTTCGAGGACGTGTCGGACGCCGTCACCGACGTGATGGTGGAGGTCGAGGTCAAGGCCGATCTCGGGTCGCCCGGCGAGTACCTCACGCTTGCGTTCAACGGCCAGGTGATCGACTACGTCTTCCCGAGCGGCGGCGCGAACTGCCCCGCCAGCTTCCAGAAGGAGACGATCTTCATCCCCGCGGCCATGTTCAACGAGATGCTCGAGGACGGCGACGCGACCTTCACGCTGAGCGCGAGCTCGCTGGTGTCGCAGGCGGAGTGCGCGACCTCCGCGGCCAAGATGCGCGTGAGCTACCTCGATGACTCGGCCGACTGCAACGGGAACGGCACGCCGGACTCGTGCGAGCTGGCGGATGGCGACGTGTCGGACATGAACGGCGACGGCATTCCCGACACCTGCCAGCTGACGCCGGTGGGCGACATCGACGGCGACCGCAAGGGCGACGTGCTGTGGTTCAACCCGACCTCGCGCGAGTTCTCGGCGTGGTTCATGAACGGGCTCACCCGCACCGCGGGAGGCTATGTGGGCGAGAATGC
>JBIIRG010000217.1:0-4939 GCA_044341665.1 Phycisphaerales bacterium | reverse complement strand
CACGCGCCCGCAGCGGCGACACGCGCGCCCTCGCCTACGAAGCAGCCAAGACGCTCGTGACCGAGGGCCTCGTCAAGCCCGTCTTCGCGCAGCTGCGCGAGGGTGGGTTCGCAGCAGAAGGCTTCGGCCCCGGCACCGCCGAGCGGCGCTTCCGTCCCATGTTCGACGCGATCCTGGCCGACCGCGTGGTCGAGGGGTCGAACTTCGCGCTCGTCGAGCGCACCGCAGACCGCTTCGAGCGCTCGATGGCGCGACGCAGCGAAGTCGCCGCGCATGCCGTCACACGCGGGGGAGGCCCGCGATGAGCGCGCCCCGGCCCACCGCCGTCCGTCCGCAGGCGACGCGCCTGCTCGAGATCCTCGATGCAACGCTCTCCGTGCAGCGCGAGATCCTCGCCGCCGTCCGCGCGCGTCGCGAGGCCGTGCGCGTCGCCGACTTCGCGGCGCTCGGCCGCATCGAGAAGGGCGAGCCGGCGCTCACCCTGCGCATGACCGAGCTCGAGCGGGCCCGCATGACGGAACTCGCGCAGCTCACCGTGCGCCTTGCGCTTCCCCCGAAGTCCACGCTCGGCGACATCGCTGCGCGGCTGTCCGAGCCCGACCGCGCGCGGCTTGACCTCGTGCGCAGCGAGCTCCGCCGCACGATCGAGGAGACCCAGCGCGAATCGGGCGTCGTCCGTCAGGCGACCGAGCGGCTCTCCGCCCACATGGCGGGCATCATGCAGTCGGTCCACTCCGCCCTCGCGCACGCCAAGGTCTACTCGCGCGGCGGCGCCATCACCATCGGTCCGAACGTCGTGTCCACGCTCGACATCAAGTCGTAACCCCGGCCCGATCGAGGGGCAACTCCCATGAGCATCAACGGCGCACTCCAGATCGGCCAGTCGGCCATCCTCGCCAGCCAGGCCGCCATCCAGGTGGCGGGCAACAACATGGCGAACGCCGCGACCCCGGGCTACAACCGTCAGGTCGCGCGGTTGTCGCCCAGCCGCCCCGAGTACATCGGACGGGGCGGCTTCATCGGAACCGGCGTCCAGCTCGCGCGCATCCAGCGCACCGTCGATGTCGCGCTGCAGGGCCGCGCCCGCAACGCCATCAGCGACCAGAATGCAGCCGAGATCGACCAGCGGTTCCTCAACGCCATCGAGACCATCCGCAACGAGCTCAGCGATCAGGACCTCTCGAGCCGCTTGAGCGCGTTCTTCAACAGCTTCAGCGAGCTCGCCAACAACCCGACCGACGAGGCCGTCCGCACCGTGGTCGTGCAGCAGGGAAGCGGCCTCGCCACCGCCATTCGCGAACTGCGATCGGAGCACGTGAATGTGCGCACCGAGATCGACCGCGCGCTCGGCTCGACCATCCGCACGGTCGATGGGCTCCTCGACCAGGTGGCTGAGGTCAACCGCCAGATCGTCGAGACCGAGCAGGGCGGCGCAGGCGGCGACGCCAACGCGCTGCGCGACCGCCGCGACATGCTCGTCGACGAGATCTCGGCCTACATCCCCGTGAGCACCGTCGAGCAGCCCAACGGCGCGCTCGACATCCTCGTCGGCTCGGTGCCCGTGGTGCTCGCGGGCGAGTCGCGCGGCATCGTCCTCCGCACCGAGTCCTCGGGTGACGGCACGACGGTGTCGCTGCGCGTGAGGGCCGACGGCACCACGCTCAGCCCCGACGGGGGCCAGGTGGGTGCACTCTTCCGCCAGCGCGCCGACACGGTCGATCCTGCCATCGCCGACCTCGACACGCTCGCACGCGAGCTCGCCTTCCAGGTCAACCGCATCCATTCGCAGGGTCAGGGACTGCGCGGATTCGCCTCGGTCACGGGCCTCAACGCCGTGCTCGACCGGACCGCAAACCTTGCCGCCGACGGCGCGGGCCTGCCCTTCGACATCCGCAACGGCTCCTTCGAGCTGCATGTGACCAACCAGTCGACCGGCGAGCGAACCACGGTGCTCATCGCGGTCGACCCCAACACCACCTCGCTCGACCAGCTCGCCGCCCGCATCTCGGCGGCGTTCCCGGGCGGCACGGGTTCCGCGACCTCGACGCCCGACGGCACGCTCCGCATCGATGCGTCGAGCGGCTACGAGGTCAGCTTCTCCGACGACTCGTCGGGCGTCCTCGCCGCGCTCGGCATCAACTCGTTCTTTGGCGGTTCGAGCGGCGTCGACATCGCCGTCAACCAGGCGCTCGTCGACGATCCGCGCCTCCTCGCCGCCGGACAGGGGCATGTGCCGGGCTCGAACGCCGCGGCGCTCGCGATCGCCGGCCTCGAGCAGCTCGGCGTCGAGAGCCTCGGCGGACGCAGCATCCGCGGCTTCTGGCAGAGCGCGACCACCGACCTCGCCGTGCGGACGCAGGCCGCCAACACCAAGGCCGAGAGCGCCACCCTCGTGCGCGAGAGCCTCGACGCGCAGATCCAGGCCACCAGCGGCGTGTCGCTCGACGAGGAGTCGATCAACATGCTCTCGTACCAGCGTCAGTTCCAGGCGGCGGCCCGCTACATCGCCACCATCGACGAGACGCTGCAGACGCTGCTCACGATCGTGTGATCGCACTCACGCGAGCACGCGGCCGCGCGCGTCGGTCGTCACGGTGATCGCCTCGACCACGCTCATCACGAAGAGCACGACCCAGATCGGTGCGCCGATGCACGCACACGGCGGAAGCACGATCATGCACGCGCCCATGAAGGTGAACGCCGAGAGCACGAGCGCCACGATGCCGCGCGAGAAGTAGCCTGCCACGAGGTTGTGAAGGCCGAAGATGCCCACGAAGGCGGGCAGGATCGCGAGCAGCACGTAGACCACGCGGGAGCAGCTGGGGCGGTCGTCTGCCGTCGGGATCGGCGCCGCCGCAGCGGCCGCCGCCATGCGTCCGATCGCCGCCTCGGGAGAGCGGGGCGGGGCGTTCTCGGTCGCGGGCGCTGCATCGGGTGGCGGTCCGATTACCGCAGGCGTGGCTGCCTCGGCCACCGCACGCAGCCACGGAACATCCATCACCTTCCAGGGCGTCGCAAGTCCGGCGATCTCGATGTCGCCGTCATCCTCAAGCAAGCCTCGCTGCGACAGGAGCTTGAGCTCCGACTCCGTGTAGGGGCCCGAGCGGCGGCCACGGGGATCGATGTAGTGGAATACCGACATGCGCAGCGATTCGGAATCGCACTGCGCCGCCTTTCGTCGCGGGCGTGGTTGAATGCGCTGCCGCAGTTGATGTAGACTCCGTGGTGGAGGATCCAGGGTCCAGGGCTTGGGGAGAAGTGCGTGCATGCCGCGTATTCACGCGACAGGCATGGTCTGTTGGACGCTTTCGTGCAGTTCAGTCGCACTTCCGACGCCCGCTCGTCCCCGCGCGCGTCGGGAGCGCGCCTTTCCGGCACGCGGTGCGTGTGTGTGTGCGTGTATCCCTGTCCGTTCCCTGTCCCTGCCGAATGCGTTGGCGAGCTGCCAACGCCTCGGCGCAAGCGGCGTCCGCCGCGGAGATCAAGATGTCCCTCAAGTTCCTTTCGACCCTGGCCGCGGTGTCCGCCGTCGCCTCGACCGCCTCCGCCACGATCGTGTGCGGTTGGACGATCACCACCGCCTTCCCGACTGGCGCCGGCAACGTGCCCACCGGCAACACCTACTCGGTCGGCGCCGGCGACCTCGGCGTCCAGACCACCGGCTCCGTGCTCAGCAGCTACCACGCCCTCGCGGCCGCGACCTACACGTCGCCCGCTGGCAACGGCTCGCAGTACGCGTTCTCCAGCAACAACTGGTCGATCGGCGACTACTACGAGGCGCGCTGCTCGACCCTCGGCTACAGCGACATCTACCTCACCTGGGATCAGGCCCGCAGCTCGACCGGCCCCGCGAGCTTTGAGCTCGTCATGAGCATCGACGGCGGCAGCAACTGGTCGACCGTGCTCGCAAGCTACGCCGTGCTCCAGTCGGGCGGCGGTGGCGCGCCTGGTACCTGGTCGAGCACGGTCGGCAATCCGATCTACACCACCTCGGTGTCGGTGGCCGCGGCCGACAATCAGTCAGAGGTCATCTTCCGCTTCCGCTCGCTCGTGGCGGGTGCAGCGTCCGGTTCGAACCGCATCGACAACGTGACCGTCAGCGTGGGCGCCGTTCCCGCGCCGGGCGCGATCGCGCTCCTTGGCCTCGCTGGCCTCGCCGGTCGCCGTCGCCGCTGATCGATCCACCGACCGATCCAGCGATCGCACCCCGCGATCGCCGAACACTGTTGCAAGGCCGCGCGAGTCATCGCGCGGCCTTGCCGTTGTTTGCCGGGATCCCGTTGTCGCCTGGTTCCCAAGTCACCGCGTGCGGGCTACAGGCACGGTCCCCACGCGCCGAGCACGACGGCGAGGTCCGAGCCGCCCACGGCACCATTGCCGTCGAGATCGGCGGTCGCGTCCGCGGTACCCCATGCGCCGAGCACCACGGCCAGGTCGCTCGCATCCACCGATCCGTCGGCATTCACATCGCCCACGCACGGCGCAGGCGGCGTGTACCGCGTCACCCAGCGAAAGCTCGCGCCCGCCTGGTTCACGATGTTCACGTTCACATAGTCCTTGGTGCTGAAGCGATCGATGCGCGTGCCACCCGTGTAGAGGTACTGGCCGTTGTCAAGCAGCGCGCCGCCGCGCGGGCTCAGGAAGACCTCGGGCGCCCGGTACGACGCGTAGTTGATCGCGTTCGAGTCGAAGAGGAAGAGCCCCCACGGCGCCGAGAAGCCCACCGCCATCACGCTGCCGGCGCCGAGGTCGACCAGCTGCTGCGGGAAGTTGATGCTGCTGATCCCGTCCGAGTTGAAGAAGGGCAGGGGGTTGACCGCGCCTGCCGCGCTCACGAGCTCGAGATCGTCGTCGGTCGAGTTGCCCACGAGAAAGCCACCGGCATACGGGATGATCCCGCGCGGATCGCCGATGCCGGCCCAGTCGCTGAACACGACCG
>JBIIRG010000054.1:0-15343 GCA_044341665.1 Phycisphaerales bacterium | reverse complement strand
CTTTCCGGGGATCGGCGCATCGCGCTCGGGGACTTCGCGCGAACCGAGGATGCGCTCCGCTCCGAGGGGCTCGCTGTCTCGACGCACGTGATGTCGCCCGAGGTCACCGATGGGCCGGAGGTCGCGGTGACCGAGGTGATCTCGGCGGACGGAAGCCGCGTCGAGGCGAGCGGTGTCGTCCGCGAGCGTCGTGCCGATGGGACGACGGCCGTCGACGCATCGAGCCCGCTCGTCGTGGCGAGTCGCGTGGATCCCGGCAACAGCTGGCCGGTCGACGCGCTCGTCGGCCAGATCAACGGACGGCCGATCTTCGCCGACTCGTTCTTCGAGCCGATCGCCGAGGAACTCGTGGCGGCTGCGTCGAACCCCGATCGCGCGGTCGGCCGGCAGCAGTTCGTGGGTGCGGTGAAGGCGCTCTTCAAGCGCACCGTCGACAACGAGCTCATCGTGGCCGAGGCTGAATCGCAGTTGTCGCCCGAGCAGCAGCAGGGGCTCTTCGCCTGGGTCCGCTCGATCCAGGAGGAGACGATCGCGGAGCGCGGTGGAAGCCGCGCTGCCGCCGAGGCGAGCCTGGCCTCGGAGGAGGACAAGTCGCTCGACGAGTTCCTCGCGCAGCGCCGTGATGTCGCGCTGGCCATGCGGCTGCTCAACCAGCGCATCGAGCCGCGCGCCATCGTGTCGTGGCGCGAGGTGCTGCAGGCGTACGAGCGCGACGTCAAGGTCTACAACCCGCCGCGGCAGATCCGCATCGGACGCATCCAGCTCGACCCGGCCACGGAGGCGGAGCGCGTGGCGCGCGTCGAGGCAATGGTCGCGGAGGGCAAACCCTTCAGCGCCATCGCGACGGAGCTCGGTCTCGCCAATGGCGGGCTCTGGCAGTCGAGCGACCTCGGCGACGAGGGTATCGACGGGCTGCCGCTGACCGACGCGGTCAAGTCGCGCATCAAGGACCTGCCCGTCGACCGTGTGAGTCCATCGCTTCAGCAGCGTGGACTGACGTCCTGGTTCGCCGTGCTGTCGATCGACCAGCCTGTCGCCCGGTCGGTGTACGACATGGATCTCCAGCTTGCGATCACGGCACAGCTGCGGGACATCCGCCGCGCCATCGAACGGCAGCGGTACATCGGCACCCTCCGCAGCCGCTGGGTGACCGACGACATCAGCGCGATGGAGGAGCGGCTGGTCGCGTTCGCGCTCGAGCGCTACTGGCGCTGAGCGCCCTGCCGATCAGCCGTCGCGCGTCCGCCGATCCGCCAGCAGTCGTCGGCTCAGGATCCCTGGCAGGTGGTCGGAAACCGCGCAGCCCCGCCCGTCGCCGCGCACGGCAACGAGGTCAATGCGAATGGGGTCGGCGGCACGCAGTGCGTGCCGCAGCGCCCGCGCGCACGGCTCGCCGCCGCCGAGCCGCTGTCGGTCGCGGATCTCCTCGAGGGAGAGGGCGATCCGCCAGAGCACCTCTCGCTTGCGCACATCCACGCGCTCGAGCGCGTCCCACGTGCTCGCCGTGCGCTTGACCTCGACCACGACCACCTCGCGTCCATCGGGCGTCTGCACGATCAGGTCGGCCTCGTCGCGCGGGCTCCCCGGGCTTCGCCAGTTCCTTGCGAGGACGCGGTAGCCGAGCAGGCTGAGGAATCGCTCCGCCGCCTGCTCCCCTGGATCGCGAGGGGGCCGCGAGAGCCATGGCAGCGCTCGTCGGATGACCGACGCGCACGCGACGGCGAGACCGTCGTGCCGCAGGTGCGCGATGGTGCTTCGGATGGCGTCCGCCAGCCTGGAAACCGTTGATTGCTGCCGCCGGTTGGCCGGAACGCTCGGCGCCTCGGCCGAGACGCGGTCGCGCCGGAGTGGATGTTGTCGTGGAATGGTGTTCATGGTGCACGTGATGCCCGCGCGCCCCCGACCGATCGAACGTCATCCGTCGATCGTCGAGGGCACGCCTGAAGTCTGTTCCCCTCTTGAGAGGGCTTGGAGTGCTCCGTATCGGAGCGACGGGATTCTGCCGTCGCCGCAGCCCAGAGAAGCGGTCCGTGCTTTTCTTTTCCCACGAAACTGCACCCCGCGAAATCCGCTGCGGATCTCGATCGCCTGGCGCGTGCTCACGCATTCGGCTCGGTGCTGTCGGCGATCGCATGCGACATCCCCTCGTCTCCGTCGCACGGGGCGCGCGCCTGCGGATTCGCCAGCGCACGCATTGCGCCCGAACGCAACCACGCCCCGCGATGGCGGGGCGTGGTGATGGATGCATGGTTCCCTGGCGAGGGCTCGTTACTGTGTCGCGCCCGCGGGGATCTGAAGGCTCGCGCCCGCCACCCACTTGTCGCCGAGCTTGACGCCCACGATCGTGCGGCCCTTGCCGGGCGTGAAGATCGCGTAGAGCTTGTCGGAACCCGCGCTCGAGAGGTTCGGGAACGAGTCGATCTTGTAGTACTGACCCGCGCGGTCGAGGCGGATGTTGATGCGGCGGTCGCCCGTGCCGACGGCGTGGATGTAGCCGACGGGGTAGTACTCGCGCCCAAGATCGTCGACGAGCGCCAGCCGCGCGCCCTCGCCGGCCTCCTCGCGCACCTTGCTGCGGTCGTTCCAGATGTCGATCGAGTTCGACGGTCCGCGGCTGATGTTGAGGCGCACCACCTGCGTGTTCGGCGGAGCCCAGATGCCCTTGACGATCACGCCCTTGTTGCCACGGAAGCCACCCTGCTCGTACTCGCCGATGCCCTGGAAGAGGTAGTTGGTGTCCTTCACGTCCATCGCGCCGAGGTTGTTGAGGTCGGCGGTCGCGGGCGTGATCGAGTCGGTGAGCAGGAGGTCGTCGGTGCTGATCGGCGTGAGGTCCGACGGTGCAGCCACCGTCTCGCCGCCGCCGAGGCCCTCGAGCATGGCACGGGCCTCGCTGCCAGGCGACAGCTGCTCGATGGCGGGGAAGCGCAGGCGAAGCCCCATCGCGCTGAGGAAGCGGGGCGGGGCGGCGCTGAATGCATCGGCCGGGAACACAACGGTCGCGTCGAGCGTGGTCGTGCCCGGCGGCGACGAGATGAAGTGCCCTGCGTCGTCGAAGAGGAACGTACCGCGGCCGCCGTTGGCGTTCGGCTGGGCCCACGCGATCGGATAGGCGATGCCGAGCTTGCCCTTCGGCGTTCCGACGAGGCGCAGCTGCGACGCGGAGATCGCGAAACCCTGACCCTCGGTGGTCGCGCCGGGGCCGAACCGGAGGTCGACCACATAGCCCGCGATGACCTCGCCGTTCGGGAGCGGGACCTCCTGCGTCTGGACGGCACGCACGATCTCGACCGAGCCAGGCGCGGCGGAGGTGCGCGCGAGGCGGCCGCTGCGCGTGTAGGTGTCGCGGTAGAGGCCGAACGCCTGGTGGCCGAGCTGGGGCTGCTCGCTTGCGAGCGTCGCCTTCGTGAGGGTCGGCGAGAACGACGACGTCGACAGCCAGGCGAAGAAATCGCCGGTCATCGTGTGCATCGGCACCCAGAGCGCGCTCGTGCGCAGCTCGGGCTGGCCGCGGTTCTTGGTGGTGCGCGCGCTGCCGACCACGCCGATCAGGTCGCGCGAGCTGTGGATGTGGCCGATGCCGATCAGCGAGATGCCCACCGTGAGGAAGCCCGCAGTCACGCCCACGACGCCGCCGAGACCGAGATTGACGGCGTGCGGGAAGTTGAGGTTGTCGGGCGCCAGCTTGTCGGCGAGCACGCGGAGGACCAGCAGGTACACGCCGAAGGGGAGCAGCAGCGCCGTGCCCTTCGCGTACGGCTGCAGCGGCGCGACGCCAAGCAGCAGGTCGGTGGCCGGGTCCCAGGTGGCGAACGCGAGCACGCCCGCGGCCGTCACGCAGACGAGGTGCAGGACCGCGCTGAACAGGCCTTGCGTCGCCCACCAGTAGGCGATGAGGGCCGCGAAAGCGATGACGATGATGTTGAGGATTGCGTCCATCGTGTGCTCCTGCTCGATGCGGTGCCCCGCTGGGCCGGCCGTTCGGAGGGATGTCTGTCGTGGTTCTCTCTGCGTGTTTGACCGCGCGCTCGACCGCGCACTCGGCCGAGGTCAGCCCTTCGGCGAAGCCGGCGTCGATCCGGTCGCTGGGGACGCGGCCGTCGTCGCCTTCGCAGCGCCTGCGGCCTGCTTCGGTGCGAAGATGCGCTGCACTTCCTCGAGGCTCGTGTCGCCCGTGCGCACCTTGAGGAGCGCGGCTTCCTGAAGCTGCATCATCTTCTGCTCGCGCACGGCGCGCGCGTACGCGGTGCGGAAGTCGTTCTCCGAGAGAAGCCGGCGGCCCTCGTCGTCGAGCGACATCACCTCGAACACGCCGGTCTGGCCGAAGTACGACGTTCCCTGGCAGACGGGGCAGTCCTCGATGCGGTTCTTGACCTGCACCTTGCCGCTCGGGCGGAACAGCTGGACTTCCTTGCCTGCCGCGATGCCGAGCTTCTTGGCCTGCTCGGGGGCGGGGGTGAACGGGCTCTTGCAGTTGGGGCAGAGCGTGCGCATCACGCGCTGGTGCACGACGCCCGACAGGCAGCGCGTGGCCATCTTCGGGTCGCCGACCGACTGCATCCACATGGCGATTGCCGTCGCCATGCTGTCGGCGGGAACGAGCACGTAGACGAGCGGCGACTCCATGCCCATGAGCGCTGCGGCCTTGGCGGAGCCCGGCTCCGAGATGTCGCCGCAGAGGACGACGTCGGGGTCGCGGCGGATGATCTTGGTGAGCATCGCGCCGAAGTCCTCGACGCCGGCCTCAGGCTCGAACTTCTTGTGGTCGACGCCCTCGACGCGGAACTGCACCTCGCGCTCGAGGGTCTTGACGTTGCTCGTGTAGGCGTCGTGGCGGCCGATGAGCGCGTACGCGAGCGTGGTGAGGCCCTGGCCGGCGGGCGTGGTCACCAGGATGACGCCCTTGCGGCGCTCGGGCTTCTCGAACACGCGGAGGGCGTCGAGCTGCGCGGGCGCGAGTCCGAGCGTGTCGATCGACTTGCCGAAGCGCGAGGCGCGGTCGAAGTCGATGCGCACCGACTGCCCCGAGCTCGAGCCGCTGGTGGTGACGGTCAGCTCCGTCTTGCCGAGCGGGCTCTCCATCTTGCAGGTTCCCTGCTGGCGGCGGCGGCGGTCGGCCGGGTCGAGGCCCGCGACGCGCTTGAGGAGGTCGATCGCGGCGTTGCCCGTGTCGGGCGGCAGGGGGTCGCGCTTGCTGCGCACGCCGTCCACCGTCATCGCGATCGTCACGCCCTGCTGGGAGCTCGCGAGGTCGACGCGCGTGGCGCGCGCCTCGAGCGGTCCGAACAGCGCCTGCTCGAGCGCGAGGTAGACGAGGAGCGCGGGATCTTCCTTCTGCGGCGCGCCCTGGCGCTCGCCCTTGGCGTCGATGAACACGACCTGCGCGCCCTTCTCGGCCGCGGCCTTGCGGCGCGCGTCCATCGCCTTCGAGAACGTGTCGGTCGCGAACTTGAACTTCTCGCCCGGCGGCACGCGCTGGTCGCGGTACTTCCAGTAGCCGAACATGGTTCCCGCGAACATGACGAGCGCGAGGATCCAGCCGATCCAGAAGATCGGGATGAGCACGATCACCGCGAGCGCCGCCAGCGCCACGCCGAGGAAGATCGCGTTCAGCTGCAGCACGGGCAGCGTGAACCGCCGCGCATCGAGCTCGAACTTGGCGACGAAGCGCATGTAGGGGATGAACAGCGCCACCAGCATGATCGGCTTGGCGATGCTCATCAGGATCTGGGCTTCGGCGAGCACCGGCGTGATGGTCGGAAGGGGGTTCTGCATGAGGTCTCTCGAACGGTTTCAGGCTGTCGGTACGGATCTCTCGCCGCCGCAGTTGCCGGTGCGTGCCGGCTCGCGGATCAGCCGATGCCCTTGAGGCGCATCTTGAGCTCCTCGGGCTTGGGCGTCGCCTCGAGCGCGATCCGCTGGTGGATGTAGTTGTCCTCGACGAGCTTCACGAGCGCGCTCGTGAAGTCGAGCATGCCCTCGTCGTGGCTGCGCTTGATGATCTCGAGGAGCTCGCCCTCGCGGCCCTCGAGGATGTACTTCTGGACCGCGGGGTTGTTGATGAGGATCTCGATCGCGGGAATGCGCGCGATGTGGGCGTGCAGCGTCGGGAGCAGCTTCTGGTAGATGATCGCGCGCAGGTTGTACGCGAGGAGCTTGCGGATCTGTTCGCGCTCGTTCTCGGGGAAGAGGTCGTAGATGCGGCCGAAGGTCTGCCAGGCCGAGCTCGCGTGGATGGTTCCGAACACGAGGTGGCCGGTCTCTGCGGCGCGGATGGCGGCCTCGAAGGTCTCGTAGTCGCGCATCTCGCCGACGAGCACGACGTCGGGGTTCTCGCGCACGAGCGCGCGGAGCGCGTCGTTGAAGTTCGTCGCGTCGATGCCGATCTCGCGCTGGTTGATCGTGGCCTTGGCGTCGTTGAAGATGTACTCGATCGGGTCCTCGATCGTGATGATGTGCACCTTCTTGCGCTGGTTCACGTAGTCGAGCATCGAGGCGATCGAGGTCGACTTGCCCGAGCCGGTGACGCCGGAGAAGAGGATCAGGCCCTGCGCAGCCATGGAGATGTCGCCGAGGCTCGGCGGCAGGTACAGCTCCTCGAAGCGCTTGATCTGGCTGGTGATGAGACGCGCCGCCAGGGCGGGACGGCCACGGGCCATGAACAGGTTCACGCGGAAGCGGCGGCTGGAGGCGCCGTCGGTGTCGCCGTCCTTCGCGTAGTCGTACGCGAAGTCGATCGAGCCATGGCGCGCGAAGTAGTCGATCTGGTTGGGATCGAGGATGTCCTTCGCCACCTGGAACATCTGGTCGGGCATGCAGACGTCGGTGTCGAGGTCCTTGAGCACGCCGCGATGGCGGACGCGGGGGCGCAGGCCGCTCTTGACGATCAGGTCGGATCCCTCGACGCGGATGATGGCCTCGAGCCAGGAGATCCAGGCCTTCTTGCCTTCGCCGGCGGCGGTGCCGCGATGTGCGATCGCGAGCGGGACGAGCAGTTCGTTGCGGACGGCACCCATGCGGTTGGCCTCGTGTCGGGTCTCTCTCGGGTTGTCACCCGTCCTCGGGGCGCGATGCGGACGCGCGATCGGGGGCGGGCGGTCTCGGGCTTGCTGTCGTTGCGGCGCGCGGGGAGCGCGCCACACCCGCCGCGCTGAAGCGGGGGGAGTCGAACACCTTACCGCAAACGCGTTCCAAACGGAACCACCCTCGTCGACGCTGCGTCCGCGGGGCGGTTCTCGGGCGGGTGTTGACGGGCGAGGGACGCTCCTGCATGATCCCGCGATGGAAGCCAAGATCGTCCTCGAGGGCATCACGTTCGATGATGTCCTGCTCATTCCCGCTTACAGCGACCTGACGCCCGATCTCGTCGACACGTCGACGCGCGTCACCCGCAACGTCAAGCTTCAGATCCCGCTTGTCAGCGCTCCGATGGACACGGTCACCGAGGGCGCGCTGGCGATCGCGCTCGCGCAAGAAGGCGGCATCGGGATCGTGCACAAGAACCTGCCGCCCGAGATCCAGGCCCGCGAGGTGGCCAAGGTCAAGCGCAGCGAGCACGGCGTGGTGGTCGATCCGGTCACGCTGTCTCCAGAGGATACGGTCGGGCGCGCTGCAAAGCTGATGGCCGAGCATGGCGTGTCGGGGTTCCCCGTGACCGCCGACGGCACGAGCCGCGGCGAGGTCGTGGGCATCCTCACCCGCCGCGACATGAAGTTCCTCAACGGCCGCAGCGAGGCGAAGGTCGGCGAGGTCATGACCAAGGACACGCTGGTGACCGCGCCGTTCGACACGCGGCCGACGGACGCGGAGCGCATGATGAACCAGGCGCGCGTCGAGAAGCTGCTGCTCGTCGATGCGAACAGGCGGCTCAAGGGCCTCATCACGATGCGCGACCTCGAGAACGTGCGCACGCATCCGAACGCGTGCCGCGACGCGCGAGGCCGACTGCGCGTGGGCGCCGCGATCGGCGTGCGCCAGTTCGAGCGTGCCGAGAAGCTGCTGGCCGCCGAGGTCGACGTGCTCGTGATCGACACCGCGCACGGTCACTCGAAGAACGTGATCGAGACGGTGCAGGGCGTCAAGAAGCGCTTCAACATCGAGGTCATCGCGGGCAACGTGGGCACCGCCGACGGCGCGAAGGCGCTCATCGACGCGGGCGCCGACGCGGTCAAGGTCGGCATCGGCCCTGGCTCGATCTGCACCACGCGCGTCGTGACGGGCGTGGGCATGCCGCAGATCACCGCGGTGATGGAGGCGGTGCGCGCCTGCGATCCGCAGGGCGTTCCCGTGATCGCCGACGGCGGCATCCGTCAGTCGGGCGACATCGCGAAGGCGATCGCCGCCGGTGCGTCGTGCGTGATGCTCGGCTCGATGTTCGCCGGTCTCGACGAGAGCCCGGGCGAGGTCGTGCTGCACCGCGGCCGACGCTTCAAGAGCTACCGCGGCATGGGCAGCGAGGGCGCGATGACGCAGGGCTCGAGCGACCGCTACGGCCAGGCCGGCATCAAGGATGCGCGCAAGTTCGTGCCCGAGGGCGTCGAGGGCATGGTGCCCTATCGTGGCGCGCTCGCCGACTACGTCTACCAGATGGTGGGCGGCGTGCGCAGCTCGATGGGGTACTGCGGCTGCCGCACGCTCGAGGATTTCCGCACCAAGGCGCGTTTCGTGAAGGTCTCGGGCGCGACGGTCATCGAGAACCATCCGCACGACATCACGATCACCAAGGAAGCGCCGAACTACACGGCGAGCGTGCGCGGCGAGTGAGTCGGCGCATCCTGTAAACGGCTCCGCGAGCGCGTGAGGCTACGCGAGGATCGGCTCGATCACGTGGCCGTGCACGTCGGTCAAGCGCCGGTCCGCGCCGTTCTGCCGCCAGGTGAGCTTGGTGTGGTCGATGCCGAGGAGGCGCAGCATGGTGGCGTGGATGTCGTAGACGGTCGTCGGGTTGCGGCGGTCGAGCGGCTTGAAGCCCCACTGGTCGCTCTCGCCGTGGGTCACGCCGCCCTTGATGCCGCCGCCGCACATCCAGTTGGTGAAGACGAACGGGTTGTGGTCGCGCCCCTTGCCGCCCTGCGAGCTCGGCATGCGGCCGAACTCGGTGGTCCAGATGACGAGCGTGTCGTCGAGCATGCCGCGCTGCTTGAGGTCGGCGATCAGCGCCGCCGCGCCGCGCGCCATGCCGCGCGAGAGCGGGCCGTGGTCGCGGCGGATGTCCTCGTGCGAGTCCCAGTTGCGGCGCGGGAACGAGTTGTCGTTGCCGCTCCACACCTGCACGAAGCGCACGCCGCGCTCGAGCAGGCGCCGCGCGGTGAGGCACTTCTGCGCGAACACGTACGACTCCTCCGCCTCGTTGATGTCGGTGTCCCAGGTCTGCGGGTTGCGGTCGAGCCCGTAGAGCCTGAGCACATGCTCGGGCTCGGCCTTCGCGTCGAGCGCCTCGGGCGCCGCGAGCTGCATGCGCGCCGCGAGCTCGTAGCTCTTGATGCGCGCGTCGAGGCGCGGATCGCCGTCGCGCGAGGCCTCGTGCGCGCGGTTGAGCCCGGCGAGCAGACGCTGCGCATCGCGCTCGCTCGCGTCGTTCACGAAGCGCCCGACCTCGTGCGGGCGCAGGTCGGCGATCGGGTTCGCGGTGCCTGGGTAGATCACCGTGCCGCTGTGCTCGCCGGGAAGGAACGCACTGTCCCAGTTCTTGACGCCGTTCGACGGCAGGCCGCGGTGGTCGGGCAGCACCACGAAGGTGGGCAGGTTCTCGTTCATCGAGCCGAGGCCGTAGCTCACCCAGCAGCCCGCGCCCGGGAAACCCGGCAGCTGGAAGCCGGTCGACTGCAGCATCGTGGCGGTCGAGTGCACGCCCGAGCGGCTGGTCACGTTGTGGATGAACGCGATGTCATCGACGTGCGCACCGAGCTCTGCGACGGTCTCGCCGAGCAGCTTGCCGCACTGGCCGTACGGCTTGAAGTCCCACACCGGCCGGAGCCACGGACCGAGCCCGTCCTGGAAGGTCTCGACCTTCTCGCCGAAATCGCTCGGTTTTCCGTCGTGCCGGATGAGCTCGGGCTTGTAGTCGAAGAGGTCGATGTGGCTGGCCGCGCCGGCCATGAAGAGCTGCACGACGCGCTTCGCCTTGGGCGCGAAGGCGAGGGGCGGAGGGCCTCCGGCAGGTTCGCCCGTGCCGAGGAAGCCGAACGCGTCGCGCGACAGCATCGACGCCAGCGCGACGCCGCCGAGTCCGCCGCCGGCGTGCCAGAGGAACTCCCGGCGCGTCGGCGCGCGGTGGGCGGGCATGCGGTGGAAGGGCGAGTCGTTTCGCATCGGTGCGCTCAGTCGACGAAGGAGAACTCGTTCAGGTTGAGGATCACGCGGCAGGTGTTCTCGAGGCCGTGCGCCGCGGTGAACTCGGTGAGCCGCGCGCGCTCCTCGTCGGTCGGCGCACGCCCGAGCGCGCGCCGGACCGCGTGCTCGACCTGCGCCGCCGGCGCGTCGCCCGCCTCGGTGCGCACGCGCGCGGCGAAGCGCGCGGCCTGCGCGAGCATGAAGCCGTTGTTGAGGTACGCGAGCGCCTGGTTCGGACTCGTGCTCTGGTTGCGGCGGTCGACGCGCATCGATGGATCGGCGCAGTCGAGCGCCGTCATGAACGGCTGCATCTGCGAGCGGACGATGAAGCGGTACACCGATCGCCGGAATGTCGACGGGTCGTCGGGATCGGCGAGGTCGTAGCGGTAGTGCGGCGAGTGCTCGGGCCGCTCGACCTTGAAGTCGCGGTAGCCGGGG
Source organism: Phycisphaerales bacterium (assembly GCA_044341665.1). Taxonomy (GTDB): domain Bacteria; phylum Planctomycetota; class Phycisphaerae; order Phycisphaerales; family SM1A02; genus QWPT01. Next base: position 4,573 of record JBIIRG010000054.1, on the reverse strand, counting down.
CCACCTGCGGCGAGGTCGAGCGAGCCGCTCGTCGCGAGCACCGCGTCGCGCAGCGCCTCGGCCTCGAGCTTGCGCGCGTTGGCGCGCCAGAGCAGGGCGTTGCTGCGGTCGATCGACTCCGCCTTCGCGTCGCGGGTGTCGGAGCGCTGGCGGTACGCCGCGCTGGTGACGATCAGGCGGTGCAGCGCCTTGAGCGAGCCATCCATGTCGTCGCGGAACGCCGCCGCGAGCCAGTCGAGCAGCTCGGGATGCGACGGCGCACCGCCCATGCGTCCGAAGTCGTTGGGCGTGTCGACGATGCCGCGGCCGAAGTGGAAGTGCCACACGCGGTTGACGATCGAGCGCCAGACGAGCGGGTTGCGCTCGTCGGAGAGCCAGCGCGCGAGCGCCGCGCGGCGCGCCGACTCGGGCGCATCGGGCGCGAGCTCGAAGCGCGCGGGCAAGAGCGGCGCCAGCATCGAGAGCGCGCCCGGCTCGGCCAGTGCGCCCGGCTGCGTGACCTGGCCGCGCGCGAGCACGCGGATCTCGCGCGGCGTTCCGCCCTTCGACCCGGTGCCGACGAAGGCGCCGGACCCCGTGTGGACCGTGGCCGCGTAGACGACCTGCTCGGGCGGCAGCGCCGCGACCGCGGCGTCGGTGGCCGCGATGCCGCCGTCGATCTCGGCGCGCCGCCGCGTGACCTCGTCCGACTCGAGCCTGCGGCGCAGCGACTCGCGCTGGGCGCGCAGCTCGTCCGCGCGTCCGGGCGCTGCGCGCAGCGCGGGCGCGATGCCGTCGGTGAGATTCGTGCGCCGCCAGCGCTCCGCCATCTCGATGCTGTCGAGGCTCGTCACCGGCGCGCCCGCCGCGACGTTGCGGCCGGTCGCGTCGGTCACCTGCAGTTCCGCGAGCGCGAAGATGAAGTCCCCGCGGCGCGGCGAGAGTCGCGTCGCGGTCACGCGCACGAAGCGCGCCATCGCGCCCTGCGTGTCGAGCACGACCGCGCGCGTGCGCGGCGTCCCGAGCATCGCCGCGGTGCCGCGGGCGATCTCGGTCACGCCGGCGGCGAAGTCTGGGTCGTCCGACGCCTCGATGCGGAACTCCTCGGGAAAGCCGAACCCTGCGCCGATCCCGTTGAAATCGTCGCTGCAGGGGAGCAGCGCCACCGCGTTGAACGCGCGCGACGCGCCGAGGTCGACCTGCACCCACTTCGCCTGCGCGGGGTCGAGCGCGATCTCGCTGTGGTAGCCGAACTCGGGTGCCTCGGCTGCGGGATCGCGCGCGGCGGCGGCGAGCTCGCGCTCGAGCGACGCGAGCTCCGTGCCGCCCGCCTGCGCGAAGGCCGCGTCGATCGCGCTCCGCTCGGCCACGAGCCGCGTGCGCTCGGCCGCGAGCGATGCGCGCTGCACCGCGACCTCGGGCGCAGCGTCGAACCGCTTGTCGGCGCGGTCGACCGCCGCGAACACCGCCTGCAGCGCGTAGTAGTCCTCCTGCGACACGGGATCGAACTTGTGGTCGTGGCACTGCGCGCACTGCACCGTCACGCTCGCGAACGTGCCGATCGCGTTGCCCACCATGTCGTCGCGGTCGAAGTGCCGCGCGAACTTGCCGTCGATCTTGTCCTCGCCGACCTCCTCGTGTCCGATGAAGTCCCACGGTCCCGCGGCGAGGAACCCCAGCGCCTCGACGCCGTCGCGCGTGCCTGCGAACAGCACGTCGCCCGCGATCTGCTCCTCGAGGAAGCGCGCGAACGGCTTGTCCTCGTTGAGCGCGCCGATCACGTAGTCGCGGTACGGCCACGCGTGCTCGCGCGGCTTGTCCTTGTCGAAGCCGTGCGTGTCGGCGTAGTGCACGACGTCGAGCCAGTGGCGCGCCCAGCGCTCGCCGTGGCGCGGCGACGCGAGCAGCCGGTCGACGAGCGCGTCGTACTTGCGCGGATCGGGATCGGCGACATACGCATCGAGCTCCTCGGGCGTCGGCGGCAGGCCCGTGAGATCGAAGTACACGCGGCGGCAGAGCGTTCGCGCGTCGGCCTCGGGCGAAGGAGCGAGTCCGTCCCGCTGCAGGCGCGCGCGCACGAATCCGTCGATCGGGTTGGCTTCGCCGCCGGGAACCTCGGGCCGCACGATCGGCTTCAGGCTCCACCAGTCGCGCGGATCGCCCACGGTCGCACTCGCGTGCTCGGGCCACACGGCGCCCTCGTCGATCCAGCGCCGCACGAGCGCGATCTCCGCCTCGCTCAGCGGCTCGCCCTTGGGCGGCATCGTCATGTCGGCGTCGGCACCGGTGATGTAGCGGACGAGCGGGCTCGCTTCGGCGTCGCCCGCGCGGATGTTCGGCGCCGAAAGCTCGCCGCCCTCGAGCGCGATCGAGCGCACGTCGAGCCGGTAGCCGCTCCGCTGCTTCTCCGGCCCATGGCAGGGCAGGCACTTTGCCGCGAGGATCGGTGCGATGTCGCGCTCGAAGTCAACGCCGCGCTCGACCGGGCCCGACAGGGCTGCGATCGCGCATGCGGCATGAAGCGTGACGAACGGCATGTCGGCACTCTACTTGCGAGGTGCCGCGTTCACGCCCGTTTCCTCCGGCCTGCGCGCCAAAAACGCACAGCGCCCCCGAGGCGGGAGCGCTGCGTGATGCCGGTGACAGGAATCGAACCTGCAAGCCTTTAGGGGGCGGCGGATTTTGAATCCGCTGCGTCTGCCAGTTCCGCCACACCGGCGGCGGATCCGCAGTGTAGCGCCGCCGTCCGTGGATTTTCCGCCGACCTGAGAGATGGAGCGCGTCCGTGCGGAAGCAAGACAGGCGCGCTCCTGCGCCATCCCGTCTGCGACGTCGTTGACCCGCATCCACACCCCCATCACGAAGGACCAGAAAGACATGAACCGCATCGCCACCCGACTCGGACTCGCCGCGATCTCCGCGGCGATCCTCGCAGCCCCGGCCCTCGCCCAATCCGACGACTGCGCCGCGCCGACCCCGATCGCAGGGGCCGTCGTGGTGCCGTTCGACCTCACCACCGCCACGCCGAGCGGGCAGGGCAACGTGCTCCAGTGCGTGCAGGGCGGAGGCGCCAGCGGCTTCCTCGGCCGCGACGTCTGGTTCTGCTGGACCGCCGACTGCGACGGCATGGTGCGCATCTCGACCTGCGGACTCACGCAGGGCGACACGGTCGTCGCGATCTACCCCGAGGCCGTCGGCTGCAACTGTCCCGGCGACATGGCGCCGCTCTGCTGCAGCGACGACGCCTGCGAGAAGCAGTCGGAGGTCACCTGCGAGGTCCGCTGCGGCGTGCGCTACCTGATCCAGGTGGGAACCAAGCCGAACAGCCCGGGATTCACCGGCTCGGTGCGCATCGAATGCGAGGGCAAGCCGTGCGAGGGTGGCGGCAACGGCGGCGCGCTCACGCCGCCCGAGTGCGGCGAGTGCTGCGGCGCGCGGCCGCCGCTCGTCGACGGACTCTCGACGCCGTTTGCGCCGGGGCAGGTCGCCGTTGCGACGCAGTTCCGCGACTTCGGAAGCGGTCCCGCGCTCTTCCTCGTCGACATCGGCGACCAGACGGCGGCGCCCGTCGGAGGACCGCCGATCTCCAACTGGAACACGCAGCGCTACACGCATCCCACGTGGGACATCCCGACCCTCGGCGCCGTGTTCGGCAACACCTTCGACGGCGCGGGCAACATCTTCGTCGCCCACACCACGGTCTACCCCAACTGGTTCGTGAACTTCGACCTCGTCGGCTTCGGCGGCGCGGGTGCGATCTACCGCATCAACGGCGCAACGGGTGCGATCGACGGCACGCCGTTCAAGGTGCTGCCGCAGCAGGTCGATCCGAGCCTGAGCCCGACGGCGCCGTATCCCGGCGTCGGCCAGCTCGACTTCGACTGCACGCGCAACCTGCTCATCGCGTCGAACTTCGAGGATGGCCGCATCTACACCATCCACGCATCCACCGGCGTGGTGCACGCGTTCGACTTCGCAACCGGGAGCGCAGCGGGACCGATGAACGGCAACGGCAACCAGCTCGCCGAGGCCGGCGATGCGCCGGGCGCCGCGCCGCTCGGCGAGCGCGCGTGGGCCGTCAAGCTCGCGGGCGACCGCATCTACTACTCGGTGTGGTCGCAGGATTCGGGCGCCTCGGTGGGCGCCGGCCCGAACACGGTGCGCTCGGTGCGCATCGATGCAGCGGGCGCGTTCCTCCCCTCGAGCGACCGGCTCGAGCTCGCGACGCAGCCCTATGCGCCGGGATATCCGACCAACCCGATCTCCGACATCTCCTTCGACAACGAGTGCTGCATGCTCGTCAGCGAGCGCTCGATGTTCGGGCTGAGCGACAGCAGCGCCCATGCCTCGCGCACCATGCGGTTCTGCTTCGATGCAGCGGCGGCCGCCTGGTCGACGCCGATCACCTACGACGTCGGCCACGACTGGGGCCCGCACAACTACGGCACCAACAGCGCCGGCGGCGTCGACTTCGTGCTCGGCTCGAACGGACCGCAGGTGTGGTCGCTCGCCGACGCCGTGCAGATCTCGGCCTCGCCCTTCATCTACGGCCTCACCGCGCAGCCCGTCGCCGGCGGCGGTGAGTCGAACGGCC